>NZ_CP108101.1:4596842-4903298 GCF_036195325.1 Streptomyces sp. NBC_00234 | reverse complement strand
CGGACCGCTCCGGCTCGCACGCCATCAGATAGCCGAGCTTGTCCGTACCGGCGGGCACCTTGAACGCGCTCCGGTCGTCCTCCAGCCGGTCGCGGCAGGCGTCCACGACGAAGAGGATCTGCCCGGCCGCGCTCCGCTCGGCCTGGTCCGCCCAGTCGTTCTCCAGATCGACGTTGGTCGTCGAGAGCGACTGCGCGCTCCAGGTCTCGACGGAGGAGTCGGTCCCGGCGAACCAGTGCTTGCTGTCGTGGTGGAAGCCGTGGCCGCTGAGGAAGACCATCAGGTGCTCGCCGTCGCGTCCGTCGGCGATGAACCGGGCGATCGCCTGCACGAGTGCCTTGCTCTCGAACTTCCGGCAGCCACTGGCCGGGTCGATCGCGTATCCCTGGTCGGTGAGCGCGGTCCGCAGATCGCGGTACTCGTCGTCGAGGTAGTCCAGCGGCTGCCAGGCCGTGGAGGTGTACTCCGGTACGAACAGGAGCAGCGCCCGGTGCGAAGGGCCCGTCCCGGCCGGAGGCGTTGTTGAGCTGTCCACTGTCATCCCGGTCACGCATCCCGTCGCCGCCGCTTACCCGACGCTCAAATCGTACTGTCGGGGAGCCAACCGGTGCATGTCCGCGCGTGTTTGTCAGTCCGTCACTTCGATGACGACGCGGTTGGTCTCCACCCCGGCCGCGGTGACGACCTGGACGTCGACGACTCCCGGCTCGACCTCCACGGGCACCGGCACGGTGAGCACGGTGTCGGTCGGGTTGGCGAAGCCGCCGGTGACGGGGATCAGCGGGACGTGGACGTGGACCCGGCCGATCCTGACGACCATCCGGGCCAGCCGGTCCGGGCCGCCCGCCCCGGGCGGCACGAAGCCGGCACCGCGGATCTCGATGTCGTCCCCGGTCCGGATCGGGGCGTCCAGGTCCCCGGCCTCCCGGGTCCGCACGACGGAGAGAATGACCGGACGGCCGCCCTCCGCGTACTTCCCCGCGAAGTACGTGGCGGCGGAGACCACCACCAGGAGCGCGAGCCCCCAGGGCAGGTCCGGCAGTTGCTCGGGGCGGCGGGCCAGGCGGACCGCGGCGAACAGCACGGCGACGGCGCTGACGAGCACGTACTGCACATCGGTGAAACTGCCGCGCCCGGAGTCGTCCGTGAGCAGGTCGGCGGCGCGCGGGCGCTCGGCCCGCAGCTTCTGCAGGCGCTGCGCCAGGACGCGTACGGTCACCACCCGTCGTACGAGGACGGCGACGGCGCAGACCAGCGCGAGCACGGTCAGCACGCCGGCGGAGCGCACCAGGTCCAGGCCCTCGATCAGCTCGTCGCGGTCCGCGTGCCCGGAGGCGCCCGCCAGTTGGAGCGCGAGGACGAGCACGGAGAAGACGGCGAGCAGCACCCAGGACGCGGCGACCGTACGGGAGGTGGAGAGCCGGTTGTCCTCGCCGATCAGCGGGGCGAGGAGGCCGCCGCGGGCCCGGTGGAAGCGGGCGGCGCCGGTCAGCAGTCCCGCGGTGACGAGACCGGCGACCAGTCCGGCGGTGCGGGCGGTCGACCAGCCCGCCCCGATGGCGGTGACGGTCTCGCCGACGACCAGGGCGGCGACCGCGCCCCAGACGACGAACAGCGTGCTGCGCCAGACCTGGTGGAGCCAGGCGTCGCCCGCCTCCCGGCCGCGGTCGGCGACGGTGCGGGCCGATTCGGTCAGTTCGTCCGACACCCACTGCCGGGACGCGGAGGCCGACTGGGCGACCCCTGCGGGCAGTCCGTTGCCCGCGGCCAGTTCGTCCCGCTTGGCGAGGAAAGCCGCGACCGCCCGCCGGTGCCCTTCGCGCGCTCCGTGCGGGCAGTCGCCGCACGTACAGCCACCGCCGTGCGTACTGCTCTTTCTCGCCTCGTCCAACGCCACGAAGAACGCCGCCCTTTCCGCTCTGGCTCCCGGCCAACTCACCTGTGATTTCTGCGAATTGTGCCGTACCGGACGGCCGGGGACCGCATCGGGGCGAAAGGGCAGCGCGTTTCGTCAGAATGTTCGACTGATCCGCTGCCACAGGGGCTGGTAGTTGATCCAGGCCACGAGGTCGCTGCCGAGCTGTTCGCGGGTGGCGACGGCGTCCCGGTGCTCGATCAGTACGGGCTTCCCGGCGGCCCGGGCCGCCAGCTGGACCTGGCAGGAACGCTCCATCGTGAGGAACCACCAGGCCGCCGCGTCCACCGAGTCCCCGACGGTCAGCAGCCCGTGGTTGCGCAGGATGATCGCCTTGTGGCCGCCGAGCGCGCTCGCTATCCGCCGGCCCTCGTCCTCGTCCACGACCACGCCCGTGTAGGCGTCGTAGAGGGCATGGGACTCGTAGAAGGCGCACGCCTCCTGGGTGATCGGTTCGATGAGCTCCCCGAGCGCGGAGAGCGCCCGCCCGTGCAGGGAGTGGGTGTGCGCGACGGCGACGACGTCCGGGCGGGCCCGGTGCACCTGGGCGTGCACGGCGAACGCCGCCTGGTTGACGTGGAAGCGACCCTGGACGACCTGGCCGTCACCGTTGACCAGGATCAGGTCCTGCGGGGCGATCCCGTCGAAGGGCGCCCCGAACGGGTTCACCCAGAAACAGTCGGGGTACTGCGGGTCCCGCGCGGTGAGGTGCCCGGAGACACCCTCCTCGTACCCGTACTCCCCGAAGAGCCGCAGCGCACCCGCCAGCCGCTCCTTGCGGTGGACGCGCTCCTCGTCGGCCGTCGCGTGCGCGGGCGGCATCGCGAACCGCAGCTGCTCCACGGGCACGGGGGCGGGTACGGAGGCGGCAGGGACGGGGGTGGCGGCGGGCTCGGACACGGCGGCTCCTCTGGCTCCCGGGGCGTACGGAACCGGAAGTTACCGCCGGTCGCCCCAGGTGGCCAGAGTGCTCACGTCACCGATTCGGTACGGGTCAGGCGCTCAGCACGAGGTAGGCGAGGCCGAGCGTTCCCCGGTACCCGCCGTAATAACCGGTGCGACGGGCGTCGACAGCGGCGACGACCCCGTCGTGCAGCGGATGCGTGGGGTTCGCCAGGGCCCAGCGCTCACCCCGTCCGATATTGGCGTTCGCCTCGAAGAGGTCCCATTCGCGCTGGTCGGCGACGGTCACCTGGAGCGGGCGCAGCCCGGCGGCCTCGGCCTGCCTGATCAGTTCGAGCAGGGTGGGGAAGTCACCCGGTTCGGCCTCCAGCCCCTCCAGCACGGCGGCCGAGGGCTCCTTCTCCCAGAACCCGTCGCCGAACAGCACCCGTCCACCGGGCCGCAGAGACGACTTGAGGGCCTTCAGCGCCTCCGGGGTGGAACCGGGCCAGGCGTGCGCGGCACCGATCGACACGGCCAGGTCGTAGTCGCCGCCGGTCCATTCGGCCGCGGGCACCTCGTGGAACCGCACGCGCTCGGCGAGACCCCGCTCCACCGCGAGGCGCCGCCCGCGCTCCACGGCTTCCGCGTCGGTCTCCACACCGTCGCCGGTGGACTCGGGGGCCGCCTCGACGAGGCGCATCAGGAGTTCGCCCCAGCCGCTGCCGAGGTCCGCTATCCGCGCCCCCCGGCCGGGATCGCAGGCGGCGACCAGCTGGGCCGCGTGTTCTTCGGAAAGCGGGGTGTTCCAGGTCAGACGGTCGTTGTGGGCGGCGGACATGAGGGCGCGGATCTCATCTGCGGACATGAGGGCGGAGCCTCCCACGAGTCCCCCGCGGGACGCCACCGGTTTTCGGACCGGTTCCGGACGCGGCGACGCCGCCGCCCTCCGGGGAGGGGCGGCGGCGTCGGCCATCGGGTCCGGGTGGGACTACTCCCACTCGATGGTGCCCGGCGGCTTGCTCGTCACGTCGAGGACGACGCGGTTGACGTCGGCGACCTCGTTGGTGATGCGGGTGGAGATCTTCGCCAGCGTCTCGTACGGCAGGCGCGACCAGTCGGCCGTCATGGCGTCCTCGGAGGAGACCGGGCGCAGGACGATCGGGTGGCCGTACGTGCGGCCGTCGCCCTGGACACCGACGCTGCGCACGTCCGCGAGGAGGACCACCGGGCACTGCCAGATGTCACGGTCCAGGCCGGCCGCGGTCAGCTCCTCGCGGGCGATGGCGTCGGCCTCGCGCAGCAGGTCGAGCCGGTCCTTCGTGACCTCGCCGACGATCCGGATACCGAGACCCGGGCCGGGGAACGGCTGGCGCTGGACGATCTCCTCCGGCAGGCCGAGCTCCTGGCCGACCATCCGGACCTCGTCCTTGAACAGCTGGCGCAGCGGCTCGACGAGCTGGAACTCGATGTCCTCGGGCAGCCCGCCCACGTTGTGGTGGGACTTGATGTTGGCGGTTCCGGTGCCGCCGCCGGACTCCACGACGTCCGGGTAGAGCGTGCCCTGGACGAGGAACGCGACGTCCTCGCCGCCCGCGGCCTCCGCCACGATCTCGGCCTGGGCCTGCTCGAAGACGCGGATGAACTCGCGGCCGATGATCTTCCGCTTCTGCTCCGGGTCGGAGACCCCGGCCAGCGCGTTCAGGAAGCGGTCCGCCGCGTCGACGACCTTCAGCTGGACGCCGGTGGCGGCCACGAAGTCCTTCTCGACCTGCTCGGTCTCGCCCTTGCGCATCAGACCGTGGTCGACGTACACGCAGGTGAGCTGCGAGCCGATGGCCTTCTGGACGAGAGCCGCGGCGACCGCGGAGTCCACGCCGCCGGAGAGGCCGCAGATGGCGCGCTTGGTGCCGACCTGCTCGCGGATGAGGGCGATCTGCTCCTCGACGACGTTGGTGGTCGTCCAGGTCGGCTCGATGCCGGCGCCGCGGTAGAGGAAGTGCTCCAGGACCTGCTGGCCGTGCGTGGAGTGCAGGACCTCCGGGTGGTACTGGACGCCGTAGAGCTTCTTCTCGTCGTTCTCGAAGGCGGCGACCGGTACGACGTCGGTGGACGCGGTGACGGTGAAGCCCTCGGGAGCGGCGGAGCAGGCGTCGCCGTGCGACATCCACACCGGCTGCTCGGCGGGCGTGCCCTCGAAGAGGGTGGAGCCGGTCTTGGAGACGGAGAGCGGCGTGCGGCCGTACTCACGGGCACCGTTGTCGTCGACGGTGCCGCCGAGCGTGGTGGCCATCAGCTGGAAGCCGTAGCACATGCCGAAGACGGGAACCCCGGCCTCGAACAGCGAACGGTCCAGGGTGGGCGCCCCTTCCGCGTACACCGAGGACGGGCCGCCGGACAGGATGATCGCGCGCGGGTTCTTGGCCAGCATCTCGGCCACCGGCATCGTGGACGGGACGATCTCGCTGTAGACCCGCGCCTCGCGGACACGGCGGGCGATGAGCTGGGCGTACTGCGCGCCGAAGTCGACAACGAGGACCACGTCGGTGGCGGTGTCGGGGGCGGCGGGGGGTGCTGCTGGCACGGGGCGGCCTTCCGGCGGTGGAGAGGGGTCGGTATTTGTCGATTCTACCGGCCGTGGAACGGCCTCTCCCCGCCCGGCGGAATACCGCTCCCGCCCGGCCCCCGTCTCACCATCCGGGCCCGGCTTTGGCCCGGCGGCCCGGACGGGGCCATACTGGGCGCCATGCGTCAGCACACGATCTTCGTCTTTACCTATGGCACCCGGTCCGCCGGCTGCCATGGTCGTGCTGCTTGAGCTACTGACAAGCAACGTTCCAGGCGCCCCGGGCCGACAGGCCCGGGGCGTTCTGGCGTTCCGGGCCTGTGGTTCCGGGGGGCCGCACCCCACCAGGAGTCACACCATGAGCAGCACCGCCCCCGCGAAGACGGCCACCGAGCAGACCGGTGCGCACACCGAAGAGGCCGCCTCGCTGATCGGCGACGCCCGCAGCCGCATCGACATGCTCGACGACCGGATCATCGGTCTCGTCCAGGAACGGATGGCGGTCTCGGCGGTCATCCAGGAGGCCCGGATCACCTCCGGGGGCCGGCGGGTGAACCTCTCCCGCGAGATGGACGTCCTCAGCCACTACAGGGAGGCGCTCGGCAAGCCGGGCACCTCGCTCGCCATGACGCTGCTGGAGCTGTGCCGCGGCCGGGTGTGAGGTACGCGGAGGCTGTAGGGCCGTATCTGCGTTCGGGCCGGGTCTCACCCGTACGGCGCGTGACCGGTGCCGCACCGGCTTCGTTGGTCCGGGTGTCCGTGCCAACCAGGGGCGGCATCGGTAGGAAACCACGCGTGGCTCCGTCGGGATGTGTGACGTACTGCAGGTACGTCGTGGGACCGCATCCCGGCGCGCGTGACCGGTCGGCAGGGGACAGCAGCCCGGTCACCCCAAGTGCGGTCGGTCTCGGGGACGCCCGAGCCGGCCGCATCCGGTCCCCCACGGTTGCGCAGGCCGCAGCCTTCCCGCCCGATCCCCAGGGCACGTCCCGGTCCGTCCCCGCCCACTCCGTACCACCACATGCCCGCATACCCGCGGCGCTTCCCCCGGCGCCGCTCACCGGCACCGGCACGCCGCCCCTCCGGTGCTCCCGCGGCAAGGGCCCCCTCGACCGGTGCACGGTCCGGGGGCCCTTGTCCTGCTGTGTTCCGTTCCGCTGCCCGCCGGGGTCAGCCCTGCCGGGTGCGGTGCCGGGACACCGCGTACAGCACGCCGCCCGCGGCCAGGGCCACGACGGCCGCTGCGGATGCCCACAGGACGGCGGAGCCGGTGGCGGCGAGACCGCCACCCGTGGAGCCTGTGGAGCCCTGGGAGCCCGAGGCGCCTGCGGAACCGGTGGAACCCGAGGCCGAAGAGGTGCCGGAGGTGCCCGAGCCGCCCGCCGAACCCGAGGTGCCCGAGCCCGACGTGGTGCCCGCCGAGCCGCCGCCGGTGGAGCCCGCCGAGCCGTCCGACGTACCGCCGGAGTCCTGCGAGCCGCTGTCGTTCAGGACCAACCGCGCGGTGTTGTTCGCCGGCTTCGGGTCGAAGGGCAGCGCGGGGTCGGCGAGCCGGAGATTGCGGACCTCGACCGCGCCGGAGGCGCCCTGCACCAGCTTGGTGATCTTCAGGTCGAAGGACTGGGCGACATCGGCGCCGTCCCGCACGGTCATCCCCGTCTCGCAGACGTAGCGGGGAGCGCCGAGCTGCTGCTCGCGGTACGCGCCGTCCGCCGTCACGCCCCGGCAGGCGTCGGGCTTCCCGGTGACGGTCGCACCCTCCGGCACGGTGAGGTCGAGCGTGGCGACGGATTCTCCGGAGCGGAGGTATCCGATCCAGGCCGGGCCTGCGTTACGGAAGCCGATCCTGGCCGTGACGGTGTCGCCCTCGGCTCCGGTCAGCTCGTCGCCGTACGCGACGAAGTCGGCGGTGTTCTCCGTGCGGAAGTCCACTTCCTGCTGGTTGTCGTGCGGGTCGAGGTCGGTGCTCAGGGCGGCCGGGACCTTCTTCAGCGCGAGGGCGGGGCCGGTGCCCCTGTCGAAGCGCGCGCCCGCGCGCTGTGCGGCGCGCTGCGCGGCGCCGTCCTCGTTGATGCGGTAGACGAAGGTGTCGTAGAACGCGCGGTCGGTGGCCTCGACCGAGAGCGGCTCCGCCAGGGTGTACGTGGCGCCCGCCTCGTACGAACCGGCGAAGGAGCACAGCGCGGTGGACCACGGGATGCCGGCCCGGGTGTCCGCGCCGTCCGTGTACGCGCAGTTGCTGTAGCGCTCCGGGAGGTCCAGGCCGCGCGAGTACATCAGGGTGAGCAGGACGCCGTCGGCCGCTGCCGTGCCCTCGTTGGTGAAGGTGACCGGGGCGGGCTGAACCTGGCCCGGCACGGGCTCCTGATCGAAGGGGAGCTGCTTCATCACCAGGTCGGGGCCGCCGATGACGACCTTCGTGGAGAACGGGACGAAGGTGGCCCCGTCCGCCGTGCCCGACACCCTGATGGTCCCCGAAGCGCCGTCCTCGCTGCCCTCGGCCGCGGCGAGATCGAGCTCGGCGAGGGTGCTGAGCCCCGGGTGCACGCCGTAGTCGTGGCAGACGGCCGTGGTGCCGGTGACCTCGCAGTCCGCGCCCGCGTCCTCGCCGAACGAGACGTCCGCGACGCCCGCGATCCCGCTCAGGTCGAAGGTGACGGTGACCTCGCCCTCGTAACCGCCGTTCTCCTCGTCCTGGGACGGGTTGTCGACGGTGATCCCGAGCGAGGTCGTCCGGGGCGCTCCGCTCGACGGGTACGGGTGCAGGGCGGTCTCGGCCGCGCCGCCGAGCGTGAACTCCGGGCCGGCCGCCCGGGCGGGTGCGCCGACGGCGAGCGAACCTGCCGCCAGCAGACCGGCGGCGGCGAGGCCGCCGGCGGCACGGCGCAGCGCAGTCCTCGGGGAGATGCGTGTCATCGCGAAACCTCTGGTGATCAGCAGGAGCTGTGGAACTGCTGTGACGCAGCAGCGAGTTCGACCACGCAGCGGTACGAAGAGTTGCCCCGGCCAAGATCACGGATTGGGCACGGCAAAGCGAACGGCCGGCGGCTGCACAGCGGGGGGGTGCAGCCACCGGCCGTTCCGGGCTCCGGCTCCGCTACCGCTTCGCCTTCGGCGGGACCGGGGGCATGCCCAGGAACGGCAGCTTCAGCGCGCCGAACGCCTCCTTCGGTACCGCCGGTGACCGCGGCTCGACCGCCGACAGCCGCTGGTACTCCTCGCCCTGCGCCGGACGCGGGTCCGCCTCGCCCTTGTTGGGCCAGAAGGACATGGCGCGCTCCGCCTGCGCGGTGATGGTCAGCGAGGGGTTGACGCCGAGGTTCGCGGAGACCGCCGAGCCGTCGACGACCGAGATGCCCGGGTGGCCGTACAGCCGGTGGTACGGGTCGATCACGCCGCTCCCGGCGTCCGCACCGATCGGACAGCCACCCAGGAAGTGCGCGGTGAGCGGGGTGCCCATCAGCTCACCGATGTTCGAACCGGCGAAGCCGTTGATCTCCTCGGCGAGCAGCGTCGCGCCGCGCGTCGCCTCCTCGATCTGCGTGGGGTTGGGCGCACCGTGCCCCTGCCGCGCGGTCAGCAGGCCCTTCCCGATGCCGCCCGGCTTGCGGTACGTCGTCAGGGAGTTGTCCAGCGACTGCATGACCAGGCCGATGATGGTCCGCTCGGACCAGCGACGGTTGGAGAGGGAACGCATGGCCAGCAGCGGGTGCCTGACCATGCTGCCCGCCCAGCGCAGGACCCGCCGGCTGCCGTACGGCACCTGGAGGATGGTCAGCGCGCCCATGGCGTTGGAGCCCTTGCCGTAACGGACCGGCTCGATGTGGGTGTTCTCGTCGGGGTGGATCGACGAGGTGATGGCGACGCCCCGGGAGAAGTCCGCCTTCGCGGCGCCGTGCTTCTTGCGGTACCTGCGGTCGCTGGTCTGCGAGCCGACCAGGCCCTCGGAGTTGGTACGGGTCAGCTCGCCGAGCCGGGACGAGAGCCGGGGCAGCAGACCCTGGTCCTTCATCGTGTGCAGGAGGGTCTGCGTGCCGTACGTCCCCGCCGCCACGATCACCTTCCGGGCGCGCAGCCGGGTGGGCTCCGCCTTCCTGCGGCGGTCCGTGGGAACGGTCGAGACCTGGTAGCCCCCGTCCGGATCGTCCGTCAGGGCGACGACGGACGTCATCGGGTGGATGACGGCGCCGCCCTTCTCGGCGAGGTGGAGGTAGTTCTCGTTCAAGGTGTTCTTCGCGCCGTGCCGGCAGCCCGTCATGCATTCGCCGCACTCGGTGCACGCCTTGCGGTCGGGGCCCGCGCCGCCGAAGTACGGGTCGGCGACCGTCGCTCCCGGCCGCGCCTTCGCCGTACCGTCGGCGTCCTCGCCGTCACCGAAGAAGACGCCGACCGGGGCCAGGTGGAAGGTGTCGCCGACGCCCATGGCCTGCGCGACCGCCTTCAGATGGACGTCCGAGGGGGTCGTGGTCGGGTTGAGCCGCACCCCCAGCATCCGCTTCGCCTGGTCGTAGTACGGCTTCAGCTCCTCCTGCCAGTCGGTGATGTCCGCCCACTGCCGGTCCTGGAAGAACGGGGCCGGCGGTACGTACAGCGTGTTGGCGTAGTTGAGGGAGCCGCCTCCGACTCCCGCCCCGGCCAGCACCATCACGTTGCCGAGCAGATGGACGCGCTGGATGCCGAAGAGGCCGAGGGCGGGGGCCCAGAGGAAGTTCTTGATGTCCCAGGAGTTCTTGGGGAGGGTCGCCGGGGTGAAGCGGCGGCCCGCCTCCAGGACCCCGACCCGGTACCCCTTCTCGGTCAGCCGCAGCGCCGACACGGCGCCGCCGAAGCCCGATCCGACGATCAGGACGTCGTAGTCGTAGGCGGCGTCGTCGTCGGCCGCCACGTCGTTCACGGACCGTTTCTGGGCAGGGCTGTCCTGGGACATGGCTCTCCTCGGTACGAAAAGGGCAAGAGGTGGTGCGGTGTGACGGCCGGTCAGCGCAGGCGGAACGCCTTCATCACCTTGAGGCTGACGCTCATGAAGGCCGCGTGCTTCGCGTCGTCCATCCCGAAGGACGGCGCGAGCGGGATCAGCCGCTGCTGGGCGACGGTCTGGGCCTCGGTGTACTTGAGGATGCCCTCGGAACCGTGGCGCCGGCCGAGACCGGAGTCCTTCATGCCGCCCATCGGGGACTGGACGCTGCCGTAGGCGGGCGCGTACCCCTCGTTGATGTTGACCGTGCCGGTCCGCAGCCGGGCGGCGACCTGGTGGCCGCGCTTGCCGTCCTTGGTCCATACGCTCGAATTGAGGCCGTACGGCGTGGCGTTGGCCAGCGCGACGACCTCGTCCTCGTCGCTGAAGCGGTAGATGGAGACGACCGGACCGAAGGTCTCCTCGCTGCAGACGGCCATCGGCGCCTGCACGCCGTCGAGGATGGTCGGCTCGTAGAAGAGCGGACCGATGTCCGGCCGGGCGACACCGCCCGCGACGAGCGTGGCACCCTTCTCGACGGCCTCGGCGACATGGCGGGTGACGGTCTCCAGCTGGCGTTCGCCGACGAGCGAGCCCATGTCGGCGCCGTACGACAGGGAGTTGCCCAGCCGCATCGCCTTGGTGCGCTCGGCGAAGCGCCGTACGAAGTCGTCGGCGACGGACTCGTGGACGTACAGCCGCTCGATGGAGATGCAGAGCTGGCCGGCGGAGGAGAAGCAGGCGCGGACAGCACCCGCAGCGGCCTTCTCCACGTCCGCGTCCTTCAGGACGAGCATGGCGTTCTTGCCGCCGAGCTCCAGCGAGACCCCGACCAGCCGGGCGGCAGCGCCCTGGGCGACCTGGCGTCCGGTGCCGGTCGAGCCGGTGAAGGAGACGTAGTCGGCGTGCTTGACGACCTCGGGGCCGACGACGGGTCCCTCCCCGAGCACCACCTGGAACACCTCGGCGGGCAGCCCGGCCTCGATGAGCAGGTCACGGGCCCACAGGGCGGTCAGCGCGGTCTCCGTGTCGGGCTTCATCACGACGGCGTTGCCGGAGACGAAGGCGGGCAGCGCATCGCCCACCGACAGCTCGAAGGGGTAGTTCCAGGGAGCGATCTGACCGATCACTCCGCGCGGCTGGCGCAGCTCCGTCACCTTGGTGAGGGTCGGGATGACACCCGTGTGCCGCTTCGGCTTGAGGTACGCGGAGGCCCGGCGGCCGTAGTGCCGGGCGGCGACGGCGACCGCCTGGACCTCTTCGTGGGCGTGCAGCCTGGCCTTGCCGGTCTCCAGCTGGATGAGGTCGAGCACCTCGGCCTGGCGCTCCAGGACGAGGTCGTGGAAGCGCAGGAGCACGGCGGCCCTGGTGCGTACGGGCGTCGCGGCCCATGCGGGCTGCGCGGCGCGGGCCCGCTCGTAGGCGGTCGCCACGTCCTCGGGAGTGGACTCGGGCAGGTCGGCCAGCTTCTCCCCGGTGAAGGGGGTGTGGTTGGCGGTGCGGCCGGAACCGACGACGCCACGGATCAGCTGGGCGATCACCTCGGGGGTGACCACGTCGGCGGCGGTGCGCGCACCCGCCGGGGCGGGGGCGACCGGGTTCGTGCCCAGGGAGGCGCCGGAGGTGGCCGTGAGTGCCTGCGAGTCCGTCATGAGGGCGAGAGTATGTCCAGCCGCAGACTTTGGGTACCCGTCGGTAATAGGTTTTCACCATCCCCACAACAGCCCCGCGAGCGGGCCTGCCGCCGAGCCGGGAACCGAGCCAGTGATCGCTGGCCACATAACCGCTGATCAGCGGCTATCCCCGCACCGACCACGCGCGCCCGAGGCCCGGGATCCTCCCGGCACGGCCCTGTGACGAGCGCAGCGAAATTCCTCGCGGGTCAGCCGCCGGCGGCCGGGGGCTTCCAGAAGCGCACCATGGTGTCGAACTGTTCCCGGCTGGTCCGCCAGTCCTCCTCCGGGCTCGTCATGTAGAGCGCGTACTCCGGCCCGTCGGCCTCCGCGTAGTACATCTGGTCGATCCCGTGGCGCGGGCCCGGGTGGTCCTTGGACTCGATCCAGGTGAACTCCCAGAGCGAGCCGGGACGGTCCCGGTAGGTGTTCGAGTGGAGCGTCACCCGGTCGTATCCGGGCAGCCGCTTCTCCAGGTCCTTCTCCATGTTCAGCGTGTGCATGTACGGGTTCTCGAAGTCCGGGTCCGGGTCGATGCTGATCCGGATGCGGTGCGCCCCGTTGTCCGGCGTGTAGTCGATCTGGTTGCCGTCCGTCTGCCGGTACCAGTCGTCCGGCACGACGAGGCTGAAGCCCTCGGGGTCGTCGACCCGGCGCCAGCCCTCGGGCACCACGTCGGCGGAGGACTCCGGCTGCTGGGACTCCGGCGGCGCGGTGGTCCTGGTCTCCTGGTCCGGGGACGCGGTGTTCCCGGTACGCGAACCCTCCCCGCCGCCGCCCCCGTACTTCTTCACCACGAGACCGGCCGCCGCGGCGAGCACGACGAGGACGGCGACGGCCACGAGTGCCGTACGCCACCGGTTGCGCCGCGGGGTCGCGTACGCGGGGACGTGTCCGGGTATTCCCTCGGGGCCGGGTGTTCCCTCGGGCCCGGCGAGCGTGGGCGGGTTGTCCGGATGAACCGGCTCCGGCAGACGGTCCGTCGAGCCCTCCGGCGCCGAAAGGCCCCGAAGGACCTCGTCGGGAACGCGCTGGGTCGGTACGTACGCCTGCGCCGACCGGGGCTCGCGGCCCTCCATGGCGTCCAGCAGCATGCGTTCCGCCTCGGCCGCCGTCGGCCGGTCCCCGGGCTCCTTGCGCAGGAGTGCGGTGATCACGGGGCCCAGCGGACCCGCGCGCGTGGGCGCGGGAGGCTCCTCGATGACGACGGCCTGCATGGTGGAGATGGGCGACGTCCGGCGGAACGGCGAGCGCCCCTCGACCGCCGTGTAGAGCGTGGCACCCAGGGACCAGAGGTCGGATGCGGGCCCGGGGTCGCCGCCGCGTACCCGTTCGGGCGCCAGATAGTCGATGGAGCCGACGAGTTCGCCGGTCCGGGTGATGGTGGAGTCGCCCTCGATGGCGGCGATCCCGAAGTCGGTGAGCAGCACCTGCCCGTCGCGGGCGAGCAGGACGTTGCCGGGCTTGACGTCGCGGTGCAGCACTCCGGCACTGTGCGCGGCGCGCAGGGCGCTCAGCACATGGAGGCCGATCCTGGCCGCCTCCCGGGGCACGATCTCCCCGGACTCCTTGGTCGCGTCGGCGAGCGAGGGCCCGTCGACGTACTGCATGACGATCCAGGGGCGGTTGTCGTGCTCGATGACGTCGTGGACGGTGACGACACCGGGGTGGGTGATACGGGCCGCCGCGCGCGCCTCCTTCTGCGTACGGGCGTGCAGTACGGCCCGGTCGGCTTCGGCCACGTACAGCCCGGCGGTGAGTTCCTTGACGGCCACCGTCCGGTGCAGCACCTCGTCGTGGGCGCGCCAGACCCTGCCCATGCCGCCCCGCCCGAGGACGTCACCGAGCCGGTAGCGCCCGGCCAGTACGGGTCCCGCGTCTGTGCCCTGCGAATGTTCCACGTGTGTCCCCGCCCCGTTCCTTCGACTGCCAGGTTACGGAGGGGACGCACGGCCATGGAACCTCGGACCGCTCACGAGACCGCACTGTGATGCTTGTCGCTCCGGCCCGGAGGCGCACAGCGCTCAGGGAGCAACACGGTAGGAGACGATGGCCTGTTCGTAGATCTCGGTGACCCGGTCGCGCTCGTCCTCCGGGCCGATGACCTGGACCGTGTGGTAGCGGCCGTCGACGATCATCACGAGGTTGCGCACGTAGACCTCACGGCCGCCGGTCTCCTGCCAGGTGAACTGGCCCTCGGCCATGGCCTGTCGGCCGACGTCGACACGACGCAGCCCGGACGAGGAGGACCAGCTGGACTCGCGGAACGGCTGGAGCTCGGGCTCCTTGTCGCGCTGGTAGTCGAGCGGGTCGCTGCCGTTCGCCTCGACCGTGTCGCGGCCCGGCACGACCAGCAGGCTGAACCCGTCGCTGCCGTAACGGATCTGACGGTCCGCATTGGCCGGGCTGCGCCGCCAGTCCTTGGGTACGCCGATCTCGAAGCCCTCCGCGTCCTTGCGCAGCGCGTAACCGGGGGCGAGCGCGACGGCGGAGCGGCTGGTCTGCGGCTGCTGCGAACCGGCGGTGTCCGAGCCGTCGTCCGAAGGCTGCCCGCCGCCCGGCTCACCGGGGGCTGCCGAAGCGGACGAACCGCCCTGGGCACCGGTCCCCCCGGGCTCGTCCTTCGGCATGAACATCAGGGCGTACGCGACGGCCGCGGCCATGGCGAGCAGGATGAGGACCAGGAGCAGCCGCCCCAGCCGCCGGGGCGAGTGGCCGTCGTCCCGGCGGGGCGGCGGCGTGCGCAGGGCCTTGGGCCCCTTGGGCTCGCGAGGCATCCGGGGTTCGCGCTGCGGCTTCTCGTACCGCGGGTTCTCGTACTGCGTCCTCTCGTACTGCGCCTTGTCGTGCCGCTGCTTCTGCTTCGGCTGGCGGTGCCGTCCCTGTGCGGACGCACCCGACCGCCCTCGGCGCCTGCGGACCAGCTCGCCCCGGCGGCGCACGACGGGCAGCCGGGTGTCGTCCGGAGACGGCAGGGTGACGACGTCGGTGCCCGCCTCGGGCTCGGGCGCCGAGCGGACGAGGGAGCGCAGCCAGCCGCGCAGCTCCTCGAAGTCGGGCCGCTCCGTGGGGTCCTGACGCAACAGCGACTCGACGACCGGGCGCAGCGCCCCGCACTCCTCCGCGAAGGCGGGCGGTTCGCCGCACACCATCTGGACGAGTTCGGCCGCGTTCTCCTCGGGGTACGGGGCGTGGCCCTGGACGGCTCGGTAGAGGAGGGCGCCGAGCGCCCACAGGTCCGTGGACGGGCCGATGGGCGGTGCGAGCTGCCAGTTCTCGTGGACCGGGCCCGCCTGTTCGGGTGCCCAGCGCTCGGTGACGGCGCCGACGACGGCGATCCGTGCCTGGCGTGCGCGTTCGGCGGCGAGCGGAGTCGCGGGGCCGCGGTAGGCGGGGGTGTTCCGGCTGCCCGCGACGACCTCCTCCCAGCTGCCCGAGGCCGCCGGTGCGCCCACGGGCTGCGGCTGCCGCTCGCGGTGGTCCCGGGCGTCGGCGGTGCCCTGGCGGCGGGAGTCGGCGCGCAGCGCGTCCTCGCCTGAGCCGCCCGCGGGCACGGGGCGCCCGGAGCCGGGGCCGTCGTCCCAGGTGCCCGCCAGGTGCACGCGGCGGCCGGGCGGCTCGTTCCCGCCGTCCTCGTCGTCCTCGTCCTCGTCGTCGTACGGGTCCTCGGCCGTGGGCCCCCATGCGCCCGGCAGCAGCGACCGCTCGGCGGCGGACCGCTGGACCGGAAGGGCGTTGCGTCCGTCCTCGTCGTCGGTCGCCGCGTCCTGGCCGTGGTCCCGCGGCTCGTTGACGCGGCCCGCGGCGCGGGCGCCCGCGCGGTAGGCGGCGATGGCTCCGGCCCGCGCGGCCCGCAGATGGGCCGGGTCCCCCGCGCCTGGCTCGGCGACGGGTACGGCCGGGTGGACGGGGCGCGGGACGAGCTCCTGGCCGTCGGCCGCCGGCGGCGGCGCGAACGGCGAGCGTGCCGGCGGGTCGAGCGCCGCGGGTGCGCGGGAGGCCGGGACCTCGGGGGCGGGCCGGTACGGCTCCGGGGCCGTCGGCGGCACGTACGGGCCGGTGGGACCGGACTCGACCGCCGGAGCGGCGTACACGTCCTCGTCCTCGGGCTGCGGCGCCGGGACGTATCCGCACAGCGCTTCCTCGGCCGCACCGGCGGCCAGGCCGGTCAGCACGACCCGGCCGTCGTCGCAGATCAGCACCGTCCGGACGGTGATGTTCCGGTGGGTCCAGCCGTGGGCGTGCAGCACCCGCAGGGCGGTCAGCACGTCGGAGCCGATCTCGGCGGCCCGGTAGGGATTGAGCGGTCGCTCCGCGAGGAGGGCGGCGAGCGGGCGGGCGGCGACCAGTTCGCTCACGATCCAGAGGGAGCCCGCCTCGGCGAACACGTCGAAGACCTGGTCGAGCCGGGGGTGGTCGGGGACCTGCGCGGCGGCCTGGGCGGCCTCGATCGCGCGCCGCACCGCGGGGTCCGTGGACCGCCGTACCGTACGGCCGGCCGCGAGCCTGGCGGCGGAGGGCGGACCGTCGTCGAGCACTTCGGCGTCCACGACCTCGGGCAACGGCACCTGGCGGACCAGGACTTCCTGGCCGCTGTAGGTGTCGAACGCCCGGGTCTCGACCAGTTCGTACTCGTCGGACGGGGGCAGCGGAAGGCGGTAGCGGTCGGCAAGTACCCGACCCGCGTAGTCGTCCACGACGCCTCCCCAGAGCGCGCTGTCCCCCCGGTCACCGAGCTCGCACAAATCCGTCAATTACGGTCACTTGCCGTGCAATTGACCCATCATTCCGGCTGCGTACGGTCCTCGGCCTCTCACGATACGTGGCAAGTCGCGGCTGCGCGGCCGGGTCACCGCAACCCGGCCGTTCCGCCGCCCCGTCAGTCGGCCGGCTTGAAGGTGGCGAACGCCGTCTCGCGGAGCGTCCGGCACTCCTTGCCGTTCCACTCGCTCGCCTTGCAGCTGATCATGATCGAGTAGCCGTGCGTGGCGTCGACCTTGAAGCCCCGGTTCAGTATCCGGATGCGCTGGCCCTTCTGGTTCCGCTCGAACTTCCAGTCGGCGACGGTCGGATAGCCGTTGTACTGGACCGTGTCGATGCCGAGGTGCTTGTAGCCGTCGCTGAAGGCCCTGGTGCCCGCCACCGCAGCCGACCACGCGGCAGCGGCGTCGTCCTTGGGCGAGCTGTTGTAGTCGACCTGGACGCGCGGAAATCCGTCGTCGACGTTGTAGATGCCGCCCGAGTTACTGCCCGCTATGCCGTTGCGCCGGAAGTCCGCGGGCATCGCCATGACGAAGTGGAACCGCTTGTCGGTCACCGTCTTGTATCCGGCGGGGAGCCCGTCGGCCGGGTCGGGCTTGTCGGTCTTCGGGTCGTCCGACGGCTTGTCGGACGGCTCCTCCGACGCCTTGCCCGTGCCCTGGCCGTTCTTCCCGCTCTCGTCCGTGCCGTCGTCCTCGCCCTTGCCGGACGCGTCGGAGCCGCCCGCGGCTCCCGCCGAGGCGGACGTGTCGCCCCCGGTCGAGCCGACGCCCCGGTTGTCCTCGTCGCCGCCGTCGAAGGTCAGCGCGAGCACGGTGCCGACCACGGCGAGCACCACGATGCCCGCGATGACGGCGAGCGTGCGGCGCGGCACCACGTCGGTGAGCGACGCGCGGGCCTGGGTGGTGGGCGAGCTCGCGGGGCGCTGCGGCGGCACACCCGGGGCCGAAGCGGTCGCGACGGCCGACGCGGGCGCCGCCTTGGCGTTCCGTACGGAGCGCAGTGCGCCGCGCAGCCGCTCCCGGGCGCCGTCGCCGGACCCAGCGGTCGCGGCGGCCGATGCCGCAGCGGCCTTCGCGGCCGGCTTCGGGACGGACTTCGACGCGGCCTTGGGGGTCCGCTTCGGCGCCGCCCCGGCACCGTCGGCGGCGACGTTCGTGGGCAGGGCCATGACCTGGGTCGCGTCGGCCGGCGGCGGTACGGGCCGGTCCGGCTGCTCGGGAGCGTTGATGACGTCGTTGAGCAGGGCCCGCGCACCGGCGTCGTCGAGCCGCTGATCGGGGTCCCTGGCCAGCAGGCCGTAGATGACCTCCTCCAGCGGGCCCGCGTTCTTGGGCGGGTCGAGCGGTTCGGTCATCACGGCGGTCAGGGTCGCGATCGCCGACCCCTTGTCGTACGGCGGGCAGCCCTCGACGCTCGCGTACAGCAGTCCGCCCAGCGACCACAGGTCGGCGGGCGGCCCCGGCTTGTGACCGCGGGCCCGTTCCGGCGAGATGTACGAGGGGGCGCCGACGAGCATGCCCGTCGAGGTGACGGACGGGTCACCCTCGACCTGGGCGATCCCGAAGTCGGTCAGCACGACGCGGCCGTCCTCGGAGATCAGCACGTTGGACGGCTTCACGTCGCGGTGCAGGATTCCCTCGCGGTGCGCCTGGCGCAGCACGTCGAGGATGGCGAGACCCACCTCGGCAGCGCGCTTCGGCGTCAGCGTCCCGTCCTCGCGGATCGCCTCGGCGAGCGACTTGCCCTCGATGAGCTCCATGACGATCCACGGCCGGTCGTCCTCGTCGACGACGTCGTAGACCGTGACCGCACCGTTGTTGCGGATCCTGGCGATCGCCTTCGCCTCACGCAGCGTGCGCGTGATCAGCCGGCGCTTCTCGTCCTCGTCGATGGCCGAGGGGAACCGCAGTTCCTTGACGGCCACCGTGCGGCCCAGCGTCTCGTCGGCAGCGCGCCAGACCGTGCCCATGCCGCCCCGGCCGAGCACCTCTCCGAGCCGGTAGCGCCCCGCGAGAAGACGGCCTTCCTTGTCCCGTTGGGGCTCCCGTGCCTGCTCCGCCTCCGACATGCGTCCCCTCTGCGATCAACCCGCCCTGGCAGAGCGTTCATTGTCCCTCACCCCGGGACCGGTCCTGGTGCCGGGTCCGGGGTCGGCCATGATGGGACGGGAGGAAGGGATCCCCCCGCCATGCCGATTCCCAGGGCGCTGCTTGCCGCCCCGCTCGTACTGAGTCTGCTCGGCCTGGGAACGGCGAGCCTGCCCAGCGAACCACACTCGACACCCGCAGCCTCCTACCTCCCCCGGCTCGTCGTCCAGGGCGGCGCCCCGGCGGCAGCTCTTCTGGCCCGCAACAGCGCCTACCCGCCCTACGACTTCTACTCCTCGGCCGGCTCCGGCATCCGGCCCGACGACCACTTCCGGGCCGGCAGCATCACCAAGACGTTCGTCGCGACGGTGGTGCTCCAACTCGCCGACGAGGGCAGGCTGCGGCTGTCCGATCCCGTCGACCGGTATCTGCCCGGCCTGATACGGGGCAACGGCAACGACGGCCGCCGCATCAGCCTGAGCGCGCTACTCACCCACACCAGCGGCCTGTCCGACTACACCGACGTTCCCGGCGCGGCGGACGGTGCGGGACCGTCCGCGCGCGTCCGCTCCGGCACGGGCGCCGTGCGTGCGGCCGTGGCCCGGAACCCGGCGCCCACTCGCGGCATCTACTCCTACTCCAACACCAATTACGCGGTGCTCGGCCTGGTCGTTCAACGCGTCACGGGACATACGTACGCCACCGAGATACGGCATCGCATTCTCACCCCCCTCCACCTCGACGGAACCTCCCTCCCCGGTGCCAGGACCGGCCTGCCCGCGCCGCACTCCCGCGGCTACCACCGCGACCGGCCCGAGGAGGCGCTCCGCGACGTCACGGCGCTCGACCCGCGCTTCGCGGGCGCGGCCGGCGAACTGATCTCCACGCTCACCGATCTCAACCGCTTCTACACGGCCCTGCTGAGCGGCCGTCTCCTGCCGCCGGCCCGGCTGAGGGAGCTGCTGGACACCCGTAGCGCCCAGGGCGCCTACGGGCTGGGCATCTACCCGCAGAGGCTGTCCTGCGGGATCACGGTCTGGGGCCACGACGGCCGCATCCAGGGCAGTTTCGCCCGCACCGTCGCGACCCGCGACGGCGGACACACCCTCACCTTCCGCATCAACACGGACGCGTTGTCCGACGAGGCGCTGGAAACGGGGCTGGTGGAAGCGGAGTTCTGCCCCGCGCCCCCGCCCGCCGGACAGCCCCGGAACAGTCAGTCCCCCTAAAGCGGCACGATATCCGGCGCCCCCAGCCGTGCCGCGTCGGCCGTCTGGTCGTCCGGCTGCCGCTGCGACTCGCGTTCCGCCTCCACCCGCTTCTCGTAGTGCTCGACCTCCCGGTCGACCTGACCGGCGTCCCAGCCGAGCACCGGCGCCATCAGCTCCGCGCAGAGCCGTGCGCTGCGGGTGCCCCGGTCGAAGGTCTCGATGGAGATCCGGGTGCGCCGCGTCAGAACGTCGTCGAGGTGACGCGCCCCCTCGTGCGAGGCGGCGTAGACGATCTCCGCGCGCAGATAGTCGTCCGCGGCGGGGAGTGGTTGGCCCAGCGAGGGATCGGCGACGATCAGATCGAGGAGTTCCTCGGTCATCGAGCCGTAGCGGTTGAGCAGATGCTCCACCCGGGCGACGTGCAGTCCGGTCCGGGCCGCGATCCTGGCCCGCGCGTTCCACAGGGCCCGGTAGCCCTCGGCGCCCAGCAGCGGGATGTCCTCGGTGACACAGGCCGCCACACGCTGGTCGAGCGCGTGCACCGCCTCGTCCACCGCGTCCTTCGCCATCACCCGGTACGTCGTGTACTTGCCGCCCGCGACCACGACGAGCCCCGGTACCGGGTGCGCCACCGTATGCTCGCGCGACAGCTTGCTGGTCGCGTCCGACTCCCCTGCCAGCAGGGGCCGCAGTCCCGCGTAGACGCCCTGCACGTCGTCCCTGGTCAGGGGCGTGGCCAGGACGGAGTTCACATGTTCGAGCAGATAGTCGATGTCGGCGCTGGACGCCGCGGGGTGCGCCTTGTCCAGATCCCAGTCGGTGTCCGTCGTACCGACGATCCAGTGCCGGCCCCAGGGGATCACGAACAGCACGGACTTCTCGGTCCGCAGGATCAGCCCGGTCGAGGAGTGGATGCGGTCCTTCGGCACCACCAGATGGATGCCCTTGGACGCACGGACGTGGAACTGTCCGCGCTCACCGATCAGCGCCTGGGTGTCGTCCGTCCACACCCCGGTCGCGTTCACCACCTGTTTGGCCCTGACCTCGTAGACGCCGCCGGCCTCGACGTCCTCCACACGGGCCCCGACGACCCGTTCACCCTCACGGAGGAATCCGATGACCCGCGCCCGGTTGGCCACGTGCGCGCCGTAGACCGAGGCGGTGCGCACCAGCGTGGCCACATAGCGGGCGTCGTCCATCTGGGCGTCGTAGTACTGCAGGGCTCCGACCAGGGCATCCTTCTTCAGCGCGGGCGCGACCCGCAGGGCCTGGCGGCGGGAGAGGTGCCGGTGGGCGGGCAGCCCGCGGCCGTGCCCGGAGGACACGGACATCGCGTCGTAGAGGGCGACGCCCGAGCCCGCGTAGAGCCGCTCCCAGCCCTTGTGCTGCAAGGGATAGAGGAACGGCACGGGCTTCACCAGATGCGGCGCCAGCCGTTCCAGCAGCAGCCCGCGCTCCTTGAGCGCCTCCCGCACGAGCGCGAAGTCGAGCATCTCCAGATAGCGCAGCCCGCCGTGGATCAGCTTGCTCGACCTGCTCGACGTGCCGGACGCCCAGTCGCGCGCTTCGACCAGACCGGTCGAGAGCCCTCTGGTGGCCGCGTCCAGTGCGGTCCCGGCGCCGACCACGCCCGCCCCCACGACCAGCACGTCCAACTCGCGCTCGGCCATCGCGGCGAGCGCCTCGGCGCGCTCGGCGGGTCCCAGTGTCGCTGTCCTCACTGCTGCCTCCCGGTAGATCGGGGTGTCCGGCACGGTGCCGCGGACCGGCGCGGGCGGCCGGCCACGTGTGCCCACGAGTCGATTCTGTCCGCGGACCGCGACTTCAGCCACCGCCTGTGGACAACACCCGGACGACTGGACTCACACAATGCGACATATAGGTCATATTTACGCTTAGTCTGACATTGCGCTGTCCCCAGCAGTTGCGCTTCTGGCCTCATGGTCTTAGGGAAGGACGACCATCCACATGCCCGCAGACCTCGCTGTCATCGGACTCGGTCACCTCGGCCTGCCCCTCGCCCAAGCCGCTGTGGCAGCGGGTATCCAGACCGTCGGATACGACACCGATCCCCGCCCCTTCGCCGAACTCTCCGCAGGTCGCAGCCCCGTCGAGGGTTCTCTCACGGCCTCGGACATCCGCCGGATGCTCGCCGGAGGATTCCGCCCCACCACCAACCCCGCCGAACTGGGCCGGATCCGTACCGCCGTCATCTGCGCCCCCACCCCCCTCGGCGCGGACCGCACCCTCGACCTCGGCGCCCTCGGCGACGCGGCGCGCGCGCTCGCCGCCCGGCTGCGCCCGCACACCACCGTGCTCCTCGAATCGGCCGTGCCCCCCGGCACCACCGAGAGCTTCCTGCGGCCCCTGCTGGAGGAGGGCTCCGGGCTGCGCGCCGGACGCGACTTCCACCTCGCCTGCTCCCCCAGCCGCCTCGACCCGGGCAGCCGCACCCACGGCTACGCCAACACCCCCAAGGTGATCGGCGGACTCACCCCGGCGTGCACCGAGTCGGCCGCGGCGTTCTACGGCAGGCTCACCGACAAGGTCGTCCGGGCCCGCGGCCCGCGCGAGGCGGAGATGACCAAGGTCCTGGAGACCAACTTCCGGCACGTCAACATCGCCCTGGTCAACGAGATGGCGGTGCTCTGCCACGACCTCGGGGTCGACTTCTGGGACGTCATCCGGTGCGCCGAGACCAAGCCCTTCGGCTTCCAGCCCTTCCGCCCCGGCCCCGGCGTCGGCGGCCACGGCGCCCCCGTGGACCCCGGCTACCTCCCGTACAACAGCCGCACCCCGGGCCACCCCTTGCGCATGGTCTCGCTCGCCCAGGAGATCAACGACCGGATGCCGCAGTACGTGATCCAGCGCTGCGCCACCCTTCTCAACGAACACGGCAAGTCCGTCCGGGGCGCCCGCGTGCTGCTTCTCGGGGTCACCTACAAGCCGGACCTCGCCGACCAGGAGGCGTCCCCCGCCCGCGAGATCGCGGGCCGGCTGATGGACATGGGCGCACAGATCGGCTACCACGACCCGCACGTCCTGGACTGGCGCGTGCGCGAACTGCCCGTCCCCCGTGCGGACTCGCTGTACGAGGCCGCGGCCAGCGCCGATCTGACGGTGCTCCTCCAGCACCACCGTACGTACGACCTCCAGGGCCTCGCCGTGAAGGCCCAACTCCTCCTGGACACCCGGGGAGCCACCCCGGCGGGAGCCGCGCACCGGCTGTGAGAACGGCCCCCCGGCCAACTCCCGCAAGGGATTCCGGTGGGCGATGTCCGAACGGACTGCTAGCCTGCGGCGTCACTTCTCGCACAGCCGTGCGCTTCCGTCCCAGGGGGAAATCCACCATGAGTCAGCCCGTGCCGCCGAACCAGCCGCAGCAGCCCTTCGGCGGTCAGCCCACCGACGGCAACCCGTACGCCCAGCAGCCGGGTGCCCCGACGGGCAACCCCTTCGCCGGTGACCAGCAGCCCGGCCAGTTCGGCGGCGGCGCCCCGTTCGCCCCGGCACCCCCCGCGCGCAACAACCTCGCCCTCGGCATCCTGACCGCGCTGGGCACGGCCATCGTCGCGGCGATCCTCTACGGCGTCATCGCCGGCTCCATCGAGCGCGAGGTCGGCTACGCGGCGGTCGGCGTCGGCTTCCTCGTCGGCTTCGCCGCGGCGAAGGTCGGCGGCAGCAACCCGGCCGTGATCGGCGCCGGCGCCGTCTTCTCCCTCGGCGCCGTCTACCTCGGCCAGCTCGTCGGCATGTCGATGATCCTCGCGGACGCGTCCGGGCTGTCGTTCTCCGGCGTCTTCTTCGACCACTTCGGTGACGTCACGAAGATCTGGAAGGAAGAGGCCGACTTCATGACGTACCTCTTCCTCGCCCTCGGTCCGATCGCCGCCATCGGTGGCGCCCGCAAGGCCGACTAGTCACCACGCGGTACGCATGACGGGAGGGCCCGGACCATAGCTGTGGTCCGGGCCCTCCCGTCATGTCCGGATGTCCGGGGTGGATCAGCGGCGGTGCTGCGAGTCCGCCACCGTCACCTCGACGCGCTGGAACTCCTTGAGGTCGCTGTAGCCCGTCGTGGCCATCGCGCGGCGCAGGGCGCCGAAGATGTTCATCGAGCCGTCAGGGGTGTGCGAGGGGCCCGTGAGGACCTCCTCCGTCGTCCCGACGGAGCCCAGGTCCACCAGCTTGCCGCGCGGCACGTCCTCGTGGACGGCCTCCATGCCCCAGTGCCGGCCGCGGCCGGGCGCGTCCGTCGCACGGGCCAGCGGAGAGCCCATCATCACGGCGTCGGCGCCGCAGGCGATGGCCTTCGGCAGGTCGCCGGACCAGCCGACGCCACCGTCGGCGATCACGTGCACGTACCGGCCGCCGGACTCGTCCATGTAGTCGCGACGGGCCCCGGCCACATCGGCGACCGCGGTCGCCATCGGGACCTGGATGCCGAAGACGTTGCGCGTGGTGTGCGCCGCGCCGCCGCCGAAGCCGACGAGGACACCGGCCGCGCCGGTGCGCATCAGGTGCAGGGCCGCGGTGTACGTGGCGCAGCCGCCGACGATCACCGGGACGTCCAGCTCGTAGATGAACTGCTTCAGGTTGAGCGGCTCGGCCGCACCCGAGACGTGCTCGGCGGAGACCGTCGTACCGCGGATCACGAAGATGTCCACGCCCGCGTCGACGACCGCCTTGGAGAACTGTGCGGTGCGCTGCGGGGAGAGCGCGGCGGCGGTGACGACACCGGAGTCGCGCACCTCCTTGATGCGCTGCCCGATCAGCTCCTCCTGGATGGGGGCGGAGTAGATCTCCTGGAGCCGGCGGGTCGCGGACTCGACGGGCATCTCGGCGATCTCGTCGAGGAGCGGCTGCGGGTCGGCGTGCCGGGTCCACAGCCCTTCCAGGTTGAGAACGCCCAGGCCGCCGAGCTCGCCGATCCGGATGGCGTGCTGCGGAGAAACCACGGAGTCCATGGGGGCGGCCAGGAAGGGCAGCTCGAACCGGTAGGCATCGATCTGCCAGGCGATCGAGACCTCCTTCGGGTCCCGCGTACGGCGGCTCGGTACGACGGCGATGTCGTCGAATGCGTACGCCCGGCGGCCGCGCTTGCCGCGCCCGATCTCGATCTCAGTCACGATGGTGTGGCCTTTCCCTCTACGTCTGCCATGCCAGTATCCCCGACACACGTCGGAGGGGCGGCCCCGGGAACCCCCCGGGGCCGCCCCTCCGGCGACTCTGCGGTTACTTCCTGCTGTAGTTCGGCGCTTCGACCGTCATCTGGATGTCGTGCGGGTGGCTCTCCTTGAGACCCGCCGAGGTGATCCGGACGAAACGGCCGTTGGCCTGGAGCTCCGGCACCGTCCGGCCGCCGACGTAGAACATCGACTGGCGCAGACCGCCGGTGAGCTGGTGCACGACCGCGGAGAGCGGGCCCCGGTAGGGGACCTGGCCCTCGATGCCCTCGGGAACCAGCTTCTCGTCGGAGGCGACGCCCTCCTGGAAGTAGCGGTCCTTGGAGAACGACTTGCGGTCGCCACGGGTCTGCATCGCGGCGAGCGAACCCATGCCGCGGTACGACTTGAACTGCTTGCCGTTGATGAAGAGCAGCTCACCCGGCGACTCCTCGCAGCCCGCGAGCAGCGAGCCGAGCATCACGGTGTCGGCGCCGGCCACCAGGGCCTTGGCGATGTCACCGGAGTACTGGAGGCCGCCGTCACCGATGACCGGGACACCGGCCGCCTTGGCGGCGAGCGATGCCTCGTAGATCGCGGTGACCTGCGGGACGCCGATGCCGGCGACCACACGGGTGGTACAGATGGAGCCCGGGCCGACGCCGACCTTGATGCCGTCGACGCCCGCGTCGATCAGCGCCTGGGCGCCGTCACGGGTGGCGATGTTGCCGCCGATGACGTCGACCGAGGCGTTCGACTTGATCTTGGCGACCATGTCGCCGACGAGCCGGGAGTGGCCGTGGGCGGTGTCGACGACGATGAAGTCGACACCGGCCTCGACGAGCGCCTGGGCCCGCTCGTAGGCGTCGCCCGCGACACCGACGGCGGCGCCGACGAGCAGCCGGCCTTCCTTGTCCTTGGCGGCGTTCGGGTACTTCTCGGCCTTGACGAAGTCCTTGACCGTGATGAGGCCCTTGAGGATCCCGTGGTCGTCGACCAGCGGAAGCTTCTCGATCTTGTGGCGGCGCAGCAGTTCCATGGCGTCCACGCCGGAGATGCCGACCTTGCCCGTGACCAGCGGCATCGGCGTCATGACCTCGCGGACCTGACGGCCGCGGTCCGACTCGAAGGCCATGTCACGGTTGGTGACGATGCCGAGCAGCTTGCCGGCGGCGTCGGTCACCGGGACACCGCTGATGCGGAACTTGGCGCAGAGCTCGTCGGCCTCGCGCAGCGTCGCGTCCGGGTGCACCGTGATCGGGTCGGTGACCATGCCGGACTCGGAGCGCTTCACCAGGTCGACCTGGTTGGCCTGGTCGGCGATGGAGAGATTGCGGTGCAGCACGCCCGCGCCGCCCTGACGGGCCATGGCGATGGCCATGCGCGCCTCGGTGACCTTGTCCATCGCCGCGGAGAGCAGCGGGATGTTCACCCGGACGTTCTTCGAGATGTACGAGGAAGTGTCGATCTGATCGGGCGCCATGTCGGACGCGCCGGGCAGCAGCAGCACGTCGTCGTATGTCAGCCCGAGCGTCGCGAATTTCTCGGGCACTCCGTCGACGTTTGCAGTCATGACACCTTCCCCAAATGGCCTTGATCGGTGCGGATGTCCATGCTAACGGGCATCAGGGGTGTCTCATTCCACGATCAAGATCAGTTAGCGGTTCTGTAGCTTCCTACGTGAGCACGGACGGACATCCCTACTGCCCCGCGAGGGCGCGCAGCCTGCTCAGCGCGCGGTGCTGGGCGACCCGGACGGCCCCCGGGGACATCCCCAGCATCTGTCCGGTCTCCTCGGCCGTGAGTCCGACGGCGACCCGCAGGACCAGCAGCTCGCGCTGGTTCTCCGGGAGGTTGGCCAGGAGCTTCTTGGCCCAGGCCGCGTCACTGCTGAGCAGGGCACGCTCTTCCGGGCCGAGCGAATCGTCGGGCCGCTCCGGCATCTCGTCGGAGGGCACGGCCGTCGACCCGGGGTGCCGCATGGCGGCGCGCTGGAGGTCGGCGACCTTGTGACCCGCGATGGCGAAGACGAAGGCTTCGAAGGGTCTGCCGGTGTCCTTGTACCGCGGCAGCGCCATGAGCACCGCGACACAGACCTCCTGCGCCAGGTCCTCCACGAAGTGACGGGCATCACCGGGCAGCCGGTTCAGCCGGGACCTGCAGTAGCGCAGCGCGAGGGGGTGGACATGGGCCAGCAGATCGTGGGTGGCCTGCGCGTCGCCGTCCACGGCTCGGTGCACCAGAGCACCGATCACCGTTGTCTCGTCGTCGCGCATCGAACCATGGTGCCTTGACGCTGCCGGATCCGCGGCACCGCGTCCTGAGTTGTGCACCGAAGCGTTATGAGCGGGTGCGCCGGATGTCATGTCCTGCGCCCTCCCCTTCCGCTCGACCGAATCGTTCCCGAGGAACTCCACATCTCAAGGATGCGTCATCGGCCGGGAAGCGTCACATATCGCTGGTCGGAAGGGCCCGATCGCGGGTCCGCCGCCCCGCCGTCCCCGTCACCCCGCCCGCCGTTGCGCGGACGGGGGGTGGATTCGACTACCGGCCGTGGCCCGGAATCAGCGGACCAGGCCCCAGCGGAAGCCGAGTGCCACGGCGTGCGCGCGGTCCGAGGCGCCGAGCTTCTTGAACAGGCGCCTGGCGTGCGTCTTCACCGTGTCCTCGGAGAGGAAGAGCTCGCGCCCGATCTCCGCGTTGGACCGCCCGTGGCTCATGCCTTCGAGCACCTGGATCTCACGCGCGGTGAGCGTCGGCGCCGCGCCCATCTCGGCGGACCGGAGCCGACGGGGGGCGAGCCGCCACGTCGGATCGGCCAGGGCCTGCGTCACTGTGGCCCGCAGTTCGGCGCGCGAGGCGTCCTTGTGCAGATATCCGCGGGCGCCGGCGGCGACCGCGAGCGCGACACCGTCCAGGTCCTCGGCGACGGTCAGCATGATGATCCGGGCCCCCGGGTCGGCGGAGAGCAGTCGCCGGACCGTCTCCACACCCCCCAGACCGGGCATGCGTACGTCCATCAGAATCAGATCCGAACGGTCGGCCCCCCAGCGGCGGAGGACTTCCTCGCCGTTGGCCGCCGTCGTCACACGCTCGACGCCGGGAACGGTCGCAACCGCGCGGCGGAGCGCTTCTCGGGCAAGCGGGGAGTCGTCGCAGACGAGGACGGATGTCATGACCGTCCTCCGCAGCTGATGCGCGTCACCTTGTGCCTCCAGGCTGATACAAGTCGTCACCTGTGCGGTTGACCCCCTCGGACATCTGCCCGAGCTCGTTCTTCGTCAACCGCCTCCGCACTCTCAACGATGGTCACTCGAAAGAGTTACGGGTCGGAAGGTCGAGTTCGGCACTCTACGTGAGGGGCCGCACACGGAGGAGAGCGGCGCAGATCGTCCAGGCGTCAACGGAAACTTCACCTGAAGGTATGCCCCATTTAGCGGATTTACTTCCCTTTTGAGGGTGTCTGTGGCTAGATTCGCAATCAGTCATATTTACATCTACTAACACCGTAGATGTACGGTCGGGACTCCGGTCACCGACGCTCGACAACGGTCGAGGATGCCGTTTCCGACTCAGCACGGTTTCGAGGGGACAAGCAATGGCAGATTTCTCCCGCCTTCCCGGACCCAACGCAGACCTGTGGGACTGGCAGCTGCTGGCCGCCTGCCGAGGGGTCGACAGCTCACTCTTCTTCCACCCGGAGGGTGAGCGCGGGGCGGCTCGGAGCGCTCGCGAGACCTCGGCGAAAGAGGTGTGCATGCGCTGCCCGGTACGGGCCGAGTGCGCGGCACACGCCCTGGCGGTACGGGAGCCCTACGGAGTGTGGGGCGGCCTGACCGAGGACGAACGCGAAGAGCTCATGGGCCGTGCACGCAACCGGCTGATCACGGCCGCCCACTCGGGCACCCCGGCCGGCCCCGGACACGCCTGACACCGACGCCTCCACCTATCAGAGAAACGTTTCTTCACGAACGTTCCACATGACCCGCAGCACCGGCCGCAGCACCCGGCCACATCAAGCGCAGGCCCCGGCGCGACCGCAGGACCCCCCGCACCCGCAGAACCCGCAGGACCCGGAAAACCCACTGAAGCGGGCAGCTCCATGTCTACGGAGCTGCCCGCTTCAGCGCGCGGCGGCCAGGGACAGCTGATCCAGGGTGGCCGCCACCGCCGGCACCCGGGCCAGGTCCGGGAGGGTCAGCGCGACGATCTCGCGCTCGATGGCCGGTTCGACCGTGACGGTCCTGGCCCCCTTGGGGCGTACCGACTCGATCGCCAGCTCCGGGAGGACGGCCACCCCGAGGCCCGCTCCCACCAGTCCGATCACCGCCGGGTAGTCGTCGGTGGCGAAGTCGATCCGGGGGGTGAAGCCGGACGCCTCGCAGACCTCCACGAGCTGGCGGCGGCAGCGCGGACAGCCCGCGATCCACGGCTCGTCGGCCAGCTCCGCGATGCCCACGGCCTGCGCACCGGCCAGCCGGTGCCCCTCGGGAACCAGCCCGATCAGCCGGTCGGCCAGCAGCGGGCGTACGACCAGGTCGTCCCACTCCCCGCCGGACGCCCCGTAACGGAAGGCCAGCGCGATGTCGCAGTCGCCGTCCCGGAGCATCTCCACCGAGCGGGGCGGCTCCGCCTCGACGAGCGAGACCCGGGTGCCCGGGTGGGCGGCGCGCAGGGCCGCGAGCGCACCGGGGACCAGGGTGGAGCTGCCGCTGGGGAACGAGACGAGCCGGACCCGGCCCGCCCGCAGTCCGGCGATCGCCGCGACCTCCTCCTCGGCGGCGGTCAGCCCGGCGAGGATGCCGGAGGCGTGGCGCACCAGGGCCTCGCCGGCCTGGGTGAGCCTCATCTCGCGCCCCGTACGGATCAGCAGCGTGGTGCCCGCCGATGCCTCCAGCGCCTTCATCTGCTGGCTGACCGCGGGCTGGGTGCAGCCGAGTTCGCGCGCGGCGGCGGAGAACGAACCGGTGGTGGACACGGCACGCAGGACTCGGAGATGACGGGCTTCGATCACCCCTCCACCATAAGGGACTCTTGTAGCACTGGCGAATAATTGGCGTGCCACTTTGGGTGGTGACTCGCTAGCGTGTACGCCATGAAGCTGCTGACCGTGAATCTGGGCCGCCCCACGGCGTCCGAACACACCAATGGCCCCGGGGGCCTCACCGGAATCGACAAGCATCCGGCCGACGGGCCCGTACAGGTCTCGGACCCCGGCCCCAAGGGCGCGGGCGGCAGCGGGCTGGCCGGCGACGCGGTGTGCGATCTGCGGCACCACGGGGGAACGGACCAGGCGGTGTACGCCTTCGCGCGCGAGGAGCTCGACGCCTGGGAGAAGGCACTGGGCCGGGACCTGGCCAACGGCTCGTTCGGCGAGAACCTCACGACCCAGGGGCTCGATGTGAGCGGGGCCAGGATCGGGGAGCGCTGGCGGATCGGCTCCGGGCTCCTGCTGGAGGTGACCACGGGCCGCATCCCGTGTCGTACGTTCGCGGGTCACCTGGGCGAGAAGGCGTGGGTGAAGCGGTTCACCCAGGAGGCCGCGCCCGGTGCGTACCTGCGGGTGCTGGAGCCGGGAACGATCCGTGCCGGTGATCCGGTCGAGGTGGCGCACCGGCCGGACCACGACGTCACCGTCTCCCTGGTGTTCCGGGCCGTCACGACCGAGCGGACGCTGTTGCCCCAGCTGCTCGCGGCCGGGGACGCCCTGCACCCCGAGGCGCTGCGCGACGCACGGGCGTACGTGGAGAAGCACGGGGTCTGACGGCCGACGGTCCGTAGGGGGCGGATCAGGGGAGGGTCAGGGATGCGCCCCATGCCCTGCCGCTCCCCGGGCGGAACCCTGGTGCGCATGGAGAAAACCAGGGGGCGGCGGCGGTTGGTACGGGTACTGGTCACGCTGGGCGTGATCGCGGGGGTGTTCGTGTCCGCGGTCGGCGTCGCGTTCGCATGGCTGTGGACCGGCGCCGACGTGAGCACGGTGGGGAAGGTCCGCTTCAGCCATCGGATGGCCGTGCCGCCTCTGGCGGAGTCGACCGTGGACGCGGACGGCACCCGGGTCTTCGATCTGCGCATGCAGGCGGGAGAGACGGAGTTCCAGGACGGGCGGTCCACACCGACCTGGGGCTTCAACGGGAGCTATCTGGGGCCCACGCTGCGCGCGAACCGCGGCGAGCAGGTCAAGGTCCGGGTGAGGAACACCCTGGACGAGGCGTCGAGCGTGCACTGGCACGGCATGCATCTGCCCGCGTCGATGGACGGCGGACCGCACCAGCCGGTCCCTGCGGGCGGCGACTGGACCCCGCACTGGAAGGTCGACCAGCCCGCTTCGACGCTCTGGTACCACCCGCATCCGCACGGCCGGACCGCTCAGCACGTCCAGCGCGGACTGGCCGGCATGTTCCTGATCGACGACGAACGCGCGAAGCGGCTCGCGCTGCCCAAGAAGTACGGGGTCGACGATCTGCCGGTCGTCGTCCAGGACGTGACGTTCGAGGGCGCGCGGTTCGACCACGGGCGCTTCTTCCTCGCGAACACCGGCTTCCTCGGCAAGCAGACCCTGGTGAACGGCACGCTCGACCCGTACCGGGAGGTCGGCGACGAGCTCGTACGGCTTCGCCTGCTCAACGCGTCCACGGCACGCATCTACACCTTCGGCTTCGACGACGACCGTTCGTTCGACCTGATCGGGACCGACGGCGGGCTGCTGGAGAAGGCCGCCGCCATGAACCGCGTCCAGCTCTCCCCGGGCGAGCGTGCCGAGATCGTCGTACGGATGATTCCGGGCGAGCGCACGGTGCTGCGCAGCTATCCGTGGCGCGGCGGGAACTCCTTCGAGCGGCGGTTCAACGGGGGCGACGACTCCTTCGACGTACTGGAGCTGCGGGCGGCGAAGCAGCTGCGGAAGTCGCCCGCCCTGCCCGCGGCCCTGGGCGAGCTCGAACTGCCCCGGGCGGAGGATTCGGTGCGCGGCCGTCACTTCGAACTGCTCCAGTCCGGGATCAACGGCCGCGCGATGGACATGGACCGGATCGACGAGACCGTCGTCCGGGGCACGACGGAGACCTGGACCCTGCGCAACGGTGGCGACGTCACCCACAACTTCCACGTCCACGACGTCCAGTTCAGGGTCGTGGAGGTGAACGGGAAGGAACCGGAGCCCGCGCTGCGTGGCCGCAAGGACACGGTGGCGGTGCCGCTCGGCACGACGGTGAAGATCGTTCTGCGGTTCGACGGGCCGGCCGACCCCGACACTCCGTACATGTACCACTGCCATCTGCTGAAACACGAGGACGACGGGATGATGGGCCAGTTCGTGGTCGTCGACGAGGGACAGCGGGCGGGTCGACCACCGGTGCACGCGGGGCACTAACGTGCCGCGTATGACGACTGCACTGATTACGGGCGCGACGGCGGGAATCGGGGCCGCTTTCGCGCGGCGGCTCGCGGGCGAGGGGCACAACCTGGTGCTGGTGGCCCGTGACACCGAGCGGCTGCGGGTCCAGGCCACCGAACTGCACGACCGGCACGGCATCGAGGCCGAGGTCCTGACGGCCGACCTCTCCGAGGACAAGGGCATCGCGGCGGTGGAGGCCCGGCTCCGGGATCGCCACCAGTCCGTCGACCTCCTGGTCAACAACGCCGGCTTCGGCAACAAGGGGCGCTATCTGGAGGTCCCCATGGCCGACGAGCTGACGATGCTGAAGGTGCACTGCGAGGCGGTGCTGCGGCTGACGTCCGCCGCGGCGGCCGGGATGAAGGAGCGGGGGCGCGGCGGAGTCATCAACGTGGCGTCCGTCGCGGCGTTCGTGCCGCGCGGGACGTACGGGGCGTCGAAGGCGTGGGTCGTGCAGTTCACCCAGGGTGCGGCCAAGGACCTGGCCGGCTCGGGGGTGCGGCTGATGGCGCTGTGCCCCGGATTCGTGCGGACGGAGTTCCACGAGCGGGCCGGGATGGGGACGGGCAACATCCCCGGCTGGATGTGGCTCGACGCGGACAAGCTGGTGACGAGCGCGCTCGCGGACCTCGCGCGCGGCAGGACCGTGTCGGTTCCCGACGCCCGGTACAAGGCCCTGATGGGGCTGGTGAAGGTGACGCCTCGCGGCCTGCTCGGAGGGGTCACCTCCAGGACAGGCCGCAAGTACGGTCCTCAGTAGGGTGTTACGGAAGGCCGGGGCCTTCGTAGGCGCCGAGGTTCGGGGCGGTGTCCGGCAGCGGGTTGCCGAAGTAGTCCTTGCCTCCGTTGTCCTCGACGACGGCGCCCGCTCCGAGGGCGGGTGAGCCGGCGCCCAGCCGCCAGTCCGCGCGCAGCAGCGGGTCGCCGGTGACTCCCCCGGGGTTGGGGCGGGTCATCGTGATGCCGTAGAACGCGTTGTGGTCGAAGGACAGGCCGGGGGTGGGGTTGGTGAAGCCGTATCCGCCGGTGCCGCCGCTGACGAAGACGTTGTTGCGGATGGTCTGTTCGTGGACGGTGGCGGAGGGGTTGCTGTTGTCGTCCTGCACCAGATAGGCCGGGATCTTCTCCTTGTTGTAGAAGGAGTTGTTGTAGATCCGGGTGTTGAGGATGGGTCCCCAGCAGTTCTGGAACAGCCGGGCTCCGTCGTTGCGGCTGACGTTGTAGCGGACGACCGTGTCGACGGTCTTGGCGCCGCTGTAGGGGCAGACCAGCAGGAAGCCGCCCTTGTTGTCGTGGCTGTAGTTGTACTGGAACACCGTGTGGTTGGAGGCGCCATCGGCATCGAAGGACATGCCGTCGTGGGTGTTCCCGCCGCCCGAGACCTCGTTGTACTCGATGGTCGTGTCGTCGGTGTTGAAGGTCCAGATGCCCGCGTTGGCGGAGGGCGAGCGCAGCTGGAAGCCGTCGACGCGGTTGTGGTCCACGCGGGCACCCGCGGTGGTGTCCAGTTTCATGCCGTCGCCGGCCAGCGACCGGAGCGTGTTGTGGTGGATGCGGACGCCGGTGGACGGGGTCCAGGGGCCGGGGTAGACGTTCGGGTCCTGCTGGTTGCCGACCAGTGCGCGCTTGGAGAACGTCGACTTGAAGTAGATGCCCTCCCGGTCGACGTCCTCGATGAGGTTGTGGTGGATGTCGACGCCGTCGTAGCTGCTGGCCCTGGCCGTGCCCTGGACCGCCACGTGGATGGCGCTGGAGCCGGTGATCGTCTTGTAGTCGCCGCCCCGCACGTCGTGGATGTAGAGGTGGTCGATCTCGAACCCGCGGGCCGTGCCGTAGTCGGTCAGACGCAGCCGTACGGCGTTGCGTTCGCTGCCGGGGTTCGCGGCGTTGGTGATCTCCAGCGCGGTGAGCCGGACGTGCTCGGTGTCCGCGAGGAGGACGACGTCGTGTGCGCCCGCGCCGTCGAGCCTGGCCCGTTCCGGGCTGTCGCCGTAGTCGGCGATGGTGAACGGGGCGTCGGCCGATCCCGCGCCCTTGGGGGTGAGGGTGCCGGTACAGGTGGCTCCGCGCTTGAAGAGCAGCCGGTCGCCGGGCCCGTAGGTGACGGCGTTGGCCTCGGCGAGGGTCGTCCAGGGGTGCCGGGGGCTTCCGTCCGCTCCCTGCGGCGCGGCGGAGCAGTCGACATGGAAGGCGCGGCCCGTGGGTGCGGCCTGCGCGGCGCCCTGGCTCACGGCGGTCAGACCGGCGGCGGCGGTCAGGGCGGCGAGCGCGGCAGCGGTGACGCGATGTCTCACAATTCCTCCGTACGAAGAGTCCGAGTCGGATCGGATCGGGTCGGCATCGCCCGGAATCCTGGACTCGGACTGATCGAACGTCAATGGAAAACGTTTGAATGATCGAAACTCCCGTCGTTCGATCATTGTGGTCTAGGATCGGGGACACACATGTCGAGGGGACTCCTGCCGTGCGCGAAAGTGCTGCTGAACGTCATGACCGCCTGCTGGGGCTGGTACGGGAACGGGGCTCGGCCCGCGTCTCCGACCTCGCCTCCCAGCTGGGGGTTTCACCCGTCACGGTGCGCCGGGACGTCGAGGATCTGGCAGGTCGGGGCCTGCTCGACCGGGTGCACGGTTCGGTCTCCTGGCCGCAGGGCCAGGGCCCCGCGGCCTCCGACGCCGCGGGCGGCGGACTGGTACTCGGCATGCTCGCGCCCTCCGCGACGTACTACTTCGCCGAAGTGATCCGCGGGGCGCACGAGGCCGCGGCCCGCGCCGGGGCCCGGCTGATCCTGCGGATCTCGGACTACCGGCCGGAGGAGGACCACGCACGCACCCAGGGCCTGCTCGCCGCGGGCGCCGAGGGCGTGCTGATCGCGCCCGGCTGGCGGCGGCCCGGCGACCCTGCCGCGTACGGCGACTGGATCACCTCGCTGCCGGTGCCCACGGTGCTCCTGGAACGGCAGCCCGCCGCCGGCTCGCCGCTGGACGGCCTGGACCGGGTCTGCTCGGACCACCGGCACGGAGTGCTGCTCGCCCTGCGCCACCTGGTGGGGCTGGGTCACGGGGCGCCGCTGCTGATGGCCCGCGCCGATTCGCCGACGGCCCTCGCGGTGCGGTCCGGGTACGAGGAGGCGCTCGCCGCCCTGGGGCTGCGCGCCCCGCAGGGCGTGATCGCCTCCGTACCCGCCGACCATGCGCCCGACGCCTTCGAGGAGGCCGTCCAGGCCCTGCGCGAAGCGGTCGTCTCCGGGGTGGCGACCGCGGCCCTGATCCACAACGACGTGGACGCCATCCAGGTCGTGCAGCGCCTGGCGGAGCTCGGCGTGCGGGTGCCGCAGGACCTGGCCCTCATCGCCTACGACGACGAGGTCGCGGCGCTCGCGGACACCCCGCTGACCGCCGTGGCCCCGCCCAAGCGCGAGGTGGGACGGCACGCCACGGACCTGCTGGTGGAACGCCTCACGCAGGCCAGGGACGCGGGCGAGGGGCTGCCCCGCCGCCATCTGACGCTGCTCCCGCAGCTGCGCGTCCGGGACTCCTGCGGAGACCCCCTGGCGTAGCCCTTTCGATCACGTCGCTTCATAACCGTTCTGATCTTTTTTCGCTCAATCAATCTTTCGCTCTTGACTTCGGTCACGACTGGTTCAAAGATCACGGCCAACGCCCCATGTCGCCGCCTGTTCAGGAGCCACGCTGTGAGCCGCAGTTGGAGCAGAAGAACGTCCCACGTCATAGTCGGCACCGCCACCGCCCTCGCCGTTCTCACGGCTTGCGGCGGCAGCGGTGAGGACGAAGCCGCACCCGGAAGCGACGGCAAGCCCGTCAGCATCACCTTCTGGGGCTGGGCGAAGGGATCGAAGGAAGTCGTCGACGCGTTCAACGCCTCGCACAAGGACGTCAAGGTCGTCTACGAGGAGATCCCGTCCGGTAACGCGGGCGGCTACGCCAAGATCTCCAACGCGGTGAAGGCGGGCAACGCGCCCGACCTCGTCAGCATCGAGTACCCGCAGCTGCCCGAATTCGTCAGCCAGGGCTCGGTCCAGGACATCAGCGCGTACGTCACGGACGACATCAAGAAGAAGCTGCTGCCGCAGGCGGTCGAACTGACCACGCTCGGCGGCAAGAACTGGGCCGTCCCGTTCGACGCCTCGCCGCAGGCGTTCTACTACCGGCAGGACCTGTTCAAGAAGTACGGCGTCGAGGTCCCCAAGACCTGGGACGACTTCCGCAAGGCGGCCGAGAAGGTCAAGAAGGCCGACAAGAAGGCCCGCATCGGCACCTTCTTCCCCGACGACCCGACCACCTTCCAGGCGATGGCCTGGCAGGCGGGGGCCCAGTGGTACAAGGCCGAGGGCGACACCTGGAAGGTGAACACCACCGACGCGGCGACCACCAGGACCGCCGACTACTGGCAGGGCCTGCTCGACGACGACCTGATCCGGGCCAACGCCTCGTTCAGCCCGGAGTGGACCAACTCCCTCAAGAGCGGCGGCACGGTCGGCTACCTCGGAGCCGCCTGGGGCGCCGGTGTCCTGAAGGGCACGCTGCCCGAGCAGAGCGGCAAGTGGGCGGTCGCGCCGATGCCGAGCTGGGACGGCACCCCGGCGAGCGGCATGCTCGGCGGGTCCACCTTCGCCGTGTCGAAGAACAGCAAGAAGGCCGAGGCGGCCGTCGAGTTCGCCACCTGGATGTCCACCACACCGGAAGGCATCAAGGCCCGTATCGCATCCGGCACGTCAAGCGCCTTCCCGGCAGCGGCCGAGCTGCGCCCGGTGGCGAAGGCCGCGTTCGACGCGAGCTACTACGGCGGCGAGGACATCTACCAGGTCTTCGAGGGCGCCGCGACGTCCATCCGGCCCGACTGGGCCTGGGGCCCGACGACCGGCACCTCCAACACGATCATCAAGGACCAGTTCGGCAAGGTCGCGAGCGGGGACACGACCCTCACCGAAGCGGTGAAGGCGGGCCACGACGCCACGGTCGCCGAGCTCAAGAAGCGCGGCCTGAAGGTCGAGGACGCCGGCTGATGAAGCGCGCCCGGACAACCAGAGCCGCCGCCGTCCTGCTGGGCCCGTTCTTCGCACTGTTCACCGTGGTCATGGTGGTGCCGATCGGTTACGCGGTCTGGCTCAGCCTGTTCACCGAGAAGCAGTCCGGACTGGGCTTCGGCGGTACCGAGACCGTCTTCAGCGGCCTCGACAACTACGCGGCGGCGCTGGGTGACCGGGCCTTCCGCGAGGGCTTCGTCGTCCTGCTCGGATACTGCCTCTTCTACATTCCGCTGCTGCTCGTCGGAGCCCTCGCGCTCGCCCTGCTGCTGGACTCCACACTCGCCCGCGCCCGCAGGTTCTTCCAGCTCGCGCTCTTCCTCCCGCATGCCGTGCCGGGCATCATCGCCGCGCTGATCTGGGTCTACCTCTACACACCCCAGCTCAGCCCGGTGGTCAGCGCCATGGAGTCCGGGGGAATCGGCTTCGACTTCTTCTCCTCCGAAGGCGCCCTCCCCTCCATCGTCAACATCGCGCTGTGGGAATGGCTCGGCTACAACATGGTGATCTTCTACGCCGCCCTCCAGGCCGTGGACCGTTCCGTACTCGAAGCGGCCACGGTGGACGGCGCGGGGGCCTGGCGGATCGCCTTCTCCATCAAGGTGCCGCTGATCCGCGCCTCGGTCGCGATGGTCGCCCTGTTCACGATCATCGGCTCGCTCCAGCTGTTCACCGAGCCGCTGATCCTCAACAAGGGGACCGGCTCCGCCGTCTCCTCCACCTGGACGCCGAACATGTACGCGTACACCGCGGCCTTCGAACGCAACGACTACGGGCTCGCCGCCGCGGCCTCCATCCTGCTGGCCCTGACCGCCGCGCTGCTGTCCTTCGTCGTCACCCGCTTCACCGGACGCAAGGGCAGGAAGGCATGAACCCCTCAGCTCCCCCGAACCGCTGGCTGTCGAAGACCGCCGTCAACGGCTTCCTGGTGCTCGCCGTCGTCTACATGCTCTTCCCGCTCGTCTGGCTGGTCACCGCCGCCACCAAGGACACCGGTGACCTGCTCGCGGGCAACGCCTTCTCCTTCGAGGGCTTCAACCTCGGCGAGAACCTCTCGAACCTCGCCGCGTACGGCGACGGCATCTACTTCCGCTGGTACGTCAACAGCCTTCTCTACGCCGGAGGCGGCGCGCTCGTCTGCTCCCTGATCTGTGTCGCGGCGGGCTACGCCTTCAACACGTACGAATTCCGGGGCAAGGAGAAGCTGTTCGGCCTCGTCCTGATGGGCGTGCTCGTCCCGACCACCGCGCTGGCCCTGCCGATGTACCTGCTGGCCTCGAAGACCGGGCTGGTCAACACCTACTGGTCGGTGCTGATCCCCGTCCTGGTCAACCCGTTCGGCGTGTATCTCGCGCGGGTCTTCTGCGCCGGATACATCCCGAACGAGGCGCTGGAGGCGGCCCGGATCGACGGCGCCGGTGAGCTGCGCACCTTCTGGTCGATCGGTCTGCGGATGGTCATGCCGGGCTTCGTGACGGTCTTCCTGTTCCAGTTCACCGCGATCTGGAACAACTTCTTCCTCCCCCTGGTGATGCTCTCGGACCGCAAGCTCTTCCCCCTGAGCCTCGGTCTGTACTCCTGGAACACCAACACCCATGGCGAGCCGAGCTTCTACCCTCTCGTCGTCACCGGTTCCCTCCTCGCCGTCATCCCCCTGATCGTCGCCTTCGTCTCACTGCAGCGGCACTGGAAGGCGGGTCTGACGGCCGGAAGCGTCAAGTGACCGTCAGCGCGAGACCTTGAGGAGTCGAGTTCCACCATGCCCCACGCCACTGACAACCGGCCCCGCGCACTGCTCGCGATGGGGCCCGGCATCGCCGACAGGCTGTTCGCCGAGCGCCACCGCACCCGGCTGGCAGCCCTCACCCGTACGGACCCCGGCCTCGTCGCCCACGACCTGGCCGCGCCCGGACCGGAGGTGGCCACGGCCCTCGCCGGGGCGGACGTGCTCCTCACCTGCTGGGGCGCCACCCCGCTGACCGCGGAGATCCTCGCCGCCGCCCCCCGGCTGCGCGCCGTCGTGCACGCGGCCGGGTCCGTCAAGCACCACATCACCGACGCCTGCTGGGAACGCGGCATCGCCGTCACCTCGGCGGCCGGCGCCAACGCCCTGCCCGTCGCCGAGTTCACCCTCGCCGCGATCATCTTCGCCAACAAGCGGGTGCTGCACGCCGCTCAGCGCTACCGGGCGCTGCGGGCCGACCACGACTGGCTCCAGGACCTCGGTGCGAGCGGCAACTACCGCCGTACGGTCGGCATCGTCGGGGCGTCCCGGATAGGCCGCCGGGTGATCGAGCTGCTGCGCCCGTTCGATCTGGACGTGCTGCTGTACGACCCGTACGTCTCCGCCGCCGAGGCGGCCGGGCTCGGTGTGCGGTCGGCGACGCTGGCGGAGCTGTGCGCCCGCAGCTCGGTCGTCTCCGTCCACGCTCCCCAGCTCCCCGAGACCCGCCACCTCATCGGGGCGGAACAGCTGGCCCTGATGCCGACGGGGGCGACCCTCATCAACACGGCGCGCGGCTCCCTGGTCGACGAGGAGGCGCTGCTCCCCGAGCTGGTGGGCGGCCGGCTGCACGCCGTGCTGGATGTGACGGCGCCCGAACTCCCGGCGGCGGCTTCCCCGTTGTACGACCTGCCGAACGTCCTGCTCACCCCGCACATCGCGGGGTCGCTGGGCAACGAGCTGCACCGCATGGCCGATCACGCGCTGGACGAGCTGGAACGCTTCGCCCAGGGACAGCCGTTCGCGGACCCGGTGACCCCGGAGGTGCTGGACCACTCGGCGTGACCCCGGACACGGCCGCCGGCCGGGCGGTCCACGCAACGACCGAGGCCCGGTACCCCCGCGACGGGGGTACCGGGCCTCAGTGGTGTACCGGGTGCGTACTAGTGGGAGTGACCGTGGCCGTGACCGGCGTCGGCCTCTTCCTCGGCCGGCTTCTCGACGACCAGGGTCTCGGTCGTGAGCAGCAGCGACGCGATGGACGCGGCGTTCTCCAGGGCGGAGCGGGTGACCTTGACCGGGTCGATGACGCCGGCCTTCACCAGGTCGCCGTACTCGCCGGTCGCGGCGTTGAAGCCCTGGCCCTTGTCGAGCTCGGCGACCTTGGAGGTGATGACGTAACCCTCCAGGCCGGCGTTCTCGGCGATCCAGCGCAGCGGCTCGACGGCGGCGCGGCGCACGACCGCGACACCGGTGGCCTCGTCGCCGGTCTTGCCGAGGTTGCCCTCGAGGACCTTGACGGCGTGGACCAGAGCGGAGCCACCACCGGAGACGATGCCCTCCTCGACCGCGGCGCGGGTCGCGGAGATGGCGTCCTCCAGACGGTGCTTCTTCTCCTTGAGCTCCACCTCGGTGGCGGCACCGACACGGATCACGCACACGCCGCCGGCCAGCTTCGCGAGGCGCTCCTGGAGCTTCTCGCGGTCCCAGTCGGAGTCCGTGGAGTCGATCTCGGCCTTGATCTGGTTGACCCGGCCCTTGACGTCGGCGGAGTCGCCGCCGCCGTCGACGATGGTCGTGTCGTCCTTGGAGACGGTGACGCGGCGGGCGGTGCCCAGCACGTCGAGACCGGCCTGGTCGAGCTTGAGGCCGACCTCTTCGGCGATGACGGTCGCACCGGTGAGGGTGGCGATGTCGCCGAGCATGGCCTTGCGGCGGTCACCGAAGCCCGGGGCCTTCACCGCGACGGCGTTGAAGGTGCCACGGATCTTGTTGACGACCAGGGTCGACAGGGCTTCGCCCTCGACGTCCTCGGCGATGATCAGCAGCGGCTTCGAGCCACCCGACTGGATGACCTTCTCCAGGAGCGGGAGCAGCTCCTGGATGGAGCCGATCTTGCCCTGGTGGATCAGGATGTACGGGTCGTCGAGGACGGCCTCCATACGCTCCTGGTCGGTCACCATGTACGGGGAGAGGTAGCCCTTGTCGAAGGCCATGCCCTCGGTGAACTCGAGGTCCAGACCGAAGGTGTTGGACTCCTCGACGGTGATGACACCGTCCTTGCCGACCTTGTCCATCGCGTCCGCGATGAGCTCGCCGACCTGGCTGTCCTGCGCGGAGAGCGCGGCCACGGCGGCGATGTCGGACTTGTCGTCGATCGGGCGGGCGGTCGCGAGGAGCTCCTCGGACACGGCCTTGACCGCGGCGTCGATGCCCTTCTTCAGGGCGGCCGGGGAAGCACCCGCGGCGACGTTGCGCAGACCCTCGCGGACGAGCGCCTGGGCCAGGACGGTGGCGGTGGTGGTGCCGTCACCGGCTACGTCGTTGGTCTTGGTCGCCACCTCCTTCACCAGCTGGGCACCGAGGTTCTCGTACGGGTCGTCGAGCTCGACCTCGCGCGCGATGGTGACACCGTCGTTGGTGATGGTGGGAGCGCCGAACTTCTTGTCGATGACGACGTTGCGGCCCTTGGGGCCGATCGTCACCTTGACCGTGTCGGCAAGCTTGTTGACGCCGCGCTCAAGGGCGCGACGGGCGTCCTCGTCGAACTTCAGAATCTTCGCCATGGGCTGTTGCCTGTCCTCTCAAAACGAACTGCGCCCCTGTCCGCCCGGCTAGTTATTTCGCAGGGGGCCAGGGGCGCAGAACAGAAACAAACGTGGGTGAATTACTTCTCGACGATCGCGAGCACGTCGCGAGCCGAGAGGACGAGGTACTCCTCGCCGTTGTACTTCACCTCGGTGCCGCCGTACTTGCTGTACAGAACGACGTCGCCGGTCTTGACGTCGAGCGGAAGGCGCTCGCCGTTCTCGAAGCGGCCCGGGCCCACGGCCAGGACGACGCCCTCCTGGGGCTTCTCCTTGGCGGTGTCGGGAATGACCAGGCCGGAGGCCGTGGTCTGCTCGGCGTCGAGCGGCTGGACCACAATGCGGTCCTCGAGCGGCTTGATCGCAACCTTGGAGCTGGTGGTCGACACGATCCGGTCTCCCCCTTCGGAGATCTCACGGGGTTTAACAGTCTTTGGGGTGGCGACCAGGTCGATCCGTCGTCGCGGGTGCCGGACCTGCCCTGTCGCGCAGTGGTGCTGGCACTCTCCAGTGAGGAGTGCCAGACCCGAGACTATGACCGCGATTAGCACTCGGTCAAGCGGAGTGCCAATTGACCACCCCCGCGTGGCGCACCGGCCGGGCCCGGCCGGTGCGCCGGGATCACACGTAGTCCTCCAGCCTGGCGACCGCGTAGCCCTTGTCCGTGATCGTCTTCATGACCCGCCGGATCATGTCGGGCATGGAGCCCTTCCAGTCCCCGCGCCCCCGGAAGTGGGTGAGGATGATGTCGCCGGGATGCAGGTCGCGGTCCCACTCCCGCCACTCCATGTGGTCGGGGAACGCCTCGGCGGACCACAGCGGCACGGCCTTGATGCCGCAGGACTTGGCGATGCGCAGGGTGTCGCGGTTGTAGTTGCCGTACGGCGGGCGGAAGAGCGTCGGCCGCTTCCCGAAGTGCTTCGCGATCTTGTCCTGCTGGCCGCAGATCTCCTTCTTCTGCTCGGCGTACGACAGGCCGGGCATATAGCGGTGGTTCAGCGTGTGGTTGCTGAGGGTGACGCCGCGGGCCTGCATCTTCTTGAAGTAGCCGTAGTCCTCGCTCACCAGGTAGTCGCTGAGGAAGGCGCTGTACGGGATGTCGAGTTCCGTCATCATCCGCAGCAGCTCGGGATCCTTCTCGGCCCCGTCGTCCATCGTCAGGAAGACGATCCGCTCCTTCGTCGGCACGGTGGTGAAGACGGGCGGCAGCGCGCCCCCGCCGGTGACCTCGAAGCCCTTGCGGGTGGTGATGCGCGGCTTGACGGACGGCGGTTCGGGGGCGACGAGCGGGACCTTCGCCAGCCGCCACTTCTTGGCGACGGCGACCCGGGCAGCCTGCTTCCGCCTCAGCTTCTCGGCGTACACCGAGAGCGCGTCGGCCGGCGCCGCCTTCAGCGCGGGCGGACCCTCCTGACCGGCGGCGGGCGCCGCCCGGTGCGCTCCGTCGGTGGAGGAGCCGTCCGCGTCCTCGGCGGCGCACCCCGAGGCGAGTGCGGCGACGAGGAGTGCGATCAGGGCGGTGCAGGCCGGCCCGCGAGCGGGGTGTCCCGGTCTGCGCCGCTTCATGGCTGATTCTTCCTTTTGTCGTACTAGCTGCATGGCGCCGCATCCTGCCAGTGCCCGGCCGGGTGCCCGGCCCGACACCGCCACCCGGCCCGCGCGGTCCCCCGGCTGGCTCACAATGGGCCGGGTGAACGCTCTCCCGACGTCCGATGTCCCCGACCCGATCGCCGGCTTCCGCGCCCTGCTCGCCCCCGAGGGCGCCGCGCTCCTGGCCGAGCTGCGCGACCACGACCCCGCCCGGGAACTGGCCACCGCGACCCGCCTGCGCCGCGACCACCCCGCCGCGCTGGTGTCGGCGGCCCTGGGACAGGCCCGGCTGCGACAGCGGGCGGTGGCGAAGTTCGGCGCGCAGGACGCGTACCGGATGTTCTTCACCCCCAACGGTGTCGAACAGGCGACCCGCACCTCGGTCGCCGCGTACCGGGCCCAGCGGTTCGCCGGTCTCGGGGTGCGGAGCGTGGCCGATCTGTGCTGCGGGATCGGCGGCGACGCGATCGCCCTCGCGCGCGCGGGCATCGCGGTGCTGGCCGTGGACCGCGATCCGCTGACCGCCGAGGTGGCCCGGGCCAATGCGGCGGCGCTCGGCCTGGAGGCGCTGATCGAGGTGCGCTGCGCCGATGTCACCGAGATCGACACCGCTCCGTACGACGCGGTCTTCGTCGACCCGGCCCGACGCGGCGGACGGGGCCGGATCTTCGACCCGGAGGCGTACTCGCCCCCGCTGTCCTGGGCCACCGGGGCCGCGCTGAAGGCCCCCCGCGCCGCGCTGAAGATCGCCCCCGGCGTCCCCCACGAGGCGATCGGCCCGCAGGCCGAGGCGGAATGGATCTCGGACGGCGGGGACGTGAAGGAGGCGGTGCTCTGGTTCGGCGAGGGTTTCGCCACCGGCTCGTTCCGGGCGACGCTGCTTCCGGCGGGCGCCACCCTGACGGCCCCCGCCCCGCTGCCGGCCCCGCCCGTGGGCCCCGTCGGCCGCTATCTGTACGAACCCGACGGCGCCGTCATCCGCGCCCACCTGGTCGCCGACATCGTGGACCGGTGCGGCGGCCGGCTGGTCGACGAGACCATCGCGTACGTCACGAGCGACCGGGCCTACGAGTCCCCGTACACGACGGCGTACGAGATCACCGACGAACTCCCCTTCAACATGAAGAAGCTCAAGGCCCTGCTGCGGGAGCGGCAGGTGGGCGTCCTGACCGTCAAGAAGCGTGGCTCCGCGGTCGAACCGGAGGAACTGCGCCGCAAGATGAAGCTCCAGGGGCCGAACGCGGCGACGGTGTTCCTGACCCGGGTGGCGGGCGCTCCTACGATGCTGGTCGGTCAGCCCCTGAAGCGGCCCTGACCCGCGGTTCGGCCGGTACGCCGACGAGGACCCGGAGCACCCAGCGGCGGTGCGCGAACGCCTTGACGACCCCGATCAGGCCGGTCAGCCAGCAGATGAGACCGAGGCCCATGAACAGGGCCACCTCGCCGTAGGTCTCCTCGCCCGCCTCCGCGCCAGCCGGAACGACCACGCACGCGTACAGGCCGACGGCGCACAGCACGAAGGACGTCAGCATCCAGATGAGGCTGACCCCGGGAATCCGCAGGCGCACATCGCCCACCGGGTCGCGGTCCAGCGCGCCCCACTGGACGAGCAGCCGGCGGACCTGCCGGTCCCGGGCGAGTCCGACGACCACGAACGCGACCGAGGGCACCAGCAGGCAGGCACCGAGGGCGAAGGCGACCAGGCCCAGCATCGCGGCGAAGGGGTCGTCGGGCTCCTCGAACGAGATGATCGCCGTGCCCACGAACGACCAGCCGAGCGCCGCCAGTGCCCCCCACAGCCAGAGCAGGCCGAGCCGCGCGTGCCCCAGGTGCGTCGTGACCAGCTCGCCGAGGACCGCGGAGCGGTCGGCGAGCATCGACTGCCGGTCGGGCCAGGAGCGCAGCTCCACGGGCGGCGGGGGCGGCGGCAGCGGTGAACGGGGTGACATGCCCCAGACACTACCGACCGGACCGGCGGCCACGGGGCGCGGCCGTGACGCACGACGCGACGGCCGCCCGCTCCGCGGAACTCAGGCGTCCCGCAGCGCCTGGATGTCCAGCTTCCGCATCCCCAGCATCGCCTTCATCGCCCGCTCCGCCCTGGCCGGGTCCGGATCGGACAGCACCTCGGTCAGACCCTTCGGGACGATCTGCCAGGACAGGCCGTACCTGTCCTTGAGCCACCCGCACTGGCCCTCCTCGCCGCCTTCGGTGAGCGTGTCCCACAGCCGGTCCACCTCGGCCTGGTCCTCACAGTCGACGGAGAGCGAGATGGCCTCCGTGAACGGGAACTGCGGGCCGCCGTTGAGGGCGATGTACTCCTGGTCCGCGAGCCGGAAGGCGACCGTCATCACGGAGCCCGTCTCTCCCGGGGCCGCCGCACCGTAGTGGGTGACCCCCAGGATCCGCGAGTCGCCGCCGAAGACGGAGACGTAGTAACGCGCCGCCTCCTCGGCCTGGTCGTCGAACCACAGGAACGTAGTGATCTTCTGCATGGTCTTCTCCTCGCCGAAAAAGCCGAATGCCGGCAGCCGGGGGCCGGGGGCCGGAACCCCGCAGCCTCGGAACGCCACAGCGCACGGCGCCGCCGGAGCACCGCCGGATGCCTTCGGAAGGTAGACCCGCCAAGCCCCCGGAACTCATCGCGACACCCGGTCGGCACGCGCCAGCAGCAACGTCCTCTCCTGCTCGTTACGGGTCAGCTCCGCCGCCCGCACGAACTCCGCCCGCGCCTCCTCCCCCCGCCCCAGCCGCTCCAGCAGATCGCCCCGCACGCTCGGCAGCAGGTGGTAGGCCCTGAGTTCCGGACTCTCCGCCAGCGCGTCGACCAGGGCGAGCCCCGCCGCCGGCCCCTCGGCCATCGACACCGCCACCGCCCGGTTCAGCTCCACCACCGGGGACGGAGCGAGCACGGCCAGGTGCCCGTACAGCGTGGCGATCGCCGTCCAGTCGGTGTCCTCGTACGTCACCGCGTGCGCGTGACAGGCGGCGATCGCGGCCTGGAGGGCATACGGTCCCGTCGAACCGCCCGCCGCGTTCGCCCGCCCCAGGGCCGCGAAACCGCGCCGGATCAGCAACTGGTCCCAGCGCGCCCGGTTCTGGTCGGCGAGCAGCACCGGCGCACCGTCCGGCCCGGTCCGCGCGGCGGCGCGCGACGCCTGGAGTTCCAGCAGGGCGACGAGCCCGTGGACCTCGGACTCCTTCTCCATCAGCCCGGCCAGCACCCGGGCGAGACGCAGCGCGTCCTGGCACAGGGCCGGGCGCAGGAGGTCGTCGCCCGCGGTGGCCGCGTACCCCTCGTTGAAGATCAGGTAGATGACTTCGAGCACGGAGTCGAGGCGGGCGGCGCGGTCGGGGCCGTACGGCACCTCGAAGGGAACGCCCGCCCGGCCCAGGGTCCGCTTCGCCCGGACGATGCGCTGGGCGACGGTCGGTTCGGAGGCCAGGAACGCGCGGGCGATCTCCTCGGTGGTGAGGCCGCCGAGGAGGCGCAGGGTGAGGGCGATCCGGGCCTGCGTGGAGAGCACCGGATGGCAGGAGGTGAAGATCAGCCGCAGCAGGTCGTCGTCGATGTGGTCCGGATCGGCGGGTTCCGGCGGCGGTACGTCCTCCAGGGCCCGCCCGACCTCCGCCAGCTTGCGCCGGTAGGTCTCCTTGCGGCGTACGAGGTCGATCGCCCGGTGCCTCGCGGTGGCCGTGAGCCAGGCGCCCGGCCGGTCCGGGACCCCGGACTCCGGCCACTGCTCCAGCGCGGCGAGCAGGGCGTCCTGCGCGATCTCCTCGGCGATGCCGACGTCCCGCACGATGCGGGCGGTCGCGGCGATGATCCGTGCCGACTCGATCCTGTACACGGCTTCGACGGCACTGCGTGCTTCTGTCACGGCCACCCATCAGAGCAGCCCGGGGGCCGGGGCGGCAAGGACCGCCGCCCCACCCCTGGCCGTGCGGGGCCGTCAGCCTCCGGCGATCTCGCGGATCTCGGAGGTGACGGTCCAGAACGGCTCGTGGACGGCGAGGAAGCGCTTGGTCCACTCCAGGATCTCGGCCTTGTCCTTGGCCTGGATGATCGCGTAGCCGCCGATGACTTCCTTCGTCTCGGTGAACGGCCCGTCCGTGACGGTGAACTCGCCGTTGGACCAGGTGACCCTGGTGCCCTCCGAGGTCGGGGTGAGCCCGGCCGTGTCCAGCAGGACACCGGCCTTGGTCATCTCCTCGATCAGGGCGCCCATGCGCTGCATGAGCTCCTCGCTCGGGCCTTCGGCCGGGGCGTTGTTCTCGTCGATACGGACCATCGTCAGATAGCGCGGCACGGTGACTCCTCGGGTCGGGGCGGGCTGTTTTCCCGCCTCACACTCGTACGTCGAACGGGCCCACCCCGGATCGACACCCCGGCGAATCTTTTTTCCGAGGAGTCTCAGCCGACCGACTCGAAGCGCCACCGGTGGACCGGGCGCGCGATCAATCCGGCGTCGGGCTCGGGGAGTTCGGGCAAGTCGTCACCGTACCCGCCCTCCCACCAGGTGATGACGAGCACCCGGTCCTGCGGGGCACGCAGCAGCTCGCGGCGTACGGGCTCGCGGGCCAGCTCCGCCGACCGCGCCCGCGCCCACTCCAGCAGCTCGGCGCCCCGGCCCTCGGTGGCCCGGGCCTCCCACATCAGCGCGACGGTGCCGCTCATGAGTACAGGTTGTCCTTGCTGATCTCGTGCACGTGATCGTGGTCATGGGCGCCGGGAACATGGGTCTCCGTCACCGGAAGCGAGGAGTCCGCCGACAGTTCCAGGTCCGAGGCCGGCCGGTTGCGGGCCACCATCTCGGCGCCCAGCGCGGCAACCATCGCCCCGTTGTCCGTGCAGAGTCCGGGCCTGGGCACCCGCAGCCGGATTCCGGCCCGCTCGCACCGCTCCTGGGCCAGGGCCCGCAGCCGCGAGTTGGCCGCGACACCGCCGCCGATCATCAGATGGCCGACGCCCTCGTCCTTGCAGGCCCGGACCGCCTTGCGGGTGAGCACGTCCACCACGGCCTCCTGGAAGGACGCCGCCACGTCCCGTACCGGCACCTCCTCGCCCGCCGCCCGCTTGGCCTCGATCCAGCGCGCCACGGACGTCTTGAGCCCGGAGAAGGAGAAGTCGTACGCGGGGTCGCGCGAACCGCTGAGACCGCGCGGGAACGCGATGGCCTTCGGGTCGCCCTCCTTCGCCAGCCGGTCGATGACGGGACCGCCGGGGAAGCCGAGGTTCAGCACCCGGGCGATCTTGTCGAACGCCTCGCCCGCCGCGTCGTCGATGGTCGCGCCGAGCGGCCGTACGTCGTTGGTGATGTCCGGCGCGAGCAGCAGCGAGGAGTGCCCGCCGCTGACCAGCAGCGCCATGGTCGGCTCGGGGAGCGGGCCGTGCTCCAGCTGGTCGACACAGATGTGCGAGGCGAGGTGGTTGACCCCGTAGAGCGGCTTGTTCAGCGCGTACGCGTACGCCTTGGCCGCCGAGACGCCGACGAGCAGCGCACCGGCGAGCCCGGGGCCGGCCGTGACCGCGATGCCGTCGAGGTCGCGGGCGCTGATCCCGGCGTCCTTCAGGGCGCGTTCGATGGTCGGGACCATCGCTTCCAGGTGGGCACGGGAGGCGATCTCCGGGACGACCCCGCCGAACCGGGCGTGCGTGTCGACGCTGGAGGCGACGGCGTCGGCGAGCAGCGTCGTGCCGCGCACGATGCCGACCCCGGTCTCGTCGCAGGAGGTCTCGATGCCGAGTACGAGCGGTTCGTCAGCCATCAGTCAGTCTCAGTCTCTTGTACGTGGAGGCGCATGACGAGCGCGTCGATGTTGCCCGGCTGGTAGTAACCGCGCCGGAAGCCGATCGGCTCGAAGCCGAAGCGTTCGTACAGCTTCTGCGCACGGGTGTTGTCGACCCGGACCTCCAGGAGCACCGCGGTGCACTCGAAGGCCGTGGCGTGCTTCAGCAGGTCGGTGAGGAGTTCGGAGCCGAGGCCGCCGCCCCAGTGGTCCCGAACGACGCCGATGGTCTGGACGTCGGCGAGGTCTCCGGCCGCGGCGAGTCCGGCGTAACCGACGATCCGGCCCGTGGCCGGTTCCTCGGCGACGACGTAGCGGCGGGTGGCCCCGGGGCCGCGGGCGTGGGCCAGCTCCGACCAGAACATCCCGGCCGACCAGGCGTCCTCCGGGAACAGCTCGTGTTCGAGCCCCAGCACCGGATCGATGTCCCACCAGCGCATCTCGCGCAGCACGGCGGTCACGGTCGCCGCGCCTGCCCCATGGATCGCGTCGGTCACTTCGGGGTGACCACCTTGTAGTTCTTCGGCACCTGGGCGTCGGGCCTGCGCAGGTAGAGCGGCTGCGGAGGGAGCAGCTCCTGGCCCGCGGCGAGGCGTTCGGCCGCGAGGGCGGCCAGCGCGCCGGCCGACACGTGTTCGGGCGCGCGGGCGTCCGGGAACGCCTCCGGGTACAGCACCGCGCCGGCCCCGACGACGGGCAGTCCCGCGAGCTGTTCCGCGATGTCGGCGGGCCGGTCGACCGCCGGGTCGCCCGTGCGGGTCAGGGGGTCCTCGTACCGCGCCCAGTAGACCTCCTTGCGGCGGGCGTCCGTGGCGACGGCGAAGGGCCCCCGGAGGCCGGCGAGCCCGGCGGCGTACGCGAGGCCGTCCAGGGTGCACACGCCGTGCACGGGGACGGAGAGCGCGGAGCCGAAGGCAGCCGCCGTCACGAGACCGACGCGGAGGCCGGTGTACGGGCCGGGGCCGACGCCCACGACCAGGTCGGTGACGGCGTCGAGCTTCACCCCGGCCTCGGCGAGGACCCGGTCGACGGCGGGCAGCAGCAGTTCGCCGTGCCTCCGGGCATCGACCTGGCTCGTCGCGGCGACGACGGCGGAGCCGTCGTGCAGGGCGACGGTGACGGCGGGGGTGGCGGTATCCACGGCGAGCAGCAGCACACAAACAGCCTACGGCTCCGCCGACGGGGTCACCGCGCCCGTACGGCGTCCCGGTCCGCCCCGCCCCGGCTGCTACCGTCACCGGGTATACGTGTGTACGACATAAACGCTTGTACGACATACGCCGGATGGCAGGCGAAAGGGGAGCTCAGGTGGCAAGGGGCAGCTCGGGAATGGTGGCCGGGCTCACTGCGGCCGCTGTCATCGCGGTCAGTTTCCTCGCCTACCAGGCATCGGCGAACGCACCCGATTCCTTGGCGGCACCCACCTCCTCGCCCTCCGCCTCGGCGCAGCCCACGAAGAAGCCGAAGGCCAAGAAGTCGCCGCTGGCGGTGCCCGAGCACTCCGGCACCGGGCTGCGCGTCGTGTACGCGCTGAAGGACCGGCGGGTCTGGCTGGTGGACGCCAAGGGGAACGCGGGCCGGACGTTCACGGTCATGCCGAGTCCCGTCAGCCCGATGCCCGGGGCCTACCAGGTGGGTTCGCGCACCGGGAGCGTGACGGGCTCGGACGGCGTGATGATCGAGCACGTCGTGCGCTTCACGAGCGTCGACGACGTGGCCATCGGCTTCAGCGCGGCCCAGGACGGCACGATGAAGAGCCCGGACCCGACGTCGAAGACCGGTGGCGTACGGATGAAGCGGGCGGACGGCGACGCGATGTGGACCTTCGCGACGGTCGGCGTCAAGGTCGTCGTCGTTCCGTAGGCGTGCGCCGGCGGCCTCAGGCCGCGTCGCGCCGGGCCGGAGGTCCCGGCCGCTCCTCGCGGTCCGTGCCCTCCTCGCGGCCGTCCTCGCCCGGGTGCTCGTCCCGCTCACGCGGTGGTGTGGAGACCGCGGTCGCGGCGGCGCAGGAGGCCAGCAGATCCTTCATGGACACCGCCGCCGAGGGCCGCGCCTGCGGCGACTGCGGCTGCGCTTCACGCTCGGGCGTCGGCATGGATGCCTCCTGGGGCTCCGGTGGAAGGCGTGGTTAGGTAGACCTAACCGCGTCTTCTCTCCATGTGAACACGCCCACGGTCCCGCGCGCAACAATTTGCCGACGGCCTGTCGGAAAGTCCCGGGCGGTATTCGGCCCACACCCGGGGGTGCGCACCCGGCCGCTACGCCTCCGGGCCCAGATCCGTCCGCAGTCCGGACCAGCGGGGCCCGATGCCCACCAGCGTCACGGTGCGCCGCTCGTCGTCGGTGTCCCCGACCGCGCGGTCGATCACCACCTGCAGACGGTCGTCGGACAGCTCCTCGACCTTGCCGTCGCCCCACTCCACGACCACCACCGAATCCGGCAGCGACACGTCGAGGTCCAGGTCCTCCATCTCGTCGAGCCCGCCGCCCAGGCGGTACGCGTCGACGTGGACCAGCGCGGGACCGCCGACCAGCGAGGGGTGCACGCGGGCGATCACGAAGGTCGGCGAGGTGACGGCGCCCCGCACTCCGAGCCCCTCACCCAGCCCCCGGGTCAGCGTCGTCTTTCCGGCACCCAGCTCGCCCGTGAGCATCACCAGGTCACCGGGGGCCAGCACACCGGCGATCCGGCGGCCGAGGTCCTGCATCTGTTCGGGTGACTCGACGGCCACGCCCAGGGTGACGGCGTCCGGTGCGGAGGTCTCGGCCACCGGACTTTTCTGCACTGCTTCCATGCCGGTCAACGTTAAACGGTCGGGGCCGTCGACGGCACGGCACCGATCCGCACCAGGAGGTCCGCGATGCGGTCGTTCACCGCCTCGGGGTGCTCCAGCATCACCAGATGCCCGGCGTCCGGCACGATCACCAGCTCCGCGTCGGGCAGGACGTCCGCGATGGCCTCACTGTGCGAACTGGGCGTCACCAGGTCCTTGTCGCCCGCCAGGATCAGCACCGGGACCTCGCGGAACGCGGGCAGCGCGCCGCTCTTGTCGTGCTCGGTGAACGCCGGATAGAACTCGGCCACCACGTCGATCGGTGTGGCCTCGATCAGCCGCTCGGCGAACCGCGCGACCGCCGGGTCCACATCGCGTGAGCCGAACGAGTACCGCTTGATGAGGCTCGCGAAGAGGTCCGCCGTGGCCCGCCGCCCGCGCTCCACCAGCTCCGTCTGCGAGCCGAGCGCCTTCAGGACCCCAGGCAGCACCCGCCGCACCGCGTTCACGCCCGCCACCGGCAGCCCGAAACTGACCTCGCCGAGCTTCCCGCTGGAGGTGCCGACGAACGCGACCGCGGCCACCCGGTCCCGGATGAGCGCCGGGTACTGGTCGGCGAGCGCCATCATCGTCATGCCGCCCATCGAGTGCCCGACCAGCACGAGCGGGCCCTCGGGCGCCGCCGCGTCGATGACCGCCTTCAGGTCGCGGCCGAGCTGGTCCACGGAGACGGGCACGCCCTCGGCCTGCGCCCTGCCCCGCCCCGACCGGCCGTGGCTGCGCTGGTCCCAGTGGACCGTACGCACCAGACCGCGCAGCGCGGCCCGCTGGAAGTGCCAGGAGTCCTGGCTGAGGCAGTAGCCGTGGCTGAAGACGACGGTCACGGGCGCGGGCGACTTGCGGCCGAAGAGCCTGCGCCGGCGCGAACCGGTGGCAGCCGCCCCGCCCTGGGCAGCGACGGCGCCCTCGGTCTCGACCTCGTCGACCTCGTAGTGCAGCGCGGTGCCGTCGTCCGCGACCGCCTTCCCCGCCACACCCCGCAGGGCGCCGTAGGGACCCGTGGCGTCGAGCGCGAGACGGGCCTTCTTCCGCATGCCCCGGCCCACGGTCATCCGCTCGACCGCGACGCCGGCCGCCGCACCCGCCGCGATCACACCTATCGCCGCACCCGCGATGCCCGCCCGGCGCCAGCCGACCGCCGCGGCGGCCGTCGCCGCCACGTCCCCCGCGCTGCTCTCGCTCACCGTGCCGCGCTCCTCGTCCTTGTCCTGTTCGGCCGGATGTCGAACCGGCCGGATACCGAAAAGACCGCCCTCAGTTCAGATGGACCCGGGGCACCCGTGCCCCGATGCGGGTGACGATCTCGTACGCGATCGTGTCCGCCGCGACCGCCCAGTCCTCGGCGCTCGGCTCGCCCCGGTCTCCCGGCCCGAACAGCACCGCCTCCGCGCCCGGCTCCGGCTCGTCGCCTTCGAGGTCGACCACGAACTGGTCCATCGCCACGCGTCCCGCGATCGTGCGCCGCCGGCCCCCGACGAGGACCGGGCCCCGGCCCGAGGCGTGGCGCGGAATCCCGTCCGCGTACCCGACGGGGATCAGACCGAGGGTCGTCTCCGCGGGTGTCGTGTAGTGGTGGCCGTAACTGATGCCGTGGCCCGCCGGCACCTGCTTGACCAGCGCGACCGACGCGACGAGCGTCATCACCGGGCGCAGCCCGAAGTCGGCCGGCGTGCCCAGCTCGGGGCTGGGCGAGATGCCGTACATGGCGATCCCGGTCCGTACGAGATCGAAGTGGGACTCCGGGACCGTGAGGGTCGCCGGGGAGTTCGCGATGTGCCGGACCTCGGGCCGGACGCCGGCCTTCTCCGCGTACGCCACCATGTCCCGGAACACGTCCAGCTGGGAGGCGATCGACGGGTGCCCCGGCTCGTCGGCGCAGGCGAAGTGCGACCAGAGGCCGGTGACCCGGACCGTGCCGCTCTCCTCGGCGGCGCGCGCCGCCGAGACCAGCTCAGGCCAGTCGGCGGGCTGGCAGCCGTTGCGCCCGAGGCCGGTGTCGGCCTTGAGATGGACACGGGCGACGGCGCCGGCCGCGGTGGCCGCGTCGACGACCTCGCGCATGGCCCACATACCGCTCACCGACACGTCGATGCCGGCCTCGATCGCCTCGCGCCACGGGCCGCCGGGCGTCCACAGCCAGCACATCACCCGGCCGCCGAGTCCTGCCGCCCTCAGGGCCAGCGCCTCCTGCGGGGTGGCGGTGCCCAGCCAGGTCGCGCCCGCCTCCAGCGCGGCCCTGGCGCAGGGCACCGCACCGTGTCCGTACGCGTCGGATTTCACGACGGCCATGAGCTGCGCACCGGCCGCGCGCGCACGCAGGACACGCACGTTGGCGCGCAGTGCGGCGAGGTCGATCTCTGCGCGGGCTCTCAGGGTCGCTGTCTCGTTCATCGCGCCCAGTGTCTCAGAGGCGTACGCCAGTACGTGTCCCCCGAACCGCGCGGCCCGGACAGCGGACCTGGTCAGGGGCGCGCCAGCTCGTGTTCCAGATGCTCCACGAGCACCGGCACATGACTGTGGGGGACGTCCTTCACCGCCGTCACCAGCGTCACCGGGCCGCCCTCACGGATCAGGGCGAGCAGCTCGCCGACCGCCGCGGTGTGCGCCGGGTCCGCCAGCTCGGCGCGGTAGCGGTCGACGAAGTCGTCGTACCGGGATCCGCGGTCCTGGTGGTACCAGGACCGCAGTTCGTTCGACGGGGTGACGTCCTTCGCCCACCGGTCGATCGCGGCCTTGGCCTTGCTCTCCCCGCGCGGCCAGAGCCGGTCGACGAGAACCCGCACGCCGTCCGCGTCCTCAAGAGGGTCGTACACCCGTCGTACGCGTAGGGAGCTCTTGCCCACGGTCCTTCTCCTTCCGCCGCCGCACCACCCCAGCGTGGAGCAGCCTCACGCCTCCCGCACATCGCGCCAGGCCGCCGGGATCGCGTCCGCGACGTCCTGCGCGGCCACCGGCGCGCCCGCCGACCCGCGCCGGGCCGCGAGCCCGTGCAGATAGGCCCCCACGGATGCCGCGTCACGCGGGGCGAGGCCCGCGGCCAGCAGCGAGCCGGCCAGGCCGGAGAGCACATCGCCGCTGCCCGCCGTGGCCAGCCAGGACGTGCCCGTCGGATTGACCCGTACGGGCGTGTCCCGGGCCTCGGCGACCAGGGTCGTCGACCCCTTGAGCAGGACGGTGGCCCGGTAGCGGGCGGCGAGTTCCCGCACGGCGGCGAGCCGGCCGGCCTCGACCTCCTCGCGGGCCACGCCGAGCAGGGCAGCGGCCTCTCCGGCGTGCGGGGTCAGCACGGTGGGCGCAGAGCGCGACCGTACGGTCTCCGCGTCCAGCAGCCGCAGCCCGTCCGCGTCGACCAGTACCGGCACATCGGCGGCCAGCACGTCGGCCACGGCGGCAGCGGCCCGCGAACCGTCGCCGAGACCCGGCCCGACGACCCATGCCTGCACCCGCCCCGCCTTCGACGGCGGCCCGGAGTGCACGAGGGTCTCCGGAAAGCGGGCGATCACCGCTCCGGCGCCCGGTCCGACGTACCGCACCGCTCCGGCACCGCCCCGCAGCGCACCCGCGACCGCGAGCACCGCGGCCCCCGGATACCGCTCCGAGCCGGCGACCACGCCCACGACCCCGCGCCGGTACTTGTCGCTCTCCACGCCCGGAGCCGGCAGCAGCGCCGCCACGTCCGCGTACTGGAGCGCCTCCAGGTCGGGCGGCTCGGGCAGGTCCGGCCCCAGGCCGATGTCGACGAGCCGCAGCGCGCCCGCCCGTTCGGCGGCCGGATCGATCAGCAGCGCCGGCTTGTACGTCCCGAAGGTGACCGTCGCGTCGGCGCGCACGGCGGTGCCGTGGACCTCGCCGGTGTCCGCCTCCACCCCGCTCGGCAGATCCACGGCGAGGACGGGCGCCCCGTGCCCGGTGACGGCCGCCACCAGGGCCGCCGCCTCGGGGCGCAGTCCGCCACGGCCGCCGATCCCGGTGATGCCGTCGACGACGAGATCGACCGCGCCCAGCCCCTCCGCGCTCTCCAGGACCCGCCCGCCGGCCGCCTCCAGCGCGGCGAAACCGCCCGCGTGGACCTTGTCGGGCGAGGTCAGCAGCGCCCGTACACCGGCCCCGCGCCTCGCCAGCCGGGCACCGGCGTACAGCGCGTCACCGCCGTTGTCACCGCTGCCCACGAGGAGGATGACCCGGGACCCGTACACCCGGCCGTTGCGCCGCAGCAGATCGCCGCAGGCCACCGCGAGGCCCGCGGCGGCCCGCTGCATCAGGGCGCCCTCCGGCAGCCGCGCCATCAGTGCCGCTTCGGCGGCCCGTACGGTCTCCACGCTGTAAGCGGTTCGCATACGGTCAACCCTCCGCGATCACCACGGCCGACGCCACCCCCGCGTCGTGGCTGAGCGACACGTGCCAGTGCCGCACCCCGAGCTCGGCGGCGCGCGCGGCGACCGTGCCGCGCACCCGCAGCCGGGGCTGGCCGCTCTCCTCGACGTACACCTCGGCGTCCGACCAGTGCAGACCGGCGGGTGCGCCGAGCGCCTTGGCGACGGCCTCCTTGGCGGCGAAACGGGCGGCGAGCGAGGCGATTCCGCGCCGCTCCCCGCTCGGCAGCTTCAACTCCCGTTCCAGGAAGAGCCGCTCGGCCATCTGGGGCGTACGCTCCAGCGCCGCGCCGAAGCGCTCGATCTCGGCCACATCGATCCCGACACCAATGATCACGTGCTCACTCACTCACTCGACTGTCACTGACTTCGCCAGATTGCGTGGCTGGTCCACCTCGTTGCCGCGGGCCGTCGCCAGTTCGCAGGCGAACACCTGCAACGGGACGGTGGCGACCAGTGGCTGAAGCAGCGTAGGCGTAGCGGGGATCAGGATCAGGTGGTCGGCGTACGGAACGACCGACTCGTCGCCCTCCTCGGCGATCACGATGGTGCGCGCCCCGCGTGCCCTGATCTCCTGGATGTTCGAGACGATCTTGTCGTGGAGCACCGAGCGCCCCCGCGGCGAGGGGACGACCACGACGACCGGCAGATCGTCCTCGACCAGCGCGATGGGCCCGTGCTTGAGCTCGCCCGCGGCGAACCCCTCCGCGTGCATGTACGCGAGTTCCTTGAGCTTCAACGCGCCTTCCAGGGCCACCGGGTAGCCGACGTGCCGCCCCAGGAACAGCACGGTGTTCTTGCCCGCCAGCGACCGCGCCAGTTCGCGCACCGGCTCCATGGTCTCCAGGACCCGCTCGACCGCCTCGGCCATCTCGGAGAGCTGCCGCACGACCGTCCGGATCTCGTCGGCCCACTTCGTCCCGCGCACCTGCCCGATGTAGAGGGCGACGAGGTAGCAGGCGACGAGCTGCGTCAGGAACGCCTTGGTCGAGGCGACCGCGACCTCCGGTCCGGCGTGCGTGTAGAGGACGGCGTCGGACTCCCTCGGGATGGTCGACCCGTTCGTATTGCAGATGGCGAGCACCTTCGCCCCCTGCTCACGGGCGTGCCGCAGCGCCATCAGGGTGTCCATGGTCTCGCCGGACTGCGAGATCGCGATGACGAGCGTCCGCTGGTCCAGGATCGGGTCGCGGTAGCGGAACTCGCTGGCCAGCTCCGTCTCGCAGGGCAGCCGGGTCCAGTGCTCGATGGCGTACTTGGCGATCATTCCGGCGTGGAACGCGGTCCCGCAGGCGACGATGACGACCTTGTCGATCTCCCGGAGCACACCGGGCGCGATGCGCACCTCGTCGAGCCGCAGCTCGCCCTCCTCCCCGCTGATCCGCCCGAGCAGGGTGTCCGCCACGGCCTTCGGCTGGTCCGCGATCTCCTTGAGCATGAAGGAGGCGTAGCCGCCCTTCTCGGCCGCCGAGGCGTCCCAGTCCACGTGATAGGCGCGGGTCTCGGCGGGCCGCCCCCCGAAGTCGGTGACGGTCACCCCTTCCCTGGTCAGCTCCACGACCTGGTCCTGGCCCAGCTCGATCGCGGACCGGGTGTGTGCGATGAAGGCGGCGACGTCGGAGGCCAGGAAGCTCTCCCCCTCCCCGATCCCCACCACGAGGGGCGAGTTCCGCCGGGCGCCGACCACCGTGTCCGGCTGGTCGGCGTGCACGGCGACGAGGGTGAACGCCCCTTCGAGCTGCCGGCACACCTGCCGCATGGCCTCCGCCAGATCGGTGTCCGCCGAGAACGCCTCGGCCAGCAGATGGGCGACGACCTCGGTGTCGGTCTCGGACGCCAGGTCGTGGCCGCGCTCGGCGAGCTCGGCGCGCAGCGCGGCGAAGTTCTCGATGATCCCGTTGTGCACCACGGCGACGCGCCCCGCGTTGTCCAGGTGCGGGTGGGCGTTGGCGTCGGTCGGCCCGCCGTGCGTGGCCCACCGGGTGTGCCCGATACCGACGTTCCCGGCCGGCAACGGCCGCTCCATCAGCTCCTTCTCCAGATTGACCAGCTTCCCGGCCCTCTTCGCGGCGGCGAGTCCGCCGTCCGCGAGAAGGGCGAGCCCCGCCGAGTCGTACCCCCGGTACTCAAGACGCCTGAGACCCGCGACCACGACGTCCTGCGCCGACTGTCCACCGACATAACCCACGATTCCACACATAGCGGCACCATAAGGCCGGGGGGTACGGCTGCCCGGGGTTACGGAACGGGTGGGCGTGGGACCGCACCCCCTTGCACCCACGGGCGCGGGGAAAAGCGGCCCGCATGCCCCCGTACGCCTGAGCCTCCGTGCAGGTCTCGGCCACGTGACCGACCCCACCCCCCACGGAGTTAAAACTCCCGCAACAATGAACGCGTGATCTCTTCGCCGCCACGGACCACCCACCGTCGCACCGAGCACGCGCCGACGCCGTACGTCGACCTGTCCCGCGCCGAGTGGAGCGCTCTGCGCGACAAGACCCCGCTGCCGCTCTCCGCGGACGAGGTGGAGAAGCTGCGGGGACTCGGCGACGTCATCGACCTCGACGAGGTACGGGACGTCTACCTGCCGCTCTCCCGGCTCCTCAACCTGTACGTCCAGGCCACATCCGGACTGCGCGGCGCCCTCAACACCTTCCTCGGCGACGCGGGCAACGGCCACGGGGCACAGCGCGGCACCCCGTTCGTCATAGGGGTCGCGGGCAGTGTCGCCGTCGGCAAGTCCACCAGCGCCCGCATCCTCCAGGCGCTGCTGGCACGCTGGCCCGAGCACCCCCGGGTCGAACTCGTGACCACGGACGGCTTCCTGCTGCCGATGAAGGAGCTCCGGGCGCGCGGCCTGATGTCCCGCAAGGGCTTCCCCGAGTCGTACGACCGCCGGGCCCTGACCCGTTTCGTCGCCGACATCAAGGCCGGCAAGGACGAGGTCACGGCGCCGGTCTACTCGCACCTGATCTACGACATCGTCCCGGACGAGCGGCTGACCGTACGCCGCCCGGACATCCTGATCGTCGAGGGGCTGAACGTGCTCCAGCCCGCGATGCCCGGCAAGGACGGCCGGACCAGGGTCGGGCTCGCCGACTACTTCGACTTCAGCGTGTACGTGGACGCCCGGGCCGAGGACATCGAGACCTGGTACCTCAACCGCTTCCGCACGCTGCGCGAGACGGCGTTCCAGAACCCGTTCTCGTACTTCCGCAAGTACACCCAGGTCTCCGAGGAGGAGGCCATGGACTACGCGCGCACGATGTGGCGGACCATCAACAAGCCCAACCTGCTGGAGAATGTCGCGCCCACCAGGGGCCGTGCCACCCTGGTGCTGCGCAAGGGGCCCGACCACAAGGTCCAACGCCTGTCGCTGCGCAAGCTCTGACCTCCCGGGAGTCCCTCCGTGCTGCATCTGCGCCTGATCGTCCCCGTCGACCGTTCGGACGAGGTGGTGCGTCTGCTGGAGGACTCCGTGGGAACCACCCACCTCGCGGTGCTCACCGGCGCGGCCCGCAGCCCGGTCGGCGACGTGGTGATGTGCGACGTGGCGCGCGAGGCGGGGGACGAAGTGATCGGCGCGCTGCGCGGGCTCGGTATCGACAAGTCCGGCTCGATCACCGTCGAGGACATGGACCTGACGCTCTCCGCGCACGCCGACCAGGCGGAGGAGGACGCGCCGGGGGAGGGCGCGGACGCGGTGCTGTGGGAGGAGCTGACGGAGGCCACCCACGAGGAGTCGACGCTCAGCATCACCTACCTGGCGTTCCTCTCCGTCGCCACGATGCTCGCGGCCTGCGGTGTGATGCTCGACAACGCGATCCTGATCGTGGGCGCGATGGCGGTCGGTCCCGAGTTCGGTCCGCTGGCCGGCGTCTGCACGGCCCTGGTGCAGCGCGCTCCGCGCCTGGCGGCGCGCTCCCTGTGGGCCCTGATCGGCGGATTCGCGGTGGCGATGGTGGTGACCGCGGGCTTCGCCTGGCTGATGGACGCCTTCGGCCTCTTCACCCGCTCGATGGTCGAGGGCGACCGGCCCAACACGGCGTTCATCTGGAAGCCGGACTGGATGTCGTTCGTGGTGGCGTTCCTCGCGGGCATCGCCGGCACGCTCTCGCTCACCTCGGCGAAGTCCGGTGCGCTGATCGGCGTGGCGATCTCGGTGACGACGGTGCCCGCGGCGGCCAACGCGGCGGTGGCGTTCAGCTACGCGGACTACGCCCAGATGTGGGGCTCGGCCGGCCAGCTGCTGGCGAACCTCGGCGGCATCGTGCTCGCGGGCACCCTGACCCTGCTGGTCCAGAAGGGCCTGTGGGCCACCCACCGCCGCCGGACGGCACCGAAGACGGCCCCGTCCGGCGGCATGTGACGGCAGGTCACCCCAGGGCGGACTTCACCACGTCGGCCAGCCGGCCCGCCACGGACCGGGCCTGGTCGATGTCGGCGGCCTCGACCATGACCCGTACCAGCGGCTCGGTGCCCGACTGGCGCAGCAGTACGCGGCCGGTGGCACCCAGCTCGCGCTCCGCCTCGGCGACCGCGGTGGCGAGCTCGGGCGAGGTGTCCACCCGGGACTTGTCGACGTCCGGGACGTTGACGAGGACCTGCGGGAGGCGCTGCATGACACCGGCCAGATCGGCGAGCGTACGGCCGGTCGCGGCGACCCGGGCCGCCAGCATCAGGCCGGTCAGCGTGCCGTCGCCGGTCGTGGCGTGGTCCAGAACGATGACGTGGCCGGACTGCTCGCCGCCCAGCGCGAAGCCCTCGGCCTTCATCGACTCCAGGACGTAACGGTCCCCGACGGCGGTCTGGACGAGCGCGATGCCCTCGCGCTCCATCGCCATCTTGAAGCCCAGGTTCGACATGACCGTGCCGACGACGGTGTCCTTGCGCAGCTGTCCGGCCTCGCGCATGGCGAGGGCGAGCACGGCCAGGATCTGGTCGCCGTCGATCTCCTGGCCCTCGGCGTCCACGGCCAGGCAGCGGTCGGCGTCGCCGTCGTGCGCGATACCGAGGTGGGCGCCGTGCTCGACAACGGCGGCGCGCAGCAGACCCAGGTGGGTGGAGCCGCAGCCGTCGTTGATGTTCAGACCGTCCGGGTCGGCACCGATGGTGACGACCTCGGCACCGGCCCGCGCGAACGCCTCGGGCGAGACCCGGGCAGCGGCACCGTGCGCCTCGTCGAGGACGACCTTCACCCCGTCGAGCCGGTTGGGAAGGACCGCGATGAGATGGGCGACGTACCGGTCGAAGCCCTCGGCGTAGTCGTTGACCCGGCCCACTCCGGCACCCGTCGGGCGCGCCCACGGCTCACCGGTGCGGTGCTGCTCGTAGACCGTCTCGATCCGGTCCTCCAGCTCGTCGGCGAGCTTGTGGCCGCCGCGGGCGAAGAACTTGACACCGTTGTCCGGCATCGCGTTGTGGCTGGCGGACAGCATCACGCCGATATCGGCGCCGAGCGCGCCGGTGAGATACGCCACGGCAGGGGTGGGCAGCACGCCCACGCGCAGGACGTCCACGCCCGCGCTCGCCAGGCCCGCCACGACGGCGGCCTCCAGGAACTCTCCGGACGCGCGCGGGTCACGGCCCACCACGGCCGTCGGCCGATGCCCCTCGAAGGTCCCCGCCTCGGCAAGTACGTGCGCCGCCGCGACCGACAGACCGAGCGCGAGCTCGGCCGTCAGGTCCGCGTTGGCGACGCCGCGCACGCCGTCCGTGCCGAAGAGTCGTCCCACTGGTGTCCTCCGAGATTGCTCCGAAACCACAAACCCAAGAAATACGAAAACGGGGCCGGCCAGGGCATGCTGCCGCGACCACCGCGCGACAGGGCCCGGCCTTCGACCCTATGAACCACTCATGCCGTTATACGCCCGCGAGGGCCGATAAACGAACGCCCCAGCGGCACGAAATGTGCCGCCGGGGCGAACGTGTAAAGCAGACGAGCAGGCGATTTAGCGCTTGCTGTACTGCGGGGCCTTACGGGCCTTCTTGAGACCGGCCTTCTTGCGCTCGACCGCACGGTCGTCACGGGAGAGGAAGCCGGCCTTCTTGAGCGCGGCGCGGTTGTTGTCCACGTCCGCCTCGTTCAGCGCGCGGGCCACGCCGAGGCGCAGGGCGCCGGCCTGACCGGAGACGCCGCCACCCGAGATGCGGGCGATGACGTCGTAGCGGCCGTCGAGCTCGAGCACCTTGAAGGGCTCGTTGACTTCCTGCTGGTGCACCTTGTTGGGGAAGTAGTCCTCAAGGGTGCGACCGTTGATCTTCCACTTGCCGGTGCCCGGAACGATCCGGACGCGGGCGATGGCGTTCTTGCGACGGCCAAGGCCGGCCGCGGGCTGCGGGTCGCCGAAGCGGCCTGCGAGCGACTCGGAGGTGTACTCACCCTCGACGGGGACCTCCGACTCGAAGGTGGTCACCTCGGCGAAGGTCTCTTCGCCCTCGGTGCCCTCGACGGGCGTCTCAACAGTGGTCTCGGCCACGATTCTCCTCAGATCTTTCTTTACGTCTTTGGGGGGAGGCCGGAACTACTGCGCGACCTGGGTGATCTCGAACGGGACCGGCTGCTGCGCAGCGTGCGGGTGCTGGTCGCCCGCGTAGACCTTGAGCTTCGAGATCATCTGACGGCCGAGGGTGTTCTTGGGGATCATGCCCTTGATGGCCTTCTCGACGGCCTTCTCCGGGTTCTTCGAGAGAAGCTCGTCGTAACGCACGGAGCGGAGACCGCCCGGGAAGCCGGAGTGGCGGTACGCCATCTTCTGGGTCTTCTTGTTGCCGGAGAGGTGAACCTTCTCGGCGTTGATGATGATGACGAAGTCGCCCATGTCCATGTGGGGGGCGTAGATCGCCTTGTGCTTGCCGCGAAGGAGGTTCGCAGCCGTGGTGGCCAGACGGCCCAGGACGATGTCCTCGGCGTCAATGATGTGCCACTGGCGAGTGACATCGCCGGGCTTGGGGCTGTACGTACGCACTTCGTAGCCTTCGCTTCTTCAGTGGATGGGGTCCAGACACACGGCACCTCTGAAGCGATCATGCAGCTGGGGCACACAATGCCGGGAACACCGCCCGTATGCGAGCCACTGGAAACTGCTCCAGGGAACCTACGTAAGGGCCCTTCGCGTGAGAACGACGAAGCCAATACGCATAACAACCACGACAGTACCCGCCCCGCCCCGGACGGGTCAAAACGCGCCGCCCTACCGCACCCGCTCCACCCGCCGCTCGTCCCACACCGGCTCGGCCGTCTCCCGCACGACCCCGTCCGACCCGAAGACCAGATACCGGTCGAAGGACTTCGCGAACCACCGGTCGTGCGTGACCGCCATCACCGTGCCGTCGTACACCTCCAGCCCGTCCTGCAGGGCCTCGGCCGACTCCAGGTCCAGGTTGTCCGTCGGCTCGTCCAGCAGCAGCGCGGTCGTCCCCGCCAGCTCCAGCAGCAGGATCTGGAAACGCGCCTGCTGCCCGCCCGACAGCTTCTCGAAGAGCTGGTCCCCCTGCCGCTCCATCTCGTACCGCCGCAGCACGGACATCGCCCCGCCCCGGTCCTTGGCATGTTCGGTCCAGAGGATCTCGACCAGCGTGTGGCCCAGCAGCTCCGGATGCGCGTGGGTCTGCGCGAAGTGCCCGGGCACGACCCGCGCCCCGAGCTTCCACTCCCCCGTGTGCGCCACGGACGTGTCCCCGGCCAGCAGCCGCAGGAAGTGCGACTTCCCCGACCCGTTGGATCCGAGGACGGCAACCCGCTCCCCGTAGAAGATCTCCAGGTCGAACGGCTTCATCAGCCCGGTCAGCTCCAGGTTCTTGCAGGTCACCGCCCGCACCCCGGTCCGCCCGCCGCGCAGCCGCATCTTGATCTCCTGCTCGCGCGGCGGCTCCGGCGGCGGGCCCGCCTCCTCGAACTTCTTGAAGCGCGTCTGCATCGCGTGGTAGCGGTTGGCCATGTCGGGGCTGTTCGCCGCCTGCTGCCGCATCCGCAGGACGAGTGCCTTCAGGCGGGCGTGCTCCTCCTCCCAGCGCCGCAGGAGCTCCTCGAAGCGCGCGAACCGTTCCTTGCGGGCCGCGTGGTACGTGGCGAATCCGCCGCCGTGCACCCAGACGTCCGACCCCGCGGGGCTCGGCTCCACGCTCACGATCTTCTCCGCGGCCCGCGACAGCAGCTCCCGGTCGTGGGAGACGAAGAGCACCGTCTTACGGGTCTCCTTCAGCTTCCCCTCCAGCCACCGCTTGCCCGGCACGTCCAGATAGTTGTCCGGCTCGTCGAGCAGCAGCACCTCGTCGGGCCCCCGGAGCAGCGCCTCCAGCACGAGCCGCTTCTGCTCACCACCGCTGAGCGTCCGTACCTCCCGCCACTGCGCCTTCTCGTACGGGACGCCGAGCGCGGCCATGGTGCACATGTCCCAGACGGTCTCGGCCTCGTACCCCCGCGCCTCGGCCCAGTCGCTCAGGGCCTGCGCGTACTTCATCTGCGCGGCCTCGTCGTCGACGGACAGGATCAGCTCCTCGGCCGCATCCACCGCCCTGGCCGCTTCCCGGATACGGGGCTGGGCCACGGACACCAGCAGATCCCGCACGGTCCGCTCGTCCCGCACCGACCCCACGAACTGGGCCATCACGCCGAGCCCGCCGCTCACCGACACCGAACCGCCGTGCGGCTGGAGCTCACCGGCCAGCAGCCGCAGCAGCGTCGTCTTGCCCGCACCGTTCGCCCCGACGAGAGCGACGACGGCGCCGTCGGCGACCCGGAACGAAGCATCGCCGAGCAGCACCCGCCCGTCCGGTAGGTAGTACTCCAGGTGGCCTGCTTCAAGATGTCCCATGCACAGCATTGTCACGGCCCGCGAACCCCTGGCCCAACTGGATTACCAAGGCCCTAAGATTCGCGGCATGAGCTTTGGGCAAGGGGGGCCCTCCTGGGGGCCCGGGGGCGGTCAGACTCCGGACTGGGCGGCACTGGCGGAGGAATCCGCCGCACGCAGCCGCCGCAGGAAATGGCTGATGATCGGCGGTGGGGCGCTGGCCACCGCGGCGGTCGCCGCGATCGTGGCCACGGCCGTGATCACGGCCAACGGCGACGACGGACCCGCACGGGCGGACAAGAACGCGAGCGAGCTGCCCGCTCCCGCGGACCTGCCCTCGGAGTCCGCCGCACCCGAGCCCTCGTTCTCCTCCGTCGCGCCGCCGCCCCCGCCGGACCCGAAGGAGTACATCTCCGACGCCCGCAAGGACAAGGCGCCGATCACCGCCGACGCCTTCTTCCCCGGCAAGCGCCTGACCATGGGCGACCGCGTCCACACCAAGGGCGCGACGGCACAGACCCGCAACTGCGCCGCGACGACCCAGGGCGCGCTCGGCTCCATCCTCACCAACAACGGCTGTGAGCAGGTCATCCGGGCCACCTACCGCAAGGACGGCGTCGCGGTGACGGTCGGCCTCGCGGTGTTCAAGACCGAGGCCCAGGCCAAGAAGGCCGCCCAGCAGGCGACGGGCGGCATCGCCTCGCTGAACGGCGCGGGCGTCCCCACCTTCTGCCGGGGCGGTGCGGTCTGCCGCCGCACCGCCAACTCCTACGGCCGCTATGCCTACTTCACCGTGGGCGGCTTCACGAACGGCAAGAACGTCACCAAGGCCGATGCCAACGTCTTCACCGTGGGCGACGACCTGACGAACTTCACGTTCCGTCAGATCCGCCACCGGGGCGAGGTCCAGGCGTCGGCGGCGGCCGGCGTTCCCGCCGCCTGACGGTCCGCCCGGGGGCTCAGCAGCAGCCGCCCCCGGGCAACGTCCGTACGTTCCGGGCCTCCACGGCCCGCGCCGCCAGCAACTCGTCCGCCGGATAGGCCACTTCCTCCAGCGTCAGCCCGTGCGGCCGGACCACGTGCACTCCGGGATCCCGCACCCGCGCCGCCAGCACCTCGGCGGGCCAGCCGGCGGGCCTGCGCCCGTCGCCCACGAACAGCGCGGCGCCGATGAGCGCCCGCACCATGTTGTGGCAGAAGGCGTCGGCCTGCACCGTCGCCGTCATGACACCGGACGCCTCGTCCCGTACCCAGTTCAGCTTCTGCAACGTACGGATGGTCGTCGCGCCCTCGCGCTTCTTGCAGTACGCGGCGAAGTCCTGCTCCCCGACCATCGGCGCCGCCGCCTCGTTCATCGCGTCGATGTCCAACGGCCGGTCGTGCCACAGCACATGCCCCCGCAGCAGCGGGTCCACCCCGCCCGGCCGGTCCGCCACCCGGTATGCGTAGCGCCGCCACAGCGCGGAGAACCGCGCGTTGAATCCGGCCGGCGCCTCGGCGGCCCGCCAGATCCGCACGTCCTGCGGCATCCGCCCGGCCATGCGACGCAGCAGCTTCTCCTCGTGCTCCGCCCACACCTCGGCCGGCAGATCGACGTGCGCGACCTGCCCCCTCGCGTGCACCCCGGCATCGGTCCGCCCGGCAACGGTCAGGTCGTACGTGCGCGAGGACCGTGTCACGGTCCTCAGCGCATCCTCGATCTCACCCTGCACGGTGCGCCTGCTCGTCTGCTTCGCCCAGCCGGAGAAGTCCTTCCCGTCGTAGGAAAGGTCCAGCCGTACCCGTACGAAACCGGACTCCACCTCGTCACTCACCCGCGCATCCTCTCAAGCAGAACGGGCCCGCACCGCCCCGAAGGGTGATGCGGGCCCGTCCAGTGGTCTCAGAACGCTCAGGCGTCCTTGGACTCCGCGTCGGCCTCGGCCGGCGTGGCGTCCTCGACGGACTCGGCCGGGGCCTCGTCCTTCTTGAGGGAGTCTTCCTTAACCGCACGCTTCGTCGCGGCCTCGGCCTCACCGGTGGCCTGCTGCGCCACGGTCAGCGCCTCGACCAGCTCGATGACCGCCATCGGGGCGTTGTCGCCACGACGGTTGCCGATCTTGGTGATACGGGTGTAACCACCGGGGCGGTTCTCGTACCGCGGGGCGATCTCGGTGAAGAGCGTGTGCACGATGCCCTTGTCCGTGATCGACTGCAGCACCAGGCGACGGTTGTGGATGTCGCCCTTCTTCGCCTTGGTGATGAAACGCTCGGCGACCGGACGCAGGCGGCGGGCCTTGGCCTCGGTCGTGGTGATGCGGCCGTGCTCGAACAGCGACTTCGCAAGGTTGATGAGAAGAAGCTTCTCGTGCGCAGCGCTGCCGCCCAGACGGGCGCCCTTCGCGGGCTTCGGCATGGTGTTTCTCCTTGTGTGCTGCACCGGCCGTATCAGGTACCGGTGTCAGTTCCCGTGAAGCGGACGCCCCACGGAAGCATTCGGGTGCCGGACGGACACGAGTGGTCCGTCCGGCGGTCGAGGCCGAAGCCTCACCCCGGCGCGGGGCATCCGGAATCCCGGACACCCCCGCCGGAGATGGATCAGTACTGCTCGGTCTCCACGAAACCGGCGTCCGCGTCGTCGTCCGCACCGAAGGCGTCCGCGGCGGCGGTCGGGTCGAAGCCGGGAGGCGAGTCCTTGAGCGCGAGGCCCATACCGGCCAGCTTCGCCTTGACCTCGTCGATCGACTTCGCACCGAAGTTGCGGATGTCGAGCAGGTCGGCCTCGGAACGAGCCACGAGCTCACCCACGGAGTGGATGCCCTCGCGCTTGAGGCAGTTGTACGAACGGACCGTGAGCTCGAGCTCCTCGATCGGCAGCGCCAGATCGGCGGCGAGCGCGGCGTCCGTCGGCGACGGGCCCATGTCGATGCCCTCGGCGTCGATGTTGAGCTCGCGCGCCAGACCGAACAGCTCGACCAGGGTCTTACCGGCCGACGCCATGGCGTCACGGGGACGCATGGCCTGCTTGGTCTCGACGTCGACGATCAGCTTGTCGAAGTCGGTGCGCTGCTCGACACGGGTCGCCTCGACCTTGTACGTGACCTTGAGCACCGGGGAGTAGATGGAGTCGACCGGAATCCGGCCGATCTCCTGGCCCGCCTGCTTGTTCTGGACGGCGGAGACGTAACCGCGACCGCGCTCGACGGTCAGCTCCATCTCCAGCTTGCCCTTGCCGTTCAGCGTGGCCAGGACGAGGTCCGGGTTGTGGACCTCGACACCGGCCGGCGGGGCGATGTCAGCAGCGGTGACCAGGCCGGGACCCTGCTTGCGCAGGTACATCACGACCGGCTCGTCGTGCTCCGAGGAGACGACCAGCTGCTTGATGTTGAGGATGAGGTCGGTGACGTCTTCCTTGACGCCCGGCACGGTGGTGAACTCGTGCAGGACACCGTCGATGCGGATGGACGTGACAGCCGCACCCGGGATCGAGGAGAGAAGAGTCCGGCGCAGGGAGTTGCCGAGGGTGTAACCGAAGCCCGGCTCCAGCGGCTCGATCACGAACCGGGAGCGGAACTCGTCGACGACCTCTTCGGTCAGCGAGGGACGCTGAGCGATCAGCATGAGAAGAATCCTTCAGTCGTGGGCACCCACTATTTGATGCCCGACAGGTAGAACAAGGGTACGGGCGGCACGCCTCGGAAGAGACATACCGCCCGGACCCGAAAGAAACGCAACAACCGTTACCGGCCGTCGTGCGTCAGACGCGACGACGCTTCGGCGGGCGGCAGCCGTTGTGCGGCGTCGGGGTGACGTCCTGGATCGAACCGACCTCGAGGCCCGTGGCCTGGAGGGAGCGGATCGCGGTCTCGCGGCCGGAGCCCGGACCCTTGACGAAGACGTCAACCTTGCGCATGCCGTGCTCCTGCGCGCGGCGGGCGGCCGACTCGGCGGCCATCTGCGCGGCGAAGGGGGTGGACTTGCGCGAGCCCTTGAAGCCGACGTGGCCGGCGGAGGCCCAGGAGATCACGTTGCCCGAGGGGTCCGTGATCGAGACGATGGTGTTGTTGAACGTGCTCTTGATGTGCGCGTGGCCGTGAGCGACGTTCTTCTTTTCCTTGCGACGCACCTTCTTGGCTGCGCCCTGACGACCCTTGGGGGGCATGTCTTGACTCCAGATGGAGAGGGGAGGTGATCGGTCCTACAGCGAAGACCGCTGGATAGCGTCCGCTGAGGACTACTTCTTGCCCGGCTTCTTCTTACCGGCGATCGCGCGACGCGGGCCCTTGCGGGTACGCGCGTTGGTGCTGGTGCGCTGGCCGTGCACCGGCAGACCGCGGCGGTGACGGATGCCCTGGTAGCAACCGATCTCGACCTTGCGGCGGATGTCGGCCTGGATCTCGCGACGGAGGTCACCCTCGGTGCGGAGGTTGGCGTCCACGTACTCGCGGATCTTGACCAGGTCCTCTTCGGCCAGGTCACGAACGCGGGTGTTCGGGTTCACGCCGGTGGTGGCGAGGATCTCCTTGGACCGGGTGCGCCCGATACCGAAGACGTAGGTGAGGGCAACCTCCACGCGCTTTTCGCGCGGGATGTCAACACCTGAAACGCGTGCCATTCAATGGCTCCAGTTGTTATTTCGGGGGTCTTCCACAGTGCCACTCCCGGCCGCCGACCTCTCGTACGAAGTACGGAGGTGGTACGTCCGGGTCCCCGGCCCCCGCCGGAGGTGTCGTCAGCCGTGGCTTGGACGAGCACTGCGTATACGAATTACGTGCGTCGCGCGAAGTCTGCGAGATGCAGGGGGTCGTGCTTCAGCCCTGGCGCTGCTTGTGGCGCAGGTTGTCGCAGATGACCATGACCCGGCCGTGACGGCGGATCACCTTGCACTTGTCGCAGATCTTCTTGACGCTCGGCTTGACCTTCATGGGATGTCAGGTTCTCCGGGTCAGTGCCACCACCGCGCCGAAGCGCGGTGCGGGCAAGATCTACTTGTATCGGTAGACGATCCGGCCACGCGTCAGGTCGTACGGAGAGAGCTCCACCACGACCCGGTCATCCGGGAGGATACGGATGTAGTGCATCCGCATCTTGCCGCTGATGTGCGCGAGGACCTTGTGACCGTTCTGGAGTTCCACCTTGAACATGGCGTTCGGGAGGGACTCGATCACGGTGCCCTCAATTTCGATGGCACCTTGCTTCTTGGCCACGCTTCGCCTTTCGAATCGGCTACCTTGATCGACTTCGGCTTCCGTATGCGGACACACGGATGCACGAGAGCCGACGAGTCAGTCTACGTCAGAGGACTCGAAAAGACGAATCCGTCAAGTTTGCCCACTTCGGCTGATCCAAAAACCAGCGCCCGCCCGCGCACTCAGCCCAGGGGGTCGGGCGCCGCCTCGATCCCGTACTGGGCCAGCTTGGCGCGACCGCAGTCGGGGGCGGTCAGGACCAGCGGGCCCTGCTCCGTCAGAGCGATCGAGTGCTCCCAGTGCGAGGACCAGGTGCCGTCGGTCGTCAGGACCGTCCACTCGTCGTCGAGGACCTTCGTCTGCGCCGTACCGAGGGACACCATCGGCTCGATGGCCAGGCAGATGCCCGGGACCAGCTTGACGCCCTTGCCGCGCTTGCGGGAGACGTAGTTCAGCAGGTGCGGGTCCATGTGCATCTCGGTGCCGATGCCGTGGCCGCCGTAGTCCTCGATGATCCCGTACTTGCCGGTGGCCGGGCGGGGCTGGCGGCGGATGTAGGACTCGATCGCCTTCGAGATGTCGACGAGGCGGTTGTTCACCTTCATCGCGGCGATCCCGGCCCACATCGACTCCTCGGTCACCCGGGACAGCTCGACGAGCTCCGGGGCGTGACCGGTACCGACGAAGGCGGTGTACGCGGCGTCGCCGTGCCAGCCGTCGATGATCGCTCCGGCGTCGATCGAGATGATGTCGCCGTCCTTGAGGACCGTCTTGTCGTCCGGGATGCCGTGCACGACGACCTCGTTGACCGAGGTGCAGATGGTCGCGGGGAATCCGCCGTACCCGAGGAAGTTCGACTTCGCACCGTGGTCGGCGATCACCTTGCGGGCGACCTCGTCCAGGTCCTTCGTGGTGGCGCCGGGCACGGCCGCCTCGCGGGTGGCGGCGTGAATGGCAGCGACCACCAGGCCGGCCTCGCGCATCTTCGCGATCTGCTCGGGGGTCTTGATCTGCACCATTGCTCGGCGCCTCTCTGCGTCTAAGGGATACGGGTGCGGCGTACCCCACGATACGGCGCAAACAGTCGGCCGCGACGCCCTGAGGCGCCGCGGCCGACTGTGAAGGTGATGCGGGGAGGTCTCAGCCCTCGTCGGACTTCTTGAGCGCCTCCATGGCCCGCGCGGTCACGTCCGTGACCTTGCCGAGCGCGGAGATGGTGACCACCAGGCCCTGGGCCCTGTAGTAGTCGATGATCGGCTCGGTCTGCGTGTGGTAGACCTCGAGCCGGGTACGGACCGTCTCCTCGCTGTCGTCGTCCCGCTGGTACAGCTCGCCGCCGCAGGTGTCGCAGACACCCTCGGTCTTCGGCGGGTTGTACGTCACGTGGAAGACGTGCGAGCCCTCGTTCCGGCAGATGCGGCGGCCGGCGATGCGCTTGACCACCTCGTCCTCGGGGACCTCGAGGTCCAGGACCGCGTCCAGCTTGGTGCCCTCGTCCTTGAGCATCCCGTCGAGAGCCTCGGCCTGCCCCACATTGCGGGGGAAGCCGTCGAGCAGGAAGCCGTTGACGGCGTCCGGCTGGGACATACGGTCCTTGGCCATCCCGATGGTGACCTCGTCCGGCACCAGCTGGCCTGCGTCCATGTAGGCGCGGGCCTGCTTGCCAAGGTCGGTGCCCTGGCTGATGTTGGCGCGGAAGAGGTCGCCCGTGGAGATCTGCGGAATCGACAGGTTCTGGGCAAGGTACGCAGCCTGCGTTCCCTTGCCGGCACCGGGCGGCCCGACGAGGACGATTCGCATCAGCGGAGGAACCCTTCGTAATTGCGCTGCTGGAGCTGACTCTCGATCTGCTTCACGGTTTCCAGACCCACACCCACGATGATGAGGATGCTTGTCCCGCCGAACGGGAAGTTCTGGTTGGCACCGCCGAAGCCTGCCAACGCCATCGTCGGCACGAGTGCGATCAGACCCAGATACAGCGAGCCCGGCCAAGTGATCCTGTTGAGCACGTAACTCAGATACTCGGCGGTCGGGCGACCAGCCCGGATACCCGGGATGAAGCCACCATACTTCTTCATGTTGTCGGCGACTTCCTCGGGGTTGAACGAGATCGCCACATAGAAGAAGGCGAAGAAAACGATCAACAGGAAGTACGTCGCGATGTAGTACGGGTGGTCACCCTTGACGAAGTGATCCTTGATCCATGTCGCCCAGCCCGCAGTGGAGTTGGAGAACTGGACGATCAACGCCGGGATGTAGAGCAGCGAAGAGGCGAAGATGACGGGAATCACACCCGCCTGGTTCACCTTCAGCGGGATGTACGTGGACGTACCGCCGTAGGACCGGCGTCCGATCATTCGCTTCGCGTACTGCACCGGAATGCGGCGCTGGGCCTGCTCGACGAAGACGACGAGCCCGACCATCACGAAGCCGATCAGGATGACGGTGGCGAACTCGATCCAGCCGTCCGCGAGCTTGCCGCTCGTCTTGATGGCCCACAGGGCGCCGGGGAAGCTGGCGGCGATCGAGATGAACATCAGGATCGACATGCCGTTGCCGATGCCGCGGTCGGTGATGAGCTCACCGAGCCACATGACAGCGGCAGTTCCGGCGGTCATGGTGAGGACCATGACGACCGTCGTGAAGATCGATTGGTTGGGAACGATCTGGTCGGCGACCGGACAGCCGCTGAACAGAGCCCCGCTGCGGGCGGTTGCCACCAGGCCGGTGCCCTGGAGGATGGCGAGCGCCACGGTCAGATAACGCGTGTACTGCGTGATCTTGCCCTGGCCCGACTGCCCCTCCTTCTTGAGGGCTTCGAGCCTGGGGATGACGACGGTCAGCAGCTGAAGAATGATGCTGGCCGTGATGTACGGCATGATGCCGAGCGCGAAGATCGTGATCTGCAGCAGTGCACCACCGCTGAACATGTTCACCAGGCCGAAGAGGCTGTTGTTGCCCTTGCTTGCCTGATCAACACAGGTCTGGACGTTCTCGTAGCTCACTCCCGGTACGGGAATGTGCGCCCCGAGACGGTAGAGCACGATGATGCCGAGCGTGAAGAACAGCTTCTTGCGCAGGTCGGGCGTCTTGAACGCCCGGGCGAACGCGGTGAGCACGGTGCCTCCTGCGACCCCCGCGCAATGCGTAGAGGTGACGGTCTTGAGGATCGACGATTAGGTAACAGTCAAAGGTCCCCGGGCGGACGCCCAGGGGGTCAGCACACAACAACGCTGGCCACCTTACCGGCGACCATGCCCCCCTAGGAACGACCAACCGGGGATGCCCCATATGAGAGGCATCCCCGGTCGGATGTTCAGGCCACCAGCTTGTCCGAGTTGTCTCAGACGAGCTCGGTGACAGTGCCGCCGGCAGCGGCAATCTTCTCCTTGGCGGAGCCGGAAACGGCGTCAACCGAAACCTGCAGTGCCACGGAGATCTCGCCCTGTCCGAGGACCTTGACGAGGTGGTTGTTGCGCACAGCGCCCTTGGCGACCAGGTCGGCCACCGTGACCTCTCCACCCTCGGGGTAGAGCGTCGCGAGCTTGTCCAGGTTCACGACCTGGTACTCCGTGCGGAACGGGTTCTTGAAGCCCTTGAGCTTCGGGAGACGCATGTGGAGGGGCATCTGGCCACCCTCGAAGCGCTCCGGAACCTGGTAACGAGCCTTCGTACCCTTGGTACCACGGCCTGCGGTCTTACCCTTGGACGCCTCACCACGACCCACACGGGTCTTGGCGGTCTTGGCGCCCGGGGCAGGCCGGAGGTTGTGGGCCTTCAGCGGGCTGTTCTCCGCCATGTCAGTCAACCTCCTCAACCGTCACGAGGTGGCGGACGGTGTGAACCATTCCGCGGAACTCGGGGCGGTCCTCCTTGACAACCGAGTCGTTCAGGCGCTTGAGCCCGAGCGAACGCAGTGTGTCGCGGTGGTTCTGCTTGCTGCCGATGTACGACTTCGTCTGCGTGATCTTGAGGCGAGCCATTACGCACCCGCTCCCGCACGTGCACGAAGCAGAGCCGCGGGGGCGACGTCCTCGAGGGGCAGACCACGGCGAGCCGCGATCTCCTCGGGACGCTGCAGGCCCTGAAGGGCCGCCACGGTCGCATGCACGATGTTGATCGGGTTCGAAGAACCGAGCGACTTCGACAGGATGTCGTGAACGCCGGCGCACTCCAGAACGGCGCGCACCGGGCCACCCGCGATCACACCGGTACCGGGGGAAGCAGGCTTGAGCAGAACGACGCCTGCAGCCTTCTCGCCCTGGATCGGGTGAGGGATGGTGCCCTGGATACGCGGAACCTTGAAGAAGCTCTTCTTGGCCTCTTCAACGCCCTTGGCGATGGCCGCGGGAACTTCCTTGGCCTTGCCGTATCCGACACCGACGGTGCCGTCACCATCGCCCACCACGACCAGCGCGGTGAAGCTGAAGCGACGACCACCCTTCACAACCTTGGCGACGCGGTTGATCGCGACGACGCGCTCGACGTACGCGGTCTTCTCGGCGGCGCTTGCGCCACCGTCACGGCCCTTCCGGTCCCGCCGCTCGCCGCCACCGGCACCGCTTCCGCGGCGCTGGGGTCCAGCCATTGGAATTACCTCTCTCTGTTACGTCCGCTGTGCGTAGGAACCGGGGCTTAGAACTTCAGCCCGGCTTCACGGGCGGCGTCAGCCAGAGCGGCAATCCGCCCGGCGTACTGGTTACCACCGCGGTCAAACACGACGGCCTCGACGCCTGCGGCCTTGGCGCGCTCGGCGACCAGGGCCCCGACCTGCTTGGCCAGGGTGCTCTTGTCACCCTCGCCACCACGGATGGAAGCGTCCAGGGTCGATGCCGAGGCGAGCGTGTGGCCCGCGACGTCGTCGATGACCTGAGCCACCATGTGGCGGTTGGAACGCGTCACAACCAGGCGCGGCCGCTCCGGCGAACCGGAGATGTGCTTGCGGACGCGGATGTGGCGGCGCTTGAGGGCGGCACGCTTGTAGGCGTCACCCTTGGCGATCTTTACACCGTATGCCATGGCTTACTTACCCGCCTTTCCGACCTTGCGGCGGATAACCTCGCCGGCGTACTTGACGCCCTTGGCCTTGTACGGGTCGGGCTTCCGCAGCTTGCGGATCTTCGCGGAGACCTCGCCGACCTTCTGCTTGTCGATGCCCTCGACACTGAACTTCGTGGGCGACTCGACCTTGAAGGTGATGCCTTCCGGAGCCTCGATGAGGATCGGGTGGCTGTAACCCAGGGCGAACTCCAGGTTGGAGCCCTTCGCCTGGACTCGGTAACCGACACCGCTGATCTCGAGCGCCTTGCTGTATCCCGCGGTCACGCCGGTGATCATGTTCGCCACCAGCGTGCGGGACAGGCCGTGAAGGGCCTTGTTCTGACGCTCGTCGTTAGGGCGAACGACGTTGAGCACGCCGTCCTCACCCTTGGTGACCTCGATCGGCGCTGCAACGGTGTGCGAGAGGGTGCCCTTGGGGCCCTTCACTGCGACCGTGCGGCCATCGATGGTGACGTCCACACCGGCGGGAACCTGGATGGGGAGCTTGCCGATTCGCGACATGAGCTATTCCTCCGTTCCCGACTACCAGACGTAGGCGAGGACTTCCCCACCTACGCCCTTCTTGCTGGCCTGCTGGCCGGTCAGGAGACCGTGGGACGTGGAGATGATCGCCACGCCCAGGCCGCCGAGAACCTTCGGCAGATTGGTGGACTTTGCGTATACACGCAGACCCGGCTTCGAGATTCGCTTGATGCCGGCGATCGAGCGCTCGCGGTTCGGTCCGAACTTCAGCTCGAGGACAAGGTTCTTTCCAACCTCGGCGTCCTCGACCTTCCAGCCGGTGATGAAGCCCTCCTGCTGGAGGATCTCCGCGATGTGCGACTTGATCTTGCTGTGCGGCATCGCGACGTCGTCGTGATACGCCGAGTTCGCGTTGCGCAGACGCGTGAGCATGTCTGCGATGGGATCAGTCATGGTCATGAGTTGGCCTTCGGCCTCTCTCGCCGGGGTTTCCTGTATGCGCCATCCCTCTCCCCACTCAGTGGCGGGACGGGTGCGGTGCGGGGACCTACGGCGTAGTAAGTCGGTCTTGGGCGGCAGGCGCCCAACCCCACAAGCCTACGGCATGCGAGGAGGGGCTCCTGCCGACCAGATGCTTACCGAGAGTCTCCGGGTAATCCCAACGCCCAAAGGGCGAAGGAGAATTACCAGGAGCTCTTGGTCACGCCCGGCAGCTCGCCACGGTGAGCCATCTCACGAAGGCACACGCGGCACAGGCCGAACTTGCGGTACACGGAGTGGGGCCGGCCGCAGCGCTGGCAGCGGGTGTACCCGCGGACGCCGAACTTCGGCTTGCGGGCGGCCTTAGCGATCAGAGCCTTCTTCGCCACGGTCAGTTCTCCTTGAACGGGAAGCCGAGGTGACGAAGGAGGGCACGACCCTCGTCGTCGTTGGTCGCCGTGGTGACCACGGTGATGTCCATGCCCCGGACCCGGTCGATCTTGTCCTGGTCGATCTCGTGGAACATGACCTGCTCCGTGAGACCGAAGGTGTAGTTGCCACGGCCGTCGAACTGCTTCGGCGACAGGCCGCGGAAGTCACGGATACGCGGAAGCGCGAGCGACAGCGTACGGTCCAGGAACTCCCACATGCGGTCACCACGGAGGGTGACGTGGCAGCCGATCGGCTGCCCCTCGCGCAGCTTGAACTGCGCGATCGACTTGCGGGCCTTCGTGACGGCCGGCTTCTGACCGGTGATCGTGGTGAGGTCCTTGACGGCCCCGTCGATCAGCTTGGAGTCGCGGGCGGCGTCGCCCACACCCATGTTGACCACGATCTTGACCAGACCGGGAACCTGCATGACGTTCTCGTACGAGAACTCCTCACGCAGCTTGCCGGCGATTTCCTCGCGGTAGCGCGTCTTGAGACGCGGCGCTGTGGTGGTAGTCATCAGATGTCCTCACCGGTGCGCTTGGCAACGCGGATCTTGTTGCCCTCGTCGTCAAAACGGTAGCCGACGCGAGTAACGACCTTCTTGCCGTCCTTCTCAACAACCAGCTGCACGTTGCTGACGTGGACCGGAGCCTCGGTCGTCACAATGCCACCGGTCTGCGAACCGCGAGCGGTCTGGCCGGCCTTCGTGTGCTTCTTGACCCGGTTGACACCCTCGACGAGGACGCGGTCCTGAGCAGGGTAGGCAACGATGACCTTGCCCTGCTTGCCCTTGTCCTTACCGGTGATGACCTGAACCAGGTCGCCCTTCTTGATCTTCATGCTTACAGCACCTCCGGCGCGAGCGAGATGATCTTCATGAACTTCTTCTCGCGCAGCTCTCGGCCCACCGGGCCGAAGATACGGGTGCCGCGGGGGTCGCCGTCGTTCTTCAGAATGACGGCAGCGTTCTCGTCGAAGCGGATGTACGAGCCATCCTGACGACGACGCTCCTTGACGGTGCGAACGATGACGGCCTTGACGACGTCACCCTTCTTCACGTTGCCACCGGGGATTGCGTCCTTGACGGTGGCGACGATGACGTCACCGATGCCCGCGTAGCGGCGACCCGAGCCACCGAGAACACGGATGGTGAGAATTTCCTTCGCACCCGTGTTGTCGGCGACGCGAAGTCGCGACTCCTGCTGGATCACGTCTATCTCCTGATCGTCTGCCGGTTCCCGGCGGGGGCCACTCCGTTACGGAGCGGACCCCCACCGAGCCTGGCGGAACTGTCCTGAGGGGAAACCCCCTCAGGGATTACTTGGCCTTCTCGAGGATCTCGACGATGCGCCAGCGCTTCGTCGCAGACAGCGGCCGCGTCTCCATGATGACGACACGGTCGCCGACGCCGGCAGAGTTCTGCTCGTCGTGGGCCTTGAGCTTGTTGGTACGGCGGATGACCTTGCCGTACAGCGCGTGCTTGACGCGGTCCTCGACAGCGACGACGACGGTCTTGTCCATCTTGTCGCTGACGACGAGACCCTCACGGGTCTTGCGGAAACCGCGCTGCTCAGTCGTCTCAGTCACATTCTTCTCGCTCATCAGACGCTCTCCACCGTCTCGATGCCCAGCTCGCGCTCGCGCATCAGGGTGTAGATCCGGGCGATGTCCTTACGGACGGACTTGAGCCGACCGTGGTTCTCGAGCTGGCCCGTCGCCGCCTGGAAGCGGAGGTTGAACAGCTCTTCCTTGGCCTCGCGGAGCTTGTTGAGGAGCTCCTCGTTGCCCAGTTCGCGCAGCTCGGACGCCTTGGTACCGGCCGACATCACGACTCACCTGCCTCGCGCCGAACGATCCGGCACTTCATCGGAAGCTTGTGAGCAGCGCGGGTAAGCGCCTCACGAGCAATCTTCTCGTTCGGGTAGGACAGCTCGAACATCACCCGACCCGGCTTGACGTTCGCGATCCACCACTCGGGAGAACCCTTACCGGAACCCATGCGGGTCTCGGCAGGCTTCTTCGTCAGGGGACGGTCCGGATAAATGTTGATCCAGACCTTTCCGCCACGCTTGATGTGGCGGGTCATCGCGATACGAGCGGCCTCGATCTGGCGGTTCGTCACGTACGCCGGGGACAGCGCCTGGATGCCGTACTCGCCGAACGCAACCTGCGTGCCACCCTTGGACATACCGCTGCGCTTCGGGTGGTGCTGCTTGCGGTGCTTGACCCTACGGGGGATCAGCATTTCGGTCAGGCCTCCGTTCCGGTGCTCTCAGCCGGAGCAGCGGCGGCGGGAGCGTCGGCCTTGGGGGCCTCGGCTGCCGGCGCGGACTGCTGCGGCTTGCGGCCTCCGCGACCGCCACGCTCGCCACCGCGGCCACCACGGCCGGCGGGACGCTCAGCGCCACCACGAGCCGGACGGTTGCCGGCACGGGCTGCGGCGTTCTCGGCGCGGACCTCGGCGATGTTCTTGACGTCGCCCTTGTAGATCCAGACCTTCACACCGATACGGCCGAAGGTCGTCTTGGCCTCGAAGAAGCCGTAGTCCACGTTCGCGCGGAGCGTGTGCAGGGGCACGCGGCCCTCGCGGTAGAACTCCGAGCGGGACATCTCGGCGCCGCCGAGGCGACCGCCGCACTGGATCTTGATGCCCTTGGCGCCGGCCTTCATCGTGCTCTGCATGCTCTTACGCATGGCACGACGGAAGGAGACGCGGGAGGAGAGCTGCTCGGCGACGGCCTGGGCCACCAGCTGAGCGTCGACCTCGGGGTTCTTGACCTCGAGGATGTTCAGCTGGACCTGCTTGCCGGTCAGCTTCTCCAGCTCGCCACGGATGCGGTCGGCCTCGGCGCCACGGCGACCGATGACGATGCCCGGGCGGGCGGTGTGGATGTCAACGCGGACGCGGTCGCGGGTGCGCTCGATCTCAACCTTCGAGATACCGGCACGCTCCATGCCCTTCGTCATCATGCGACGAATGGCAACGTCTTCCTTGACGTAGTCCTTGTACAGCTTGTCGGCGTACCAACGGGACTTGAAGTCCGTGGTAATGCCGAGCCGGAACCCATGCGGGTTAACCTTCTGGCCCATTACCGGGTTCCTTCCTTGCTGCTGACGACCACGGTGATGTGGCTGGTCCGCTTACGGATCCGGTAGGCACGGCCCTGAGCACGCGGACGGAACCGCTTCAGGGTCGGGCCCTCGTCCACGTACGCCTCGCTGATGACCAGCGAAGAGGCGTCGGTGTGGTCGTAGTTGTGTGCAGCGTTGGCAATGGCGCTGTCAAGCACCTTGCCAACCGGCACGCTCGCGGCCTGCGGGGCGAAACGCAGGACCGCCTGAGCCTCCGTGGCATCCATGCCACGGATGAGGTCCACCACTCGGCGGGCCTTCATGGGCGTGACGCGGATGTACCGCGCCTGGGCCCTGGCTTCCATGGTTGTCCCTTCGGTGTAAGTCATAGTCGTTTCCACCCCGCGCTTAGCGGCGCTTCGACTTCCGGTCGTCCTTGACGTGGCCGCGGAAGGTGCGAGTCGGCGAGAACTCGCCGAGCTTGTGGCCGACCATCGACTCGGTGACGAACACCGGGACGTGGATCTTGCCGTTGTGCACCGCGATGGTGTGACCCAGCATGGCCGGGACGATCATCGAGCGACGGGACCAGGTCTTGATGACGTTCTTGGTGCCTGCCTCGTTCTGTACGTCCACCTTCTTGATGAGGTGGCCGTCGACGAAGGGCCCCTTCTTGAGACTGCGCGGCATCTAAACCCGCTCCTAGCGCTTCTTGTTCGTCTTGCGGCGGCGGACGATGTACTTGTTCGATGCCTTCTTCGGCGAACGAGTACGACCCTCCTTCTGACCCCACGGCGAGACCGGGTGACGTCCACCGGAGGTCTTGCCTTCACCACCACCGTGCGGGTGGTCAACCGGGTTCATCGCGACACCGCGGACGGTCGGGCGAACGCCCTTCCAGCGCATACGGCCGGCCTTGCCCCAGTTGATGTTCGACTGCTCGGCGTTGCCGACCTCGCCGATCGTGGCGCGGCAGCGGGCGTCGACCAGGCGGATCTCACCCGACGGCATACGAAGGTGGGCCATGGTGCCCTCCTTCGCCAGCAGCTGCACGGAGGCACCCGCGGAACGGGCGAACTTCGCGCCGCCGCCGGGCCGCAGCTCGATGGCGTGGATGGTCGTACCGACCGGGATGTTGCGCAGCGCCAGGTTGTTACCGGGCTTGATGTCTGCAGTCGGACCGTTCTCGACACGGTCACCCTGCGACAGGCCACGGGGAGCGACGATGTAACGCTTCTCGCCGTCCGCGTAGTGCAGCAGCGCGATGCGCGCGGTGCGGTTCGGGTCGTACTCGATGTGCGCGACCTTGGCCGGCACGCCGTCCTTGTCGTGACGACGGAAGTCGATCACTCGGTAGGCGCGCTTGTGGCCACCGCCCTGGTGGCGAACGGTCACACGACCGGCGTTGTTACGGCCGCCCTTGCTGTGCAGGGGGCGGACCAGCGACTTCTCCGGCGTGGACCGCGTGATCTCGACAAAGTCGGCGACGCTGGAGCCACGACGGCCCGGGGTCGTCGGCTTGTACTTGCGGATTCCCATTTCTCAGTCCTCGTCCGATTCCGGACGATCCAGACCGCCGTTAGGCGGTCGGACCGCCGAAGATGTCGATACGGTCGCCCTCGGCAAGGGTCACGATGGCGCGCTTGGTGTCAGCACGCTTGCCGAAGCCGGTCTTGGTCCGCTTGCGCTTACCCTGCCGGTTGATCGTGTTGACCCCGGTGACCTTGACCGAGAAGACCGCTTCCACGGCCTGCTTGATCTGGGTCTTGTTGGAGCCGGGCGCGACGATGAACGTGTACTTGTTCTCGTCGAGCAGCGCGTAGCTCTTCTCGGAGACAACCGGCTTGACGAGAACGTCACGCGGGTCCGAGTAGGTCTTGCTCGTGATGGTCGAGCTGGTAACGGTCGCCTCGCTCATCAGGCGTCGCTCCCTTCGGTCTCAGCGGTCTGGGGGCCAGACACGAAGGACTCGAAAGCGGCCTGGGTGAAGACCACGTCGTCAGAGACGATCACGTCGTACGTGTTCAGCTGGCCCGGCTCCAGGATGTGCACCTGGGGCAGGTTGCGTGCGGACAGCCACGCGGCCTCGTCGGCGCGGTCGACGACCAGGAGCAGGTTGGAGCGCTCCGAGATCTTGCCGAACAGCGTCTTGGCGGCCTTCGTGGAAACTCCACCCTCGACCACGCCGGTGACGACGTGGATGCGGGAGTGACGCGCCCGGTCGGAGAGGGCACCGCGCAGGGCGGCGGCCTTCATCTTCTTCGGGGTGCGCTGCGAGTAGTCGCGCGGCTGCGGGCCGTGGACGACGCCACCGCCGGCGAACTGCGGCGCACGGGTCGAACCCTGGCGCGCGCGGCCGGTGCCCTTCTGGCGGTAAGGCTTGCGGCCACCACCACGGACTTCGCCGCGACGCTTGGTCTTGTGCGTGCCCTGACGGGCAGCTGCCAGCTGTGCGACAACGACCTGGTGGATCAGCGGAACGCTGGTCTTCGCGTCGAAGATCTCCGCAGGGAGCTCGACGGTACCGGCCTTGTCGCCTGCCGGCGAAAGGATGTCAATGGTGCTCATTACCTCAAGCCCCCTTGGCCGCGGTACGGACCAGGACGAGGCCGCCGTTCGGACCGGGGACTGCGCCCTTGATGAGCAGCAGACCCTTCTCCGCGTCAACCGCGTGGATGGTCAGGTTCTGGGTGGTGACGCGCTCGTTACCCATCCGGCCGGCCATGCGCATGCCCTTGAAGACACGCCCAGGGGTGGCGCAGCCACCGATCGAACCGGGGGAACGGTGCTTGCGCTGGACGCCGTGGCCGGCGCCGAGGCCCTTGAAGTTGTGACGCTTCATGACACCGGCGAAGCCCTTGCCCTTGCTCTTGCCCGTGACGTCAACCTTGACGCCGGACTCGAACACCTCGGCAGTGATCTCCTGGCCCAGCGTGTACTCGCTGGAGTCAGGGGTGCGGAGCTCCACCAGGTGGCGGCGGGGGGTCACGTCGGCCTTGGCGAAGTGGCCCTTGAGGGGCTTGTTCACCTTGCGCGGGTCGATCTCGCCGAAGGCGATCTGGACCGACTCGTAGCCGTCGCTGTCGTTCGTACGAACCTGCGTCACGACGCACGGCCCGGCCTTGACGACGGTCACCGGGACAACCCGGTTGTTCTCGTCCCAGACCTGGGTCATGCCGAGCTTCTCGCCCAGGACGCCCTTGATGTTCTTGCTCATCTCGGCCCGTCCCCTCAGAGCTTGATCTCGATGTCGACGCCAGCCGGCAGGTCGAGGCGCATCAGCGAGTCAACCGTCTTCGGCGTGGGGTCGAGAATGTCGATGAGGCGCTTGTGCGTGCGCATCTCGAAGTGCTCGCGAGAGTCCTTGTACTTGTGCGGCGACTTGATGACGCAGTACACGTTCTTCTCAGTGGGCAGCGGCACCGGGCCCGCGACCGACGCACCAGTGCGGGTCACCGTCTCGACGATCTTCTTCGCCGAGGAGTCGATGACCTCGTGGTCGTAGGCCTTGAGCCGGATGCGGATCTTCTGTCCCGCCATGGCTACTAGTAGTCCTGTCTCTCATAACGCTCTGGAACCCGGGGGTTCTCGTAACTCCGTCTCCGACCCACGCGGTCGGGCGTGTCGCATCCCCTCTACGAAAATCTCCCGAAGGAAATCCCAACCAAGGGGGTGCGGGCCTGAGACCTCGCGAACCGGGGGCGGAACACCCACCGGGTGCCTGATCGGCGCCCTGCTGAACTTCCCGAAAGATTCCCGTACGTCCGACCCGCATGGGGTCGACGAGTACCGTGGGACTCGCTTCCGGTCCTCCCGGCGGGAGGCGCGCAGCATTGACACTCAACCGAGCAACCTGGCTAGTGTGCCATACGGGTCGCAGGCCTGGCCAATCGGGCGGAGGATCTTACCCCCCGTGGTCGGATGGTCAAACGCGGGCACGTTCCCGGCCGGCCTGAGGCGCCTCCACGCGGCCCTGCGAGACTCCCGCCATGGAAACGAACACGCGGCCGACCTGGACCCTGCGCCCCGCGGAGCCTGCGGACGTCGAGGCGATCGCCGAGCTCCGGGCCGTCGTGATGCGCCCCGACCTGGAGCGCCTGGGCCGCTACGACGACCACCGTGTACGGCAGCGGCTGCGGGACGCGTTCTGCGCCGAGCACACCTCCGTCGTCCTGGCCGACGGCTCCTTCGCCGGGTGCGTCGCCCTGCGCCCGCACCTGGACGGGCACTGGCTGGAGCACTTCTACCTCTCCCCCGCCCACCAGGGCCACGGGCTCGGTTCCGCCGTCCTCGGCGCCCTGCTCGCCCGTACGGACGCCGAGGGCGCCCCCGTACGCCTCGACGTGCTCCAGGGCAGCGCGGCCAGGCGTCTGTACGAGCGCCACGGCTTCGTCCTGGAGTCCGAGGACCCCGTCGACGTCTTCATGGTCCGCCGGCCCGCCCGCTGAGCCGGGCAACCCTGACGCCCCCGCGTCCGTCTACTCCCTCGCGGGAACGGCCCGACCGGCCGTGACCTGCGTGGAAGCGGTGGTACGCAGTTCAGGGCACCCATACGCCCGCTGCGGGGGAAGCGGAACGCGAAGGGTGCGCGGCGTGACGGATCGACCTGCTCTGCCCACAGTCGGAGTGCGACGGCGGACGGCGGTGATGGCGGCCACCGGGCTGGTGGCGCTGACCGCCTGCTCCGTACCGGCCCCCCGGCGCCGTAACCCGATGCCGAATCCGGCTCCGGGCCTCCCCATCAGCGCCTCCGGGCGGGCCCGGCTGATGCAGGTACTCGCCCATCCGGACGACGATCTGTACTTCATGAACCCCGACGCCCGGCAGACCCTGGATTCCGGGACGCCCCTGGTCTGCGTCTACCTCACCGCGGGTGAGGCCGACGGCGTCAACAGGATCCCCGGTGCGCCGCGTCCGGCCCCGGACCGGTCCGCGTACTCCTCCTCCCGCCAGCAGGGACTCCGGCAGGCGTACGCGGCCCTGCTCGGCCTCGACCGGTTCACCCCCTGGCAGCGGTCCGTCGTGAACCTGCACGGCCGGCACCGGGCCGAGACGGACGTCCTGACCGACGGCGTCCGCCGGGTCGAGCTGATCTTCCTCAACACGGCGATGCACACCTCGCACGGCCGTCTCGGACTGCCGAGCCTCTGGCACGACCGGCACCGCGTCCTGCGCACCGTCGTCGCCGACAACTCCCCTCTGGGCAGGGCGGGTTCGTACACCTACGAGAGCCTCGTCGACGTACTCGCAGGACTGCTGGAGCAGTACCGGCCGACCGTCGTCCACACCCTGGACCCCGACCCGGACATCCAGCACAGCACCGAGGCGGCGCGCCGGCGCGACAGCGAGCAGCGCGGCTACTCCGACCACGCCGACCACACCGCGGCGGCCTGCTTCGCCTGGGCGGCCATGATCCGCTGGGCGGCCCGGACGACCCGGAGCGGCAGCACTGTGCCGGCCTTCGTGGCCACCTCTTTCCGCGGCTACTACAACCGCCACTGGCCCAAGAACCTCCCGCCCGCCGTGCTCGCCCGGAAGGCCGGCCATCTCGTCCCGTACGGCGGCTCCCCCGACTGGGAGTGCGGCAACCCGGCGGGCTGCGGGGACTACAACGTGGGCGGCGACCGTCCGCTGACCAACCGGAAGGGCTGGGTCCGCTCCACCCACCACCGCTACCCGGGAGCCAGGACCGTCCTCGCCTCCGAACCGGACGGGCGGCTCGTGGCGTACGGCGTGCTCGGCCTGCGGGCCGTCCGCCGGCGCGAGAGTGCTCCCGGCAGCGGGATCTGGGACCGCCCCGACGATCTCGGTGGCGGTCCGCTCGCCCCCGTACTCGGCTCGGCGGTCCTCGCCGACGGCAGGCAGCTGCTGTTCGGGCTGCGTTTCGCGGCGCTCGGCGGGCACGGCAGCGACAACGAGCGCGAGATCGTGCTGCTGGAGCAGCGCTCCCCCGGCGGCGGGTTCCTGCCCTGGCGGGGGCTCGGCAATCCGGCCCGGGGACGGGACCACGGTCGCCGGATCGGCGTCCCGGTCGCCCTCGCGGCCCCCGACGGGCGGGTCCACCTCTTCGTACGGAACGCCGAGGGCGGTGTCAGTACCCGGGTACGGGGCAGGTCGGGGCGGTGGAGCGGGTGGCGCGACACCGGCGGCGGGCAGGTCCAGGACGGCCTCGCCGCCGCGGTCGACGGAGCGGGACGGGTCCATGTCTTCGCGGCGGGCCATCACGCGGTGCACCACTGGACGCAGGACGCGCCGGGCGAGGCGCTGACCGCCCGCACCCAGCTCGACGGGGCGCCGGTGCCCGGTGTGGCGCCGGCCGCGCTCACGGCCGAGGACGGGTCCGTCGAGGTGTACTACCGCGCACAGGCGGAGCCCGGGCTGACGGCCGTGCGCCGGGGAGCCGTCGTGGAGCGGAGCGACTTCGACGGGTACGGGCCCGTCACCGCCGCCGCCTCCCCCCTCGGCCCGGTGCTGCTCGGCCGTACGGCGGGGGGCCTGGTCCAGCTCCGTACCGGCCGCGGACTCCACGTACGTGACCAGGGGCCCGCGGCCCTCGACGGGGCCGCGCTCCACCTCGGGGCCGACGGCAGACCGGCTGTCGTGGGCCTGGGGCCGGACGCGCTGCCCTGGATCTGGCGGCCCGCATAGGTCACGGCCCCGCCCGGGCATGCAGAAGGGCCCCGGTCCACCGCTTGCGCGGCGGGCCGGGGCCCTCCTTGGTGCTCTGTGCGGAGCTACCAGGTCAGACAGTCAGGTAATTACTTGACGATCTTGGTGACCTGGCCGGCGCCCACGGTCCGGCCACCCTCACGGATGGCGAACTTCAGGCCCTCTTCCATGGCGACGGGCTGGATCAGCGAGACGTTCATGAGGGTGTTGTCGCCCGGCATGACCATCTCGGTGCCCTCGGGAAGGGTCACAACGCCCGTTACGTCCGTGGTACGGAAGTAGAACTGCGGGCGGTAGTTGTTGAAGAACGGGGTGTGACGGCCACCCTCGTCCTTCGACAGGATGTAGGACTGCGCCTCGAACTCGGTGTGCGGCGTGACCGAACCCGGCTTGATGATGACCTGGCCGCGCTCGACGTCCTCGCGCTTGATGCCACGGAGGAGCAGACCGACGTTCTCACCGGCCTGGCCCTCGTCGAGCAGCTTGCGGAACATCTCGATACCGGTGACCGTGGTGGTGACCTTCTCGGTCTTGATACCGACGATGTCGACGGTCTCGTTGACCTTCAGGACACCACGCTCGATACGACCGGTGACGACGGTGCCACGACCGGTGATCGTGAAGACGTCCTCGATCGGCATGAGGAACGGCTTCTCGACGTCACGCTCGGGCTGCGGGATGGACTCGTCGACGGCCTTCATCAGGTCGAGGACGGTCTGGCCCCACTCCTTGTCACCCTCAAGAGCCTTGAGCGCCGAGACCTTGACGACCGGAAGGTCGTCGCCCGGGAACTCGTACTCGGAGAGGAGCTCACGAACCTCGAGCTCGACGAGCTCCAGGATCTCCTCGTCGTCCACCATGTCGGCCTTGTTCAGCGCGACGACGATGTAGGGGACGCCGACCTGGCGGGCCAGGAGCACGTGCTCCTTGGTCTGCGGCATCGGGCCGTCGGTGGCGGCAACCACGAGGATCGCGCCGTCCATCTGCGCGGCACCCGTGATCATGTTCTTGATGTAGTCAGCGTGACCCGGGCAGTCGACGTGCGCGTAGTGACGCGACTCCGTCTGGTACTCGACGTGCGCGATGGAGATGGTGATACCACGCTGGCGCTCTTCCGGCGCCTTGTCGATCTGGTCGAAGGCCGAGGCCTCGTTCAGGTCCGGGTACGCGTCGTGCAGCACCTTGGTAATGGCGGCCGTGAGGGTCGTCTTACCGTGGTCAATGTGACCGATGGTGCCGATGTTGACGTGCGGCTTAGTCCGCTCGAACTTTGCCTTCGCCACTGGGTCCTCCTGCGGAGTGGTTCTGTACGCCTTGCTTCATCGGCGCCAGGTGATCTTTGCTGGGATGCCGGGTCCCGGGGGCATTCGCCGCATCGCTCGCGCGTCGCGTCAAATGCCCCACCGGGCTCCGGTGATAAGCCTAAAGCGTCAACTCGGGAGAGTTACTCGCCCTTGGCCTTCGCGATGATCTCCTCGGCGACGTTCCGCGGAACCTCGGCGTAGGAGTCGAACTGCATCGAGTAGCTTGCGCGACCCGAGGTCTTGCTGCGGAGGTCTCCGACGTAGCCGAACATCTCCGAGAGGGGCACGAGGCCCTTCACGACGCGAGCGCCGCTGCGCTCCTCCATGGCCTGGATCTGGCCACGGCGGGAGTTGAGGTCGCCGATCACGTCACCCATGTAGTCCTCGGGCGTGGTGACCTCGACGGCCATCATCGGCTCGAGAAGCACGGGGGACGCCTTGCGAGCACCCTCCTTGAACGCCTGCGAACCGGCGATCTTGAAGGCGAGCTCGGAGGAGTCGACCTCGTGGTAACCACCGTCGAGAAGGGTGACGCGGACGCCGACCATCTCGTAACCGGCCAGGATGCCGAACTGCATGGCTTCCTGGGCACCCGCGTCCACCGAGGGAATGTACTCACGGGGGATGCGGCCACCGGTGACCTTGTTGACGAACTCGTAGGACGAGTCGCCACCCTCGATGGGCTCGAGGGCGATCTGCACCTTCGCGAACTGGCCGGTACCACCAGTCTGCTTCTTGTGCGTGTAGTCAATGCGCTCGACGGTCTTGCGGATCGTCTCGCGGTAAGCGACCTGCGGCTTGCCGACGTTCGCCTCGACGCGGAACTCGCGCCTCATGCGGTCGACGAGCACCTCGAGGTGAAGCTCGCCCATACCACCGATGATGGTCTGGCCGGTCTCCTCGTCGGAGTGCACCTGGAAGGAGGGGTCCTCCTCCGAGAGGCGCTGGATGGCGACACCCAGCTTCTCCTGGTCACCCTTGGACTTGGGCTCGATGGCGACCTGGATGACCGGGGCCGGGAAGTCCATGGACTCCAGGATGACCGGGCTCTTGTCGTCACACAGCGTCTCACCGGTGGTGGTCTGCTTCAGGCCCATGACGGCGACGATGTCACCGGCGCCCACCGAGGGGATCTCCTCACGCTTGTTCGCGTGCATACGGTAGATCTTCCCGATGCGCTCCTTCTTGCCCTTGACCGAGTTCAGCACCGCGGTGCCGGCCTCGAGGCGACCGGAGTAGATCCGGACGAAGGTGAGCTTGCCCAGGTGCGGGTCGCTCGCGATCTTGAACGCCAGGCCGGAGAACGGCTCGTCGTCCGACGGCTGACGCTTGACGACCTTCTCCGGGTCCTTGACGTCGTGGCCCTCAATGGCCTCGACGTCCAGGGGAGAAGGCAGGTAGCGGACGACCGCGTCGAGCAGGGGCTGGACGCCCTTGTTCTTGAACGCCGTGCCACAGAACACCGGGGTGACGGTGACGGAGTCGGCCGAACCCTTCGACGCGAGGGTGATACGGCGGATCGCCGCGTAGAGCTGGTCCACGGAAGGCTCGACGCCCTCCAGGTACAGCTCCATCATCTCGTCGTCGTTCTCGGAGACGGCCTCGAGCAGCTTGCCGCGCCACTCCTCGGCTGCCTCGACGTGGGTGTCCGGGATGTCGACAGTGTCGTACATCTCGCCCTTGGCGGCCTCTTCCGACCAGACAAAGGCCTTCATCGTCACGAGGTCGACGACGCCCTTGAAGTCGGCTTCGGCGCCGATGGGAAGCTGCATGACCAGCGGAACCGCACCGAGGCGGTCGATGATCATGTCGACGCAGCGGTGGAACTCCGCGCCGGTGCGGTCGAGCTTGTTGACGAAGCAGATACGCGGCACGCCGTAGCGGTCCGCCTGACGCCAGACAGTCTCCGACTGGGGCTCGACGCCCGCCACACCGTCGAACACGGTGACGGCACCGTCGAGGACGCGGAGCGAACGCTCCACCTCGACGGTGAAGTCGACGTGACCGGGGGTGTCAATGATGTTGATCGTGTGATCAACCTCATTGAGCGGCCAGTGACAGGTCGTCGCGGCAGACGTGATCGTGATGCCGCGCTCCTGCTCCTGCTCCATCCAGTCCATCGTGGCAGCGCCGTCGTGGACTTCACCGATCTTGTAGCTCACACCGGTGTAGAAGAGGATCCGCTCGGTGGTGGTCGTCTTGCCCGCGTCGATGTGGGCCATGATCCCAATGTTGCGGACCTTGGCCAGGTCAAGCGAAGTGGTGGCCATAAGGCTCAATCTTCTCTCGGTCTCGATGGGGTAAGCGACTACCAGCGGTAGTGCGCGAAGGCCTTGTTCGACTCGGCCATCTTGTGGGTGTCCTCGCGCTTCTTGACGGCAGCGCCAAGACCGTTGGAGGCGTCGAGCAGCTCGTTCATGAGCCGCTCGGTCATCGTCTTCTCGCGACGGGCGCGGGAGTAACCCACGATCCAGCGCAGCGAGAGGGTGGCGGCACGACCGGGCTTGACCTCGATCGGCACCTGGTAGGTGGCGCCACCGACACGGCGGGACTTGACCTCGAGCGAGGGCTTGACGTTCTCAAGCGCGCGCTTCAGCGTGATGACCGGGTCAGCGCCGGTCTTCTCGCGGAGGCCTTCCATGGCGCCGTACACGATCCGCTCGGCGGTGGAACGCTTGCCGTCGAGGAGGATCTTGTTGATCAGCGAGGTGACAAGAGGAGAGCTGTAGACCGGGTCGATGATGACCGGGCGCTTCGGGGCGGGGCCCTTACGAGGCATTCTTACTTCTCCTTCTTGGCGCCGTAGCGGCTTCGGGCCTGCTTGCGGTTCTTGACACCCTGGGTGTCGAGCGAGCCGCGGATGATCTTGTAGCGAACACCCGGCAGGTCCTTCACACGGCCACCACGCACGAGCACGATGGAGTGCTCCTGCAGGTTGTGTCCCTCACCCGGGATGTAGGCCGTGACCTCGATACCGGAGGTCAGACGCACACGCGCGACCTTACGGAGCGCCGAGTTCGGCTTCTTCGGGGTGGTCGTGAACACACGCGTGCAGACGCCACGACGCTGGGGCGAACCCTCGAGCGCGGGCGTCTTGTTCTTCTCGACCTTGTCCTGCCGGCCCTTCCGGACCAGCTGCTGGATCGTAGGCACTACTTCTCCGGTTTCTGTGTGCCGTTCGTTGAAACTAACCTGGAACATCTCCGACCCACGCGGTCGGGTGTGTCGAATACTGCAAGCTCCTGCCCGAGGGCAGGAAAAGCGCAGATTGCGGCGGCCACTTACGGACTCGCGATGCGGTTGAGGACACGCACCCGAGCCCAGGCACACCCCAGGCACAAGGCTTGAGCGTACCTACCTCACGGACTCCGGTCAAAACAAATGCTGTCCACCACAGCGCGCCGGGACCGGGCCGGTCCCGTACGAGCGGCACAGCACCACTCCCCCGCCCGGGTCGGCCCCGCACGGCGGACCGCACGGCCGCGACCTCGCAGAGCACCGGCAGAAGGCCGTCACGACGGCACGCCGCCGGACGCCGGCCCCGGAATACGCCGCAGGGCGGCCACCCCGTACGAAACGGGGTGACCGCCCTGCGGTCGTGGAACGACTCGCTTACTGGTTGTACGGACCGTAGTCGTAGTCCTCCAGCGGAACGGCCTGGCCGGAGCCCGTGCCGAACGGCGAGTAGTCGATGTCGTCGTAGCCGACGGCCGAGTACATAGCGGCCTTGGCTTCCTCGGTCGGCTCGACCCGGATGTTGCGGTAGCGGGAGAGACCCGTACCGGCCGGGATGAGCTTACCGATGATGACGTTCTCCTTGAGGCCGATCAGGGAGTCCGACTTGGCGTTGATCGCCGCGTCGGTCAGGACCCTGGTCGTCTCCTGGAAGGACGCCGCCGACAGCCACGACTCGGTGGCCAGCGACGCCTTGGTGATACCCATCAGCTGCGGACGGCCGGAGGCGGGGTGACCGCCCTCGGTGACCACACGACGGTTCTCGACCTCGAACTTCGAGCGCTCGACGAGCTCGCCCGGCAGCAGCTCCGCGTCGCCGGACTCGATGATCGTCACGCGGCGCAGCATCTGCCGGATGATGATCTCGATGTGCTTGTCGTGGATCGACACACCCTGCGAGTTGTAGACCTTCTGGACTTCGCCGACCAGGTGGACCTGGACCGCGCGCTGACCGAGGATCCGCAGCACGTCGTGCGGGTTGGTGGCACCGACGGTGAGCTTCTGGCCCACCGCGACCGGGTCGCCCTCGCCGACCAGGAGACGGGCACGCTTGGAGATCGGGAACGCCGTCTCCTCGCTGCCGTCGTCCGGGGTGACGACGAGCTTCTTGGTCTTCTCGGTCTCCTCGATCCGGACGCGGCCTGCCGCCTCCGAGATCGGGGCGACACCCTTGGGCGTACGGGCCTCGAAGAGCTCGACGACACGCGGCAGACCCTGCGTGATGTCGTCACCGGCCACACCACCGGTGTGGAAGGTACGCATCGTCAGCTGGGTACCGGGCTCACCGATGGACTGGGCGGCGATGATGCCGACCGCCTCACCGATGTCGACCAGCTTGCCGGTGGCGAGCGAGCGTCCGTAGCAGAAGGCACAGGTGCCGACCGCGGACTCACAGGTCAGGACCGAACGGGTCTTGACCTCCTCGACGCCGGCGCCCACCAGGGCGTCGATCAGGACGTCACCGAGGTCGACGTTGGCAGGCGCGATGACCTTGCCGTCGACGACGACGTCCTCGGCGAGCATGCGGGCGTAGACCGAGGTCTCGACGTCGTCCGTCTTGCGGAGCACGCCGTCGGCGCCCTTGACCGCGATCTTCAGCTTGAGGCCACGGTCGGTGCCGCAGTCCTCCTCGCGAATGATCACGTCCTGCGAGACGTCCACCAGACGACGGGTCAGGTAACCCGAGTCGGCGGTACGCAGGGCGGTGTCCGCCAGACCCTTACGGGCACCGTGCGTGGAGATGAAGTACTCCAGAACGGTGAGGCCCTCACGGAAGGACGCCTTGATGGGACGAGGAATCGTCTCGTTCTTGGCGTTGGACACCAGACCACGCATACCGGCGATCTGACGCATCTGCATCATGTTTCCTCGGGCACCCGAGTCAACCATCATGAAGATGGGGTTCGTCTTGGGGAAGTTCGCGTTCATCGCCTCGGCAACCTCGTTGGTCGCCTTGGTCCAGATCGCGATGAGCTCCTGCGTGCGCTCGTCCTTGGTGATCAGACCGCGCTCGTACTGCTTCTGGACCTTCTCGTCCTGGTCCTCGTAGCCCTTGACGATGGCCTTCTTGGCCTCGGGGACGACGATGTCCGAAACGGCGACGGTGACGCCGGAACGGGTGGCCCAGTGGAAGCCCGCCGCCTTCAGGTTGTCGAGCGTCGCCGCCACGATGACCTTGGGGTAGCGCTCGGCGAGGTCGTTGACGATCTCGGAGAGCTGCTTCTTGCCGACGGAGTAGTCGACGAACGGGTAGTCCTCGGGCAGCAGCTCGTTGAAGAGCGCGCGGCCCAGGCTCGTCCGCAGCCGGAAGGTGTCACCCGGCTGGTACTCGGGCTCGCCCTCTTCGGCGACCGGCGGCACCCAGCCACGCGGCGGGATGGTGCCCACCGGGAAGCGGATGTCGACGGGCGACTGCAGCGCCAGCTCGCCGGCGTCGAACGCCATGATCGCCTCGGCCGTGGAGCCGAACGCGCGGCCCTCGCCCTTGGTGTCACGGAGCTCGCCGTCGGTGGTCAGGAAGAACAGACCCAGCACCATGTCCTGCGTAGGCATGGTGACGGGACGACCGTCGGCCGGCTTCAGGATGTTGTTCGAGGACAGCATCAGGATGCGGGCCTCGGCCTGCGCCTCCGCGGAGAGCGGCAGGTGCACGGCCATCTGGTCACCGTCGAAGTCCGCGTTGAACGCGGTGCAGACGAGCGGGTGGATCTGGATGGCCTTGCCCTCGACGAGCTGCGGCTCGAACGCCTGGATGCCGAGGCGGTGCAGCGTCGGCGCACGGTTCAGGAGAACCGGGTGCTCGGCGATGACCTCTTCCAGCACGTCGTAGACGACCGTGCGGCCGCGCTCGACCATGCGCTTCGCGCTCTTGATGTTCTGCGCGTGGTTCAGGTCGACCAGGCGCTTCATCACGAACGGCTTGAAGAGCTCCAGCGCCATGGCCTTGGGCAGACCGCACTGGTGCAGCTTCAGCTGCGGGCCGACGACGATCACGGAACGCGCGGAGTAGTCCACACGCTTACCGAGAAGGTTCTGACGGAATCGACCCTGCTTGCCCTTGAGCATGTCGCTCAGGGACTTCAGGGGACGGTTACCGGGACCGGTGACCGGGCGACCGCGGCGGCCGTTGTCGAACAGCGCGTCGACGGCCTCCTGCAGCATCCGCTTCTCGTTGTTCACGATGATCTCGGGGGCACCGAGGTCAAGGAGACGCTTGAGGCGGTTGTTGCGGTTGATCACACGGCGGTACAGGTCGTTCAGGTCGGAGGTCGCGAAGCGGCCACCGTCCAGCTGCACCATCGGACGCAGGTCCGGCGGGATGACCGGCACGCAGTCGAGCACCATGCCCTTGGGCTTGTTGCTGGTCTGCAGGAACGCGGAGACGACCTTGAGGCGCTTGAGCGCACGGGTCTTCTTCTGGCCCTTGCCGGTACGGATGATCTCGCGGAGGCGCTCGGCCTCCTCGTCGAGGTCGAACGACTCGAGGCGCTTCTGCAGAGCAGCGGCACCCATGCAGCCGTCGAAGTACGTGCCGAAGCGGTCACGCAGCTCGCGGTAGAGCAGCTCGTCGCCCTCGAGGTCCTGGACCTTGAGGTTCTTGAAGCGGCTCCACACCTCGTCGAGGCGGTCGATCTCGCGCTGCGCACGGTCGCGCAGCTGCTTCATCTCACGCTCGGCACCTTCGCGCACCTTGCGGCGTACGTCGGCCTTGGCGCCCTCGGCCTCGAGCTCGGCCAGGTCGGTCTCGAGCTTCTTGGCGCGGTTCTCGAGGTCGGAGTCGCGACGGTTCTCGACCTGCTGACGCTCGACGGAGACGTGCGCCTCCAGCGAGGGCAGGTCACGCGTGCGGCGCTCCTCGTCCACGAACGTGATCATGTACGCGGCGAAGTAGATGACCTTCTCGAGGTCCTTCGGAGCGAGATCAAGCAGGTAGCCGAGACGCGACGGGACGCCCTTGAAGTACCAGATGTGGGTGACGGGAGCGGCAAGCTCGATGTGGCCCATCCGCTCACGACGCACCTTGGCGCGAGTGACCTCGACGCCGCAGCGCTCACAGATGATGCCCTTGAAGCGGACACGCTTGTACTTGCCGCAGTAGCACTCCCAGTCCCGGGTCGGACCGAAGATCTTCTCGCAGAAGAGTCCGTCCTTTTCGGGCTTGAGCGTGCGGTAGTTGATGGTCTCCGGCTTCTTCACTTCGCCGTGCGACCAGGTCCGGATGTCGTCCGCGGTGGCAAGGCCGATCCGCAGCTCGTCGAAGAAGTTGACGTCGAGCACTTGTCGTCAATCCCTCTTTCAGGGTCGAGTGTCAAACATGGTCTGAACGGTCCGGGGCGGCCGGGGCCTCACGAGGAGGCCCCGGCCAGGCCCGTCAGACCTCTTCGACGCTGCTCGGCTCGCGCCGGGACAGGTCGATACCGAGCTCTTCCGCAGCGCGGAAGACGTCCTCGTCCGTGTCGCGCATCTCGATGGACATGCCGTCCGAGGACAGCACCTCCACGTTGAGGCAGAGCGACTGCATTTCCTTGATGAGCACCTTGAAGGACTCGGGAATGCCGGGTTCGGGGATGTTCTCGCCCTTGACGATGGCCTCGTAGACCTTCACGCGGCCGGTCACGTCGTCGGACTTGATGGTCAGCAGTTCCTGGAGGGCGTAAGCAGCGCCATAAGCCTCGAGTGCCCACACCTCCATCTCACCGAATCGCTGTCCACCGAACTGAGCCTTACCACCCAGCGGCTGCTGGGTGATCATGGAGTACGGACCCGTCGAACGAGCGTGGAGCTTGTCGTCGACGAGGTGGTGCAGCTTGAGGATGTACATGTACCCGACCGAAACCGGGTCCGGGAACGGCTCGCCGGAGCGGCCGTCGAACAGGTTGGCCTTGCCCGAGGGCTGGACCAGCCGGTCACCGTCGCGGTTCGGGATCGTGGCCTGGAAGAGGCCGGTGATCTCGTCCTCACGGGCACCGTCGAAGACCGGGGTGGCGACGTTGGTGCCGGGGGCGACCTGGTCGGCGCCGATGGCCTGCAGGCGCTGGGCCCACTCGTCACCGAGGCCGGAGACGTCCCATCCGCGGCTGGCGAGCCAGCCGAGGTGGATCTCCAGGACCTGTCCCGGGTTCATTCGGGACGGGACACCCAGCGGGTTGAGGATGATGTCGACCGGGGTGCCGTCCTCCAGGAACGGCATGTCCTCGATCGGCAGGATCTTCGAGATGACGCCCTTGTTGCCGTGACGGCCGGCGAGCTTGTCACCATCGGTGATCTTGCGCTTCTGCGCGACGTAGACGCGAACCAGCTGGTTCACGCCCGGCGGCAGCTCGTCGCCCTCTTCGCGGTCGAAGACGCGGACGCCGATGATCTTGCCGATCTCGCCGTGCGGCACCTTCAGCGAGGTGTCGCGCACCTCGCGCGCCTTCTCACCGAAGATCGCGCGGAGCAGACGCTCCTCCGGCGTCAGCTCGGTCTCACCCTTGGGCGTGACCTTGCCGACGAGGATGTCACCGGCCGTGACCTCGGCACCGATACGGATGATGCCGCGCTCGTCGAGGTCCGCGAGGACCTCTTCGGAGACGTTCGGGATGTCCCGGGTGATCTCCTCCGGGCCGAGCTTGGTGTCACGGGCGTCGACCTCGTGCTCCTCGATGTGGATCGAGGAGAGGACGTCGTCCTGCACGAGGCGCTGCGACAGGATGATCGCGTCCTCGTAGTTGTGACCCTCCCACGGCATGAACGCCACGAGCAGGTTCTTGCCCAGGGCCATCTCACCGTTCTCGGTGGCCGGTCCGTCGGCGAGCACCTGCTCGGCGACGACCCGGTCGCCCTCGGAGACGACAACCTTCTGGTTGACCGAGGTGCCCTGGTTGGAGCGCATGAACTTGGCGATGCGGTACGTGGTGTACGTGCCGTCGTCGTTCGTGACCGTGATGTAGTCCGCGGAGACCTCCTGGACCACACCGTCCTTCTCGGCCTTGAGCACGTCACCGGCGTCGGTGGCGCAGCGGTACTCCATGCCGGTGCCGACGAGCGGCGCCTCGGACTTGATGAGCGGCACCGCCTGCCGCATCATGTTCGCGCCCATGAGGGCACGGTTGGCGTCGTCGTGCTCCAGGAAGGGGATCATCGCGGTGGCGACGGACACCATCTGGCGCGGCGAGACGTCCATGTAGTCGACGTCCGTGCCGGGCACGTAGTCGACCTCTCCGCCACGACGGCGGACCAGGACACGGGGCTCGGTGAAGCGCAGCTCGTCGGAGAGCGTCGCGTTCGCCTGGGCGATGACGTAACGGTCTTCCTCGTCGGCCGTGATGTAGTCGACCTCGTCGGTGACCTGACCGTCGACGACCTTGCGGTACGGCGTCTCGATGAAACCGAACGCGTTGACGCGTCCGTACGAGGCGAGCGAACCGATCAGACCGATGTTCGGGCCTTCAGGGGTCTCGATCGGGCACATGCGTCCGTAGTGGGACGGGTGCACGTCACGGACCTCGAAGCCGGCCCGCTCACGGGACAGACCACCCGGGCCAAGAGCCGACAGGCGGCGCTTGTGGGTGAGACCCGACAGCGGGTTGTTCTGGTCCATGAACTGCGACAGCTGGCTGGTGCCGAAGAACTCCTTGATGGAGGCGACGACCGGCCGGATGTTGATCAGGGTCTGCGGCGTGATCGCCTCGACGTCCTGGGTCGTCATGCGCTCACGCACGACGCGCTCCATACGAGCCAGACCCGTACGGACCTGGTTCTGGATGAGCTCGCCGACGTTACGCAGACGACGGTTGCCGAAGTGGTCGATGTCGTCGGTCTCGACGACGATCGTCCGGCCGGACTCGCCGACGGTCTCGAGCTCCCCGGCGTGCAGCTTCACCAGGTACTTGATGGTCGCGATGATGTCGTCGCTGGTGAGAACACCGGCGTCGAGCGGCTCATCCGCGCCGAGCTTCTTGTTCACCTTGTAGCGGCCGACCTTCGCGAGGTCGTAGCGCTTCGGGTTGAAGTAGAGGTTCTCGAGCAGCGTCTGAGCAGCCTCGCGCGTGGGCGGCTCGCCCGGGCGCAGCTTGCGGTAGATGTCGAGGAGCGCGTCGTCCTGGCCCTGGGTGTGGTCCTTCTCCAGGGTGGCGCGCATGGACTCGTACTCGCCGAACTCCTCGAGGATCTGCTCGGTGGTCCAACCGAGAGCCTTCAGGAGTACGGTCACGGACTGCTTGCGCTTGCGGTCGATGCGGACACCGACCATGTCGCGCTTGTCGATCTCCATCTCCAGCCAGGCACCCCGGGACGGGATGATCTTCGCGGAGAAGATGTCCTTGTCGGACGTCTTGTCGATCGAGGAGTCGAAGTAGACACCCGGCGAGCGGACCAGCTGCGACACGACGACACGCTCGGTGCCGTTGATGACGAAGGTGCCCTTGTTGGTCATGAGCGGGAAGTCGCCCATGAAGACCGTCTGGGACTTGATCTCGCCGGTCTCGTTGTTGGTGAACTCGGCCGTGACGAAGAGCGGCGCGGCGAACGTGAAGTCGCGCTCCTTGCACTCGTCGATCGAGTTCTTCGGGGGCTCGAAGCGGTGGTCGCGGAACGTAAGCGACATCGACCCGGAGAAGTCCTCGATCGGTGAAATCTCCTCGAAGATTTCCTCCAGGCCGGACTTGGTGGGGACGTCTTGTCCACTGTCCAGAGCAGCCTCGACGCGAGCCTTCCAGGCGGCATTGCCGAGGAGCCAGTCAAAGCTCTCGGTCTGCAGCGCGAGGAGGTTCGGAACCTCGAGGGGCTCCTTGATCTTTGCAAAAGAGATGCGCAGCGGGGCGGTGCTGGCGCCGTTGTTCGTATTCGCGGTCGAGGCGTTGCGCGAGGCGGCCAAGAGGGGGTCCTTCCGAGGGCTCGGACTCACTACGCGCGTACCGGTCCCAAGTTGGACACGGAGACAGAAATCCCAGGTCAGGGAGGATCGGCCAACGGTGCTCAAGATTGGGCATGCCCCTGGTGACGGGCAGGAGGCAGCTAACAGGCAGCGCAAAGGGTCAGTGTAGCCAAGTGCCACACTGATGTCCAGTCGGGGTTCTCAGAGACCCACGTTGCTCTCAACAGCTGTTCTCAACACCTATGCCTAGCCCTCGCGCGGGGTGCGCACTTCTTTACTGCCCTCTTCACTCTCGATCCATGCCTCGGATGCGGATCGATGTGACGACGCGTCCTGAGAATTGCGCGCCGCGTGCGGTTCGTCAAGGCCCCTCAGCCAGGAGGTGGTCCCGGAGATCCCCTCCAGGTGCCTCAGAACGCCTGCTGGCGGCCCCTGAGAGGCGCACGGCGAAGATCACGATACTCGTCAGCGGCAGAAGAGCAAGGCAGCCGCCACGGGTACGCCAAAGGGCGACCACCCGAATGGGTGATCGCCCTTTGCGATGTGACATCCCCGCCTCGCGGCAGGGACGGTCCTGAGGAGTCAGATGACTCGCAGGATCACTTGACCTCGACGGAGGCGCCGGCGCCCTTGAGGGACTCGGCAGCCTTCTCGGCGGCCTCCTTGGCGACCTTCTCGAGGACGGGCTTCGGGGCGCCGTCCACGAGGTCCTTGGCCTCCTTGAGGCCCAGGGAGGTCAGCTCGCGCACGACCTTGATGACCTGGATCTTCTTGTCACCGGCGGCGGTGAGGATGACGTCGAACTCGTCCTGCTCCTCAGCGGCCTCGGCAACGGCGCCCGGGCCGGCGGGGCCGGCAACGGCGACGGCCGCGGCGGCGGTGACGTCGAACTTCTCCTCGAACGCCTTAACGAACTCGGAGAGCTCGATGAGGGTGAGCTCCTCGAACTGAGCGAGCAGGTCTTCCTGGCTGAGCTTCGCCATGATGGCGTCCTTCCACTAATTCGGCAGGTGCCGGATGTATATGTCGGCGGGCGTACGTGGTGCCCGCTGGACTACCGAGTGGTTACTCGGCAGCCTCGGCGGGAGCCGGCGTACCGGCACCGCCCTGCTCGGCCTTCTTGGCGCGAAGCGCTTCCGCGGTGCGGACGAACTTCGACGGCAGAGCCTGGAAGAGCTGCGCAGCCTGAGTCTGCTTGCCCTTCATGGCGCCGGCCAGCTTGGCGAGCAGAACCTCGCGGGACTCGAGGTCCGCGAGCTTCTTGATCTCATCAGCGGTCAGCGCCTTACCATCAAGGACACCGCCCTTGATGATGAGGTTCGGGTTGTCCTTGGCGAAGTCACGAAGACCCTTCGCCGACTCCACCGGGTCACCGGTGATGAAGGCAACCGCCGTCGGACCTGCGAACAGGTCGTCCAGCGTGTCGATCCCGGCCTCGTTGGCCGCAATCTTGGTCAGCGTGTTCTTCACCACGGCGTACTGGGCGTTCTCACCGAGCGAACGACGCAGCGTCTTGAGCTGCGCCACGGTGAGACCCCGGTACTCGGTCAGCACAGCGGCGTTCGAGCTGCGGAACTGGTCCGTCAGCTCGGCTACCGCGGCAGCCTTGTCGGGCCTTGCCATGAGCGTCGGCCTCCTTCCGGGTGATGAGGACCGCTCAGAAGGGGCCGGGAAAAACAAAACGCCCCAGCACAAGTGCCAGGGCGTAGCTCAACCGCACGAAGTCCGGGAGCTTTCCACAGTCACCTGCGCAGGTCGTCCGTTCTTCACGGATCCTTCGGTCACCGGTCCCTCTTGCGAGAGCACAGCAACGACCAGCGGTCTTTGGCTTCTTCAGGAGAGTACGTGACCCGGGGCTCGCGGAGCAAATCCGTCCCGGTTCGAGTGGTGCGGGAGGTTTGGAACGCGCTGTCCGGGTCCCCGGAGGCCCACGAAAGCGTCTCCGGGGATACGGGGACGGGCCCCGCACCTCGGAAGGTGCGGGGCCCGTCGGAATGCCGTGACGCGGCTACCGGGTGAGCACGGGGGCTCAGACGGAGGCCGGGTCCTCCTCGACGAGGAGGTTGCGCACGCGGTTGGAGTCCAGCGGGATGCCGGGGCCCATCGTCGTGCTCATGACCGCCTTCTTGATGAAGCGGCCCTTGGCGGCGGACGGCTTCAGACGGAGGATCTCCTCGAGCGCCGCGGCGTAGTTCTCGACCAGCTTCGTGTCATCGAAAGAAACCTTGCCGATGATGAAGTGCAGGTTCGAGTGCTTGTCGACGCGGAACTCGATCTTGCCGCCCTTGATGTCGTTGACAGCCTTGACGACATCGGGGGTGACGGTGCCGGTCTTCGGGTTCGGCATCAGACCACGCGGACCGAGCACGCGGCCCAGGCGGCCGACCTTGCCCATGAGGTCCGGGGTGGCGACGACGGCGTCGAAGTCCAGACGGCCCTTCGCCACCTCGTCGATGAGCTCGTCGGCGCCGACGATGTCGGCGCCCGCGGCTTCCGCTGCCGCAGCACGGTCACCGGTCGCGAAGACCAGGACCCGGGCGGTCTTGCCGGTGCCGTGCGGGAGGTTCACGGTGCCACGGACCATCTGGTCGGCCTTGCGAGGGTCAACACCCAGGCAGAACGCGACCTCGACGGTGCCGTCGAACTTGGTGGCGGCGGTGTCCTTGGCGAGACGGACGGCCTCGAGCGGGGCGTAGGTGCGCTCCCGGTCGATCTTGGCGTCCGCAGCGCGGAGGTTCTTGCTGCGCTTCACTTCTACTCCTGTGGTTTCAGAGTGTGGAGTCGTGGTGCGGACCAGCGCTTGGTCCTACCACTGAGGGCTTGAAGGGCTGGATCAGCCTTCGACCGTGATGCCCATGGAACGGGCGGTGCCAGCGATGATCTTCGACGCGGCGTCGAGGTCGTTGGCGTTCAGGTCGGGGAGCTTCGTCGTGGCGATCTCGCGAACCTGGGCAGCCGTCAGCTTGGCAACCTTGGTCTTGTGCGGCTCGCCGGAGCCCTTGTCCACACCCGCGGCCTTGAGGATCAGCTTGGCGGCCGGCGGAGTCTTCGTGATGAAGGTGAAGGAGCGGTCTTCGTAGACCGTGATCTCCACCGGCACGACCATGCCACGCTGCGACTCGGTCGCGGCGTTGTAGGCCTTGCAGAACTCCATGATGTTGACGCCGTGCTGGCCCAGTGCGGGGCCGACCGGCGGAGCCGGGTTGGCCGCACCGGCGTTGATCTGGAGCTTGATAAGCCCCGTGACCTTCTTCTTCTTGGGAGGCATTGCTCTCTCCGGGTCCTAGTGAGAGTTTTTCGCCGTCATCCGGTCATCCGGATGCAGGCATACCGCACAACGATAACGGGTATAGCTGCGCGACCAAAAACCGAGCAGGTCAGACGGCTGCGAGAGCCTGTCTGACCTGCTCGGTAGGCATGTGTCCAGAAACCTGCGGAAGCTGCTAGTTCTTCTGGATCTGGTCGAAGCTGAGCTCGACCGGGGTCTCGCGACCGAAGATCTCGACGAGGCCCTTAACCTTCTTCGAGTCGGCGTTGATCTCGTTGATCGTCGCCTGCAGTGTCGCGAACGGGCCGTCGGTGACGGTGACCGAGTCGCCCACCTCGAAGTCCAGAACCTGGACCTCGACCTTGCGGGACGGAGCCGGCTTGCCCTCGGCCTCGGCGGCCTCGCGGGCTGCCTTCTCCTCGGCCTCGGGGGCGAGCATCTTGACGATCTCGTCGAGGGTCAGCGGGTACGGGTCGTAGGCGTTGCCCACGAAGCCGGTGACGCCGGGCGTGTTGCGGACAACACCCCAGGACTCGTTCGTCAGGTCCATGCGCACCAGGACGTAACCCGGGAGCTTGTTCTGACGGACGTTCTTCCGCTCACCGTTCTTGATCTGAACGATCTCTTCCTCGGGGACTTCCGCCTGGTAGACGAACTCCTCGACGTTGAGCGAAACCGCACGCTGTTCGAGGTTGGCCTTCACGCGCTTCTCGTAACCGGCGTACGTGTGGATGACGTACCACTCGCCGGGGAGAGTGCGGAGCTCCTCGCGCAGGGCGGCGACGGGGTCGACGGGGGCGGCCGGCTCGGCCTCTTCCTCGTCGGCGCTCTCGTCGTCGGCGGCCTCGGCCACCTCTTCGTCGGACTCCTCGTCCGCGGACTCTTCAGCGTCGGACTCGACGTGCACGGCGGCCTCCTCGGAGGGCTCACCCGCGGCTTCGTCGGCAGCTTCGGCCTGGTCGGGCTCCACGGAGTCCGCCGCCTCAACGATGTCGAGCTCGTCCTCGGCGGACTCGACGGCGTCCACCGTAGGCTCGGCGGCGTCGTTCAGGTTCGGGTCAGACACGATGGCTGCTTCTTCCTGGATACAAATGGCTGGAACATGCGAAAGGGGCGCCTGTGAGGCGCCCTTCGCGGGATCAGCCGAAGACGTACTTGATGACCCGCGCGAATCCGAAGTCAATCACGGTAACGAGACCAATCATGACGACTACGAACACAATCACCACGGATGTGTACGTCGTCAGCTGATTGCGAGTCGGCCAGACGACCTTGCGCAACTCGGCGACGATCTGGCGGTAGAACAGCGCGAGCCGGCCCAGGGGGCCCTTCTTGCCGCGCTTGCCGCCCTTCCGAGTCTTCTTCTTCGACTCGGGGACTTCATCCTCAGCATCAGGCATGTCGATGGAGCCCACGGCGTCCGTCACGCTACTCACCTGATTCCGGGTCGTGGCCGTGCCGCGCCCGGGGGAGCCGCACGACTGTGCAATGAAGTACGTACATGCGCACACATCCTGGCGAAGACGTGTGTAGCAGGGCCGGAGGGACTTGAACCCCCAACCGCTGGTTTTGGAGACCAGTGCTCTACCAATTGAGCTACGACCCTTTGTGGTTTCCACCAACCTACCGCATCCCCCGGAATGAACCAGAAGCTGAAACGGTGCGGCTGGTGAAGGCCAACGACAGGTGAGTGTACGTGCTCAACGCCGCTGCGTCGAACAGATAGGAACCGACCGGTCCTGTCCGCATGCTGTCCGAGTCCTGTCCGGTCCCTGAAACCCGTGTGCCGACGGCTTTTCCGGTCTGGGAGCATGGGCGCCATGAGCGCTGCAACTTCTCCCTCCGAGCGTCGGGTCTCCGCCCGCGTCGGTGCGATTTCCGAGTCCGCGACCCTCGCCGTCGACGCCAAGGCCAAGGCCCTGAAGGCCGCCGGCCGTCCGGTGATCGGCTTCGGCGCCGGTGAGCCCGACTTCCCGACGCCCGACTACATCGTCGAAGCCGCGGTCGAGGCGTGCCGCAACCCGAAGTACCACCGCTACACCCCGGCCGGCGGGCTCCCGGAGCTCAAGGCCGCCATCGCAGAGAAGACGCTGCGCGACTCCGGCTACGAGGTCGACGCCTCCCAGGTCCTGGTGACCAACGGCGGCAAGCAGGCCATCTACGAGGCGTTCGCCGCGATCCTCGACCCGGGCGACGAGGTCATCGTCCCGGCGCCCTACTGGACCACCTACCCGGAGTCCATCCGTCTCGCCGGCGGTGTCCCGGTCGAGGTCGTGGCCGACGAGACCACCGGTTACCGGGTCTCCGTCGAGCAGCTGGAAGCGGCGCGCACCGAGCGTACGAAGGTCGTTCTCTTCGTCTCGCCGTCCAACCCGACCGGCGCCGTCTACAGCGAGGCCGACGCCGAGGCGATCGGCCGCTGGGCCGTCGAGCACGGCCTGTGGGTGCTGACCGACGAGATCTACGAGCACCTCGTCTACGGCGACGCCACCTTCACCTCGCTCCCGGCGATCCTCCCCGAGCTGCGCGACAAGTGCATCGTGGTCAACGGTGTCGCCAAGACGTACGCGATGACCGGCTGGCGCGTCGGGTGGATCATCGGCCCCAAGGACGTGGTGAAGGCCGCGACCAACCTGCAGTCGCACGCCACCTCGAACGTCTCCAACGTGGCCCAGATCGCCGCGCTGGCCGCCGTCTCGGGCAACCTGGACGCGGTCGCCGAGATGCGTACGGCCTTCGACCGCCGCCGCCAGACCATCGTGCGGATGCTCAACGAGATCGACGGCGTGCTGTGCCCGGTGCCGGAGGGCGCGTTCTACGCGTACCCCTCGGTGAAGGAGCTGCTCGGCAAGGAGATCCGCGGCAAGCGTCCGGCCACCTCGGTCGAGCTCGCGGCGCTCATCCTGGACGAGGCCGAGGTCGCCGTCGTACCGGGTGAGGCGTTCGGTACGCCGGGCTACCTGCGGCTCTCGTACGCGCTCGGTGACACCGACCTCGTCGAGGGTGTCTCGCGGCTCCAGAAGCTGCTGGGCGAGGCCAAGGACTGACCGCTCCCCGTCGCACAGGCAGACCCCCGGACTCCGGTCCGGGGGTCTGCTTTTTTGTTCGAGGACAGTCCCAAGAGGGAAAGCGGCTACCGCGACGGCCCGCCCGTACGGCAGGATCTTGGGATGGAGCGTGATGTACGGCTGTTGCCCAAGGCCCACCTGCACCTGCATTTCACCGGGTCGATGCGACCCACGACGCTGCTCGAACTCGCCGACAAGTACGGCGTGCGCCTGCCCGAGGCGCTGACCGGTGGCGAGCCGCCGAGTCTGCGGGCGACGGACGAGCGGGGCTGGTTCCGTTTCCAGCGCCTCTACGACATCGCCCGGTCCTGTCTGCGGGCGCCGGAGGACATCCAGCGGCTCGTGCGCGAGACCGCCCAGGAGGACGTCGCGGACGGCTCTGGGTGGCTGGAGATCCAGGTCGACCCAACCTCGTACGCCCCGCTGCTGGGCGGGCTGATTCCGGCGATCGAGATCATCCTCGACGCCGTGGACTCCGCGGCCCGGGACACCGGGCTGGGTATCCGGGTCGTGATCGCCGCCAACCGCATGAAGCATCCGCTGGACGCGCGCACGCTGGCGCGGCTGGCCGTGCGGTACGCGGACCGCGGTGTCGTCGGCTTCGGGCTCTCCAACGACGAGCGCCGCGGTATGGCCCGTGACTTCGACCGGGCCTTCGCCATCGCCCGCGAGGGAGGGCTGCTCGCGGCCCCGCACGGCGGCGAGCTCTCCGGCCCGTCGAGCGTGCGGGACTGTCTGGACGACCTCGACGCCTCCCGGATCGGGCACGGCGTGCGGGCCGCCGAGGACCCGCGCCTGCTGCGCAAGCTGGCCGAGAGCGGGGTGACCTGCGAGGTCTGCCCGGCCTCCAACGTGGCGCTCGGGGTCTACGAGAAGCCGATGGACGTCCCCATCCGCACGCTGTTCGAAGCGGGCGTACCGATGGCGCTCGGCGCGGACGATCCGCTGCTCTTCGGCTCCCGGCTGGCCGCCCAGTACGAGCTCGTACGGCGCCACCACGCCTTCACCGACGAGGAACTGGCCGAGCTGGCGCGGCAGTCCGTACGGGGGTCCGCGGCGCCCACGGACGTACGCGAGAAGCTGCTCGGCGGGATCGACGACTGGCTCAGCTGCTGATTCCGCGCAGCAGGGTGCGGGCGACCGAGGCGGCGAACTCGTCCAGCGGCTGCGGGGGCGTGCCTCCGGGCAGCATGTCGTAGGCGAAGGCGCGCTGGGAGCAGGCGCCCAGGAGCAGGGACGCGGCGGCGTAGGTGTCGGCCTCGGGGTGGATGCGGCCTGCCCTCTGCTCGGCGCGGAGATAGGCGTCGACGCCCTGGATCGGTTTGTGCGGGCCGGTGCCCAGCTCGCGCATGGCGGCCTCGTGCCGGCGCTTGAGCCGGGGCTCTGCGTACAGGGACGCGGCCATCGGGAACGTCTGCTCGTAGAAGAGTGCGGCTCTGCGGGCGATCTCGGTCAGGTTCGCCTCGACGGTGCGTGCGCCGGGGTCTTCCGTGAGCTCGCTCAGGAGCGTGCCGAGCCGGGGCAGCCGCTCGCCGAGCACGGTCACGAAGAGCTCTTCCTTGCTGCCGAAGTACTTGTAGAGCGCCGCCTCGGAGCAGCCTGCCGCCTTGGCGATCTCCTTCGTCGTCGCCCGTGCGAGGCCGATGCCGAGCATGAGTTCGTGGGCGGCCTCGACGATGCGGACCCGGGCCGGCTTCTGCTCCATGCGTGCTCCAACCAACCTTGACGAGCGGGTGAGTATCCACTCACTCTAGAGGTGAGTGAACACTTACCCACCCTGGAGGGTGCGCCATGAGACTCACAGTGTTCGGGGCCACGGGAGCCATCGGCCGGCAGCTCGTGCGGCAGGCGTCGGAGGCGGGGCACGAGGTGACGGCCGTGGTCCGTGACCCCGCCCGGCTCCCGGAGGGCCTGGCCGCGGCGGACCTCCACGCGGTGGTGCGGCTCGACGACGCGGCGGCGGTCCGCGGGGCGGTGGCGGGACGGGACGCGGTGCTCTCGGGCCTCGGCTCGCGCGGCAGGAAGGCCGACGGGGTAGCGGAGCGGCTGACCGGGCAGGTGCTGGGGGCCATGGAGGCCGAGGGCGTACGGCGGCTGCTGGTGGTCAGCGCGGCGCCGGTGGGCCCGGAGGCGGCGGACGAACCGCTGCTGGACCGGGCGATGCGCAGGGCGATCGGGGCGGTCCTCAAGGACGTGTACGCCGATCTGACGCTGATGGAGGCCGCGTTGGCGCGCAGCACGACGGACTGGACGTCCGTACGGCCGCCGAAGCTGACCGACGGGCCCCGCACGGGGGTGTACCGGACGGTCGTGGGTGGCACGCCCCGCAGCGGCCGGTCCATCTCGCGGGCCGACGTGGCACACGCGATGCTGGCGCTGATCGACGAGCCGGCGGCCCTGAAGCAGGGCGTGGGCATCGCCTACTGAGCGGCCCGCGCGCCCTACAGGCCGACGCCGACCGTCACGGGCTCGTTGACGAGCGTGACACCGAAGGCCGCGTGGACACCGGCCACGACCTCGCGGGCGAGGGCCAGGAGGTCCTCGGTGGTCGCGTCGCCCCGGTTGGTGAGGGCGAGGGTGTGCTTGGTGGAGATACGGGCCGGGCCCGTGCCGTACCCCTTGGTGAAGCCGGCCTTGTCGATCAGCCAGGCCGCGGAGGTCTTCGTGCGGCCATCGGCGGCGGGGAAGGCGGGAGGCGTCACGCCGTCGCCCAGGCGGTCCTTGGCGCGGACGAGGAACGCCTCGTACTGCTCCGGGCCGAGGACGGGGTTGGTGAAGAAGGATCCGGCCGACCAGGTGTCGTGGTCCTCGGGGTCCAGCACCATGCCCTTGCCGGCACGGAGTCGCAGGACCGTTTCGCGGGCAGCCGCGGCGGGAACGCGGTCGCCCTGCTCCACGCCCATGGCCCGCGCCGTCTCCGCGTAGCGCAGGGGCGCGGACATCCCGTCCGCGTCCTCCAGCTCGAAGCGGACGCGAAGCACCACGTAGCGGTCGGGTTCGGCCTTGAAGCGGCTGTGGCGGTACGAGAAGGCGCACTCGGCGTTCGGGATGGTGACCGTCTCGCGGGTGCGGCGGTCGTAGGCGACGACCTCCGAGATGGTGGAGGACACCTCCTGGCCGTACGCGCCGACGTTCTGGATCGGTGTCGCACCGGCGGAGCCCGGAATTCCGGCGAGGCACTCGATGCCCGCGAGACCCGCCTCGACCGTCCGGGCGACGGCGTCGGTCCAGACCTCGCCGGCGGCCAGCTCCAGCGTCGTACCGGACAGGGCGAAGCCCTTGGTGGCGATGCGCAGCGCGGTGCCTTCGAAGCCCTTGTCGCCGATGACCAGGTTGGATCCGCCGCCGATCACCAGGAGCGGGGTGGACGTCTCGTCGGCCTCGCGCACGGCGGCGACCACCTCGGCATCGGTGGTAGCCGTGAGGAGGCGGGCCGCGGGTCCGCCGAGCCGGAAGGTGGTCAGGGGGGCGAGGGGGGCGTCGTGGAGTTCCTGCACGGGGACAAGAGTACGGTCCGTGGGCCCGCCGCTCGGGCGGGGCCACGGACCGTGGGCGTGGAGCGGCCGGTCAGGCGGCGACGGGCGTCCGCTCACGCACCGGCTCCGGCTCCGGGTTGCCGGCGGCGCGGCGGCCGGGGATCAGCAGGGCGACGAGCGCGGCGAGGGCCACCACCGCGGCGCCGATCCAGAGGGCCGGAACCGTTCCGTCCGAGAACGCCTGGGGGGACTCGTACCCGCCCTGGGCCGAGAAGACGGACGCGAGCACGGCGACCCCGAGCGCGCCCCCGACCTCCCGCAGCGCGTTGTTGGCTCCGGAGGCGATGCCCTGCTCGCCGCTGCGGACGCTGGACATCACGAGGCTGGCGGCGGGCGCGAAGTACATCGCCATGCCGATACCGCCGATGATCAGGCCCGGCAGCTGGGCCGCGTAACTCACATCGGGCGCGAGGACCATCGCGAAGAGCCCGAGGCCGACGGCCTGGAGGGTGAGACCGGCCACGACGACCGGGCGGCCACCGAAACGGTCGGAGAGATAGCCGGCTATCGGGGCCACCAGCATCGGCATCCCGGTCCACGGAAGCATCCGGAGACCGGCCTCGGTGGGCGAGTAGCCGAGCCCGTTCTGGAGGAACTGGCTGAGCAGGAAGATCGATCCGAACATTCCCAGGAACATCAGCATGCTGGCGATGTTGATCCCGAAGAAGGCGCGGTCGCGGAACAGCCGCATGGGGAGCATCGGGTTCTTGGCGGTGAAGCCGTGGAACACGAACACGATCAGGAGCGCCGTTCCCGCGATCAGGCCGGTCAGGACGGCGGGACTGGTCCAGCCGTCGGCCGTGGCGCTGACCAGCGCGTAGACGATGCCGAAGAGTCCGCCGCTGACGAGCAGGGTGCCGGGGACGTCGAGCCGGGCGTCCGGGGCGTACGACTCGCGCAGGCGCAGCCGGGCCAGCGGGAGCAGGGCCAGGCCGATCGGGACGTTCAGCCAGAAGATCCACTGCCAGGAGATGTGCTCGGTGAGGCTGCCGCCGATGAGCGGCCCGCTGGCCACGGCGAGGCCGGTGACGGCGCTGAAGATGCCGAGGGCCATGCCGCGCCGGGCGGCCGGGACTGCCGCGGTGAGCAGGGTGAGGGTCAGCGGCATCATGATCGCCGCGCCGACGCCCTGCACGGCGCGGAAGGCGATGAGCTCGTTGATTCCGGGCGAGAGGGCGGCTGCGGCGGAGGCGCCGGTGAAGACGGTGAGGCCGGCCAGGAAGAGCCGGCGGCGGCCGAACCGGTCACCGAGTGCGGCGCCGAACATCAGCAGGACGGCGAAGGTGAGCGTGTAGGCGTTCACCGTCCATTCGAGTTCCTCCAGTTCACCGCCGAGGCTCTCGCGGATCGAGGGCAGGGCGGTGGTCACGACGAGGTTGTCGAGCGCGGCCATGAAGCCGGCGACGCTGGTGATGACGAGGGCCCAGACGGCTCCCCCGCGACTGGCTGTGTGCTGGTCCACTGCTCCCCCAAGGGGTTAGTTATTGATTACTAACTTTCATGGGCAGAAAACCGGGCGGAACCCGGGCCGCGCCGTTCCCATCCACCCGGCGGGAGAGTCCACCGGGCGGCGAATCCGTCAGATGGTGGGCCTGACAGGTGACGGGTCTGTCAGGTGACGGGCCTGGCCGAGGGGTAGAAGCCGGACCAGACCCGGTGGTCCGCCGGGAAACCCAGCGAGGCCAGGGTGTTGACGAGCATTCCGTACGCCAGGAACGTGGTGGTCTCGTTCTGGTCCGCGCCCAGGACGACGTGGATCTCGTCCCACATCAGCTCCCAGCCCCTGCGCACCGATTCGCCGAACTCGTGGTCCCCCGACGCCTCGGCCGCCGCGATGGCCGCGTACATCTGCATCTGCATCAGCAGCTTGTCGGCGTCGTCGACGATGAGCCGCTGGTACGCCGCCGCCATGGAGTGGAGGGCTTCCTCCCCCTCCAGCCCCTCCGTGGCGTCCATGAACACCTTCCGGGTGTCCGCGAGGCAGCGCTCGGAGGCGGCCAGGAACATGGCCTGCTTGTTCGGGAAGAGCCGGAACAGATACGGCTGCGAGACGCCCACGCGCTTGGCGATCGCCTCGGTGGACGTGCCGTTGTAGCCCCCGCGGGCGAACTCGGTGATCGCCGCACGCACCACGCTCTCGCGCCGGTCCTCTGCACTCATCCTTGCCATGAAGCTAAGTTATTGCTCAATCACTAACTTGGCAAGCGGGTATCCGGAGCACGTGTACCGCCGGAGGAGACGCGTAAGGGGCGCCCCTTCAGGAGGGGCGCCCCTTACTCACAGCTACCGGACTCAGGCGAGCCGGACCACGGCGCGGGACATGCCCAGCACCTTCTTGCCGTCGCTCATGGCCGTCAGGTCCACCCGCACCTGGTTGTCGCCCAGCAGGGCGGCCACCTTGGCACTGACCTCGACCAGCGCGCCCTTGTCGTCGTTCGGGACGACGACCGGCTTGGTGAAGCGCACCCCGTACTCGACGACCGCTCCGGGGTCACCGGCCCAGTCCGTGACCACCCGGATCGCCTCGGCCATGGTGAACATGCCGTGCGCGATCACGTCGGGCAGCCCGACCTCGAGCGCGAACTTCTCGTTCCAGTGGATCGGGTTGAAGTCACCCGAGGCACCCGCGTACTGCACGAGCGTGGCGCGGGTGACCGGGAAGGACTGCGCGGGCAGCTCGGTACCGACCTCGACCGACTCGTAAGCGACCTTCGCCGTCATCACGCCTCCTCGGCGGCGCGGGCCACCAGCTTCGTCCAGGCGGTCACCACGTGCTCGCCGGCCTCGTCGTGGACCTCACCGCGGATGTCCACGATGTCGTTGCCCGCGAGGGACTTGATGCCCTCGATGGTCGAGGTGACCGTCAGCCGGTCCCCCGCCCGCACCGGACGCACGTACGCGAACTTCTGGTCCCCGTGCACCACGCGGCTGTAGTCCAGGCCCAGCTGCGGGTCCCGTACGACATCCCCCGCGGCCTTGAACGTGATGGAGAAGACGAAAGTGGGCGGGGCGATCACATCGGCATGACCGAGAGCCGCCGCGGCCTGCGGATCGGTGTACGCGGGATTGGCGTCACCCACCGCCTCGGCGAACTCACGGATCTTCTCCCGGCCGACCTCGTACGGCGCGGTGGGCGGATAAGTCCGTCCCACGAAGGACTGGTCGAGCGCCATGGGCTCGCTCCCTCCTGATGTAAAGACGAATGGGCCGGAGTACAGCCCTCGCAAACGACACGAGGCCGCCCCCAATGGGGACGGCCTCGTGTACGAGCCTGTTTAGCGGGTTTCGCGGTGCGCAGTGTGCGAGTTGCAGCGCGGGCAGTGCTTCTTCATCTCAAGACGGTCCGGGTTGTTACGCCGGTTCTTCTTGGTGATGTAGTTCCGCTCCTTGCACTCCACGCAGGCCAGCGTGATCTTCGGGCGGACGTCGGTGGCAGCCACGTGAGTGCTCCTTGGACGGACGGATGGACGGATGAACGCAAAAAAGAGTAGCCGATCGAAGGACCGACCCCACAATCGGCTACCGTAAGTAGCGGTGACCGGACTTGAACCGGTGACACAGCGATTATGAGCCGCTTGCTCTACCGACTGAGCTACACCGCTTTGATGACGAGTCCCCCCGCCGAAGCGGGGTTTCCCGATCACCAGAGCCCCAATGCGGAATCGAACCGCAGACCTTCTCCTTACCATGGAGACGCTCTACCGACTGAGCTATTGGGGCGAGCGATGAAGACATTACACGGTCTGTCGCCGATCGCCCAAATCCGTTTCCGCGGCCTTCTCCGCGGCGTCGACCGGACCCGTCCCGGACCCCTTGATCAGGCCCTTGACCAGGCACTTGATCGGACTCTTGATCGACCTCCCGATCGGCCTCCCGGCGGGCCCCCACCGGGGACTCGCACAGGGGTTCCGGTCGCGGAGCCGGAGAGCGGTACGGCACGTTCCCGGGACACCCCGCCTCCTGCCGCACCCAGGGGTCACGCGCGTCCCGCAAGGCCACACCGGTACGACTATTTCGCTCCTCATCGAAGCGGACCGGGTACCCCCCTAGGCTCGACTCACTCTGTGTGATCTTGCCCCCCTCCTCCAGGAGCACGATGCCCGACAGCCAGCCGCGGCGGCCCGACGACAGCGCGGCCGACGGTGCCGGTGCGGCCGGCCCCGCGAGCAGCCCCGACGCCACAGCCGCTCCCGACGCCGCACTCGTCCTGTGCGGCGCCGGGCTCACCGACGGCCGCATCGTGGACGTACGGCTCAGTGGCGGCCGTATCGAAGCCGTCGGCACCGCGGGCAGCCTGACCGCCCGGGGCGCCCGTGTGGACCTGCGTGGCTACCTGCTGCTCCCGGCCCCCGCCGAACCCCACGCGCACAGCGACACGGCGCTCACCGCCGACAGCGCCGGGCCGGACAGCCAGGGCCCGGCGTCCCACCTCGCCGAGGACATCCAGCGCCGCGCCACCGAGGCCGCGTTGCTCCAGGTCGGGCACGGCGCGACCGCGCTGCGCTCCCACGTGCGCATCGGGGACGTCCAGGGGCTCGCCCCGCTCGAAGCCGTCCTCCAGGCCCGGCGTGCGCTGCGCGGGCTCGCCGACCTCACTCCGGTCGCCGTGCCCCGCCTGCTCACCGGCGTCGCGGGCGCCGACAGCCTCGCCATGCTGCGCGACGCCGTGAAGATGGGCGCGGGCGTGGTCGGAGGCTGCCCCGACCTCGATCCCGACCCGGCCGGCTACGCCGAGGCCGTCCTGGAGATCGCCGCCGAGCACGGCTGCCCCGTGGATCTGCACACGGACAGTGACGATCCGGCCCGGCTGGCCCGGCTCGCCGCCATGGCGGCCGGACTGCGGCCGGGCGTCTCCATCGGCCCCTGCGGCGGTCTGTCCCAGCTGCCCCTCGAAGCCGCCGTCCGCGCCGCCGACCAGCTCGCCGCCGCCGGAGTGACCGTCATCTGCCTCCCCCAGGGCGGCTGTTCCGGCGTCGAGCGCCGGGGTTCCGCGCCCGTACGGCTGCTGCGGGCCGCCGGGGTCCGGGTCGCGGCGGGCAGCGGGGCACTGCGGGACGTCGCCAACCCCGTGGGCCGCGGCGACCCGCTCGAAGCCGCCTACCTCCTGGCCTCCCAGCACGGCATGCGCGCCGAGCACGCCTACGAGGCCGTCTCGGCGGCTGCCAGGGCGGCCATGGGGCTTCCCGAGGTACGCGTCGAGGCGGGCTTCCCCGCGGAGCTCCTCGCGGTGCGCGGGGAGCGGCTCTCCGGCGTGCTCTCCCTCGCGTACAGCCGGATCGTGGTCCACCGGGGCCGGGTGGTCGCGCGGACCAGCGCCGTGCGCGAGTACTGCGACTCGGAGGCGACCGTCCCACTCGACCTCCCACGCCAGGGCCGCCCCGAGAAGGGCCCTCCTTCGGGTGGCCCCTGCGCACCGGAAGGAGGGCCCGGCAAGGGTCCCGGCTGCGGCTCGTGAGCACGCTCGCCCGCTGCGGCGTACGGTCGGGGGCATGCGCATTGTCATCGCAGGTGGACATGGTCAGATCGCGCTGCGGCTGGAGCGGCTGCTCGCTGCGCGCGGAGACGAAGCGGTCGGAATCATCCGCAATCCGAAACAGGCCGACGCCCTACGGGAAAGGGGCGCCGAACCGGTCGTCCTCGATCTCGAATCGGCCTCCGTCGAGGAGACCGCGGAGGTGCTGCGCGGCGCCGACGCCGTGGTGTTCGCCGCCGGAGCGGGCCCGAACAGCGGCACCTCCCGCAAGGACACCGTCGACCGGGGGGCAGCGGTGCTCTTCGCCGACGCGGCGGAACGGGCGGGCGTGCGGCGCTACGTGGTGGTCTCGTCCATGGGCGCGGACGCCGGCCACGCGGGCAACGAGGTGTTCGACGTGTATCTGCGCGCCAAGGGTGCGGCCGACGACTACGTACGCTCCCGGCCCTCACTGGACTGGACGATCCTGCGTCCCGGCATGCTCACGGACGACGCGGGCACCGGCCTGATCCTCCTGGCGGCCTCGACCGGCCGCGGCCCGGTGCCGCGCGACGACGTGGCGGCCTCGATCGTGGAACTCCTGGACACCCCGGCCAGCGCGGGCCTCACGCTGGAACTCATTTCCGGGAACGTGCCGGTGACGGTCGCGGTGAAGGACATCGCGGGCAACTGACAGCCCCTGCCGGAAACATGAAGAAACCCCCGCCGATCTGCTTGTCAGCAGGTCGACGGGGGTTCCCCGTTCTGTGGCGGCGCCAGGGTTCGAACCTGGGTAGGCTGAGCCGGCAGATTTACAGTCTGCTCCCTTTGGCCACTCGGGCACACCGCCTAGAACAGCGCCTGGGCAGTCCGTGAGGACCCCCTGGGCGACGACGTAAACGATACCCGATGACTGGGGGTGCTCCGCTACCCAATTGATCAGCACTCCGGACGAGCCGGGATGGCTAGGCTTTGGGCGTACGTCACACGCATTCGACGCAAGGAGCCACACGTCATGGCCGACTCCAGTTTCGACATCGTCTCGAAGGTCGAGCGGCAGGAGGTCGACAACGCCCTCAACCAGGCCGCCAAGGAGATCTCCCAGCGCTACGACTTCAAGGGCACGGGCGCCACGATCTCGTGGTCCGGCGAGAAGATCCTGATGGAGGCGAACGGCGAGGAGCGGGTCAAGGCCATCCTCGACATCTTCCAGTCCAAGCTGGTCAAGCGCGGTATCTCGCTGAAGGCGCTGGACGCGGGTGAGCCGCAGCTCTCCGGCAAGGAGTACAAGATCTTCGCCACGATCGAGGAAGGCATCTCCCAGGAGAACGCCAAGAAGGTGGCGAAGATCATTCGCGATGAGGGTCCCAAGGGCGTCAAGGCGCTCGTCCAGGGCGACGAGCTGCGGGTCAGCTCGAAGAGCCGGGACGACCTGCAGACCGTCCAGGCGCTGCTGAAGGGCAAGGACCTCGACTTCGCGGTGCAGTTCGCGAACTACCGGTAGTCCGGTCGCTGCCGTGCGGCAGTCGCGGGCGGGGCGGGCGTGCCGGTCGGCAGTCCGCCCCGTATTCGTTCCGGTCGCGGTCTCCGCGGACGTCGGACGCGATGTCCGAATACCGCCGGTCGCGGGCCGTTGCGGGTCGCAGACTCGGCAGGGCAGCAAGCGATACGGGCAAGGAGCGTGAGGGTCATGACGATGTACGCGAGGGTGGGCAGCCCGCTGGGCGAGCTTCTGCTCGTCGGCGAGAGGGCCTCCGGGGCTGCTGGTGCGGCGTCCGGTGTGGCCCTGGTGTCGCTGTCCCTGCCGGGCCAGAAGGGTGGCTCCACGGTCCAGGACGGATGGCTCCACGCCCCGGAGGCGTTCGCCGGAATCGCCGGACAGCTCGCGGCCTACTTCGAGGGACGGCTGACCCGCTTCGACGTCGCGTACGCCGATGGGGTCGGCACGGACTTCCAGCGGCGTGTCTGGAAAGCGCTGGACGCGATCCCGTACGGGGAGACCGTGTCGTACGGCCAGGTGGCCGAGCAGGTCGGCTCCCCGGGGCCGGGGGTGCGGGCGGTGGGAACGGCGATCGGGCGCAATCCGCTGCTGATCGTCCGGCCCTGTCACCGGGTCATCGGCGCGGACGGGGCGCTGCGGGGCTACGCGGGCGGGCTGGAGCGCAAGAAGCAGTTGCTGGGGCTCGAGGGGGCTCCGGTGGACGGCCCCGGACGGGTCGCGGGGTGACGCGTCCGCGCGGGTGAGGGAGAAGGGTGGTGCCTCGGTGTCAGGTCTCTTTCCACGGCCCCGGGCCGTCGTCGCTCCGGGTGCCGTCCATGTGCCCGAGTGGCTTTCTGAGGAGCAGCAGCGGGAGTTGGTCGAGGCGTGCCGCGAGTGGGCCCACGGGCCCGTGCCGCTGCGGCACACGGTGCTGCCGGCCGGTGGCGTGATGTCGGTCCGGACGGTGTGCCTGGGGTGGCACTGGCAGCCGTACCGCTATTCCCGTACCGCGGACGACGTGAACGGCGCCCGGGTGGCCCCGTTCCCCGTCCGGCTCGGCGAGTTGGGGCGGGCGGCGGTGGCGGAGGCATACGGGGACGCGGGCACGGCGGAGGCGTACGCACCGGACGCCGCGCTGATCAACTTCTATGACGGTGCCGCGCGGATGGGCATGCACCAGGACAAGGAGGAGCGCTCCGGCGCTCCTGTGGTGTCGTTGAGCATCGGTGACCGGTGCGTGTTCCGCTTCGGGAACACCGAGGACCGTGGACGGCCCTACACGGACGTGGAGTTGGCCTCGGGCGATCTGTTCGTGTTCGGCGGGCCGTCGCGTTACGCGTTCCACGGGGTGCCCAAGGTGTACGCCGGGACAGCCGATCCCGCGAGCGGGATGCGCGGCGGGCGGCTCAACCTGACGCTGCGCGAGACCGGGCTCGCGGGGCCCGGCGGTGGCTTGGACGACCGGCCCCAGGGTCAGACACCGCGCGGCAGACGGAAGTGTGACGACCGGCCCTAACGGGTGGCGAACGGCTGGTCCGAGCGGACGATCTCCTTGCCGAGCGGCATCAGCGAGACCGGGATGAGCTTGAAGTTCGCGATGCCCAGCGGGATTCCGATGATCGTGATGCACAGGGCGATGCCCGTGAAGATGTGGCCGAGGGCGAGCCACCATCCGGCGAGGATCAGCCAGAGGACGTTCCCGACGCAGGAGGGGGCGCCCGCGTCATGGCGGTCCACGACCGTGTAGCCGAAGGGCCAGAGGGCGTAGATGCCGATGCGGAACGCGGCCAGCCCGAACGGGATGCCGATGATCGTGATGCAGAGCAGGAGTCCCGCGGTCACGTAGCCGAGGAACATCCAGAAGCCGCAGAGAATCAGCCATATGACGTTCAGAATTGTCTTCACGGGCGATGACCTGCCATCTGCTCGAGTCGGGCAATGCGTTCCGCCATCGGCGGGTGCGTCGAGAACATCTTGGACATACCGCGGCCGGGTCGGAACGGGTTCGCGATCATCATGTGACTCGCGGTCTCGATCTTCGGCTCGGGTGGCAGCGGAAGCTGTTTCGTACCTGCTTCGAGCTTACGCAGAGCGCTCGCGAGGGCAAGTGGGTCGCCGGTGAGCTGGGCTCCCGAGGCGTCCGCCTCGTACTCCCGGGAGCGGCTGACGGCGAGCTGGATCACCGAGGCCGCGAGCGGGCCGAGGATCATGATCAGCAGCATGCCGAAGAGCCCGGGGCCCTCGTCGTCGTTGGACCGGCCGACAGGAATCAGCCAGGCGAAGTTCACCAGGAACATGATCACGGAGGCGAGCGCGCCCGCGACCGACGAGATGAGGATGTCGCGGTTGTAGACGTGGCTCAGCTCGTGCCCCAGCACCCCCCGGAGCTCGCGCTCGTCGAGGATCTGGAGGATGCCCTCGGTGCAGCACACGGCCGCGTTGCGCGGGTTGCGGCCCGTCGCGAACGCGTTGGGCGCCTGGGTCGGGGAGATGTAGAGCCGGGGCATGGGCTGCCGGGCGGCGGTCGAGAGCTCACGGACGATGCGGTAGAGCTGTGGCGCCTCGAACTCGCTGACGGGCCTGGCCCGCATGGCGCGGAGTGCGAGCTTGTCGCTGTTCCAGTAGGCGTAGGCGTTGGTGCCGATCGCGACGACGAGGGCCACGATCAGCCCCGTACGGCCGAAGAAGCTGCCGATGACGATGATGAGTGCTGACAGGCCCCCGAGGAGTACGGCGGTTCTCAGCCCGTTGTGCCGGCGGTGCACGGTACGCCCTCCAGATGGTGCGGCAGGGGAACCCTTTGCTTGGTGGTGCTCCACTCCCCAGTGGAGCCTCCCGTACTGGTCAACGCCAGGCGGGGAAAGCTAGTTCCCTTGTGCGCGCGGGCGCAGGCATGGGCCGTCCGGGTGGCCGGCCGCTGCCTGCGCCGTGTTCGGAGGGCGCGGTCGCGACTGCCTCAGCGCTGGGCGGGAAGACCCGCGAGCGCCAGCGCCTCGTGGTCGGGCTCGACCTCGCTGGTGCAGTGGCCGCAGCGGGAGGCGACGGCCGGGATCTCCGAGAAGCAGCGGGGGCAGTCGCGCAGGGCGGCCTTGATGTCGGCCTTCTTCTCTTCTTCCTTGGTCGTGAATCGGTTCTGCACCTTGGCCATCGGCACGACGACGCAGAAGTAGAGGACCGCGGCGGTGATGAGGAAGGCGATGGCGGCGGCCAGGAACTTTCCGTACGGGAAGATCGCGCCCTCGACGCTGAACTCCGCCGCGCTGAAGTCACCCACGGAGCCGGTGGCGAGACCGATCAGCGGGGTGATGAAGGCCGTGCTGAAGCCGGTGACGACGGCCGTGAAGGCCGCTCCGACGGCCAGGCCGATGGCCATCGAGATGACGTTCCCGCGCAGGATGAAGTCCTTGAACCCGTTCAGCACCGCTTTGCTCCTCTTTGCTCGATACGTGACGTATGCAGGCAAGACCATGCCGTGTGGCGGCTGCTCCGGGCAAACCGATCTTGGGCCGGTCAGAAGAGATTGACGGCGGCGAACCTCAGGACGAGCTGCGGGGCGCCGGAGAGGACGATGCCGACGACGGTGGTGAGGACGAGGGCCGTGGTGAGGGGGGCCGGGACGCGGAGCCTGGTCACGGCGGGGGCCGGGGTGGACTCCGTGGCGCCTTCGGCGGCTTCGGCGGTCTCCGGGGCGCGGAAGAGCAGCGCGGTCCACTGGAGGTAGTAGTAGAGCGCGATCACGACGTTGACGGCCATCACGACCGCGAGCCAGCCGAGCCCCGCGTCCACGGCCGCCGAGAAGACGGTGACCTTGGCGAAGAGGCCGATGATGCCGGGCGGCAGACCGGCCAGGCAGAGCAGGAAGAAGCCCATCGCGAGCGCCGTGAGGGGGCGCGTGGCGTAGAGACCGCGGTAGTCGGAGATCCGGTTGCCCGGGTGCGTACGGGCCACCACGGCGGCCACCGCGAAGGCGCCGAGGTTCACGACGGCGTACATCAGGGCGTACGCGACGGTCGAGCCGATCTGTTCGTCGCTGGAGTACGCGGCGGCGGCGATCGGGACCAGGAGGTAGCCGGCCTGGGCGACGGAGGACCAGGCGAGCAGGCGTACGGCGCTGCGGGCGCGGGTGGCGCTCTGCCGGAGGGCGGCGACGTTGCCGATGGTCATGGTGAGCGCCGCGAGGACGGCGACGGCCGGTCCCCAGACGTCGGCGTACGACGGGAACGCGATCACCGTGACGAGGATGAGGCCGGAGAAGCCGACCGCCTTGCCGACGACGGAGAGGTACGCGGCGATGGGCAGCGGCGCGCCCACATAGGTGTCGGGGACCCAGAAGTGGAACGGGGCTGCGGCCGTCTTGAACGCGAATCCGACGAGGGTGAGGACGACACCGGCCTTGGCGAGGGTGTCGAACTGGCCCGGCACGTCGTCGAGGCGGGCGGCGATCTCGGTGAGGTGCATGGTGCCGGTCGTCGCGTACACGAAGCTGACACCCAGAAGCATGACGGCGGTGGCGACGACGGAGGACAGGAAGAACTTCAGCGCCGCTTCGGAGGAACGCCGGTCGCCGCGCTTGATGCCGACGAGCGCGAACGCGGGGAGCGAGGCGACTTCGAGGGCGACGACGAGCGTGGCGAGGTCCCGGGCCGCGGGCAGGAGGGCCGCGCCGGCCGCGGAGGAGAGCAGCAGGAACCAGTACTCCCCCGCGGGCAGCTTGCGGGTGTCGTCGAGGGAGAGCAGCGCGGTGAGCAGGGCGCCGCCGAGTACCAGGGCCTGGATGACCAGGGCGAAGTGGTCGGCGGTGTAGCTGCACGCCTCGGCCGGGCCGGAGACGCAGAACGTGGAGCGGTCGCCGTCGCGCAGCGGTACGAGGAAGGCGAGGGCCGCGACGAGTCCGGCGATGGTCACGTACCCGAGGAGCGGCTTGTGCCGCTCGGCCAGGAAGAGGTCGGCGACGAGCACCCCGAGGGCCACCGCGGCGGCGATGACGGGGGGCGCGATCGCGAGCCAGTCGACGGACTGGACGAGGCTTGTGGTGCTCTCGGCCGCGGTGGTGACGACGGCTGCGGTCACGACTTGCCTCCTGCGAGGAGCTTCTGCACGGCCGGGTCGGTGAGGCCGAGGAGGACGGCGGGCCAGAGTCCGGCGAGGACGGTGAGGGCGACGAGCGGGGTCCAGGCGGCGAACTCGTAGGTCTGGATGTCGGCGATGGCCGACCGCTGCTGCTTGGCGGGCTCACCCATGCACACGCGGCGCACGACGAGCAGCATGTACGCGGCGGTGAGGAGCGTGCCGAAGGCGCCGATCGCCATGAAGGTGAGGAAGGCCGGGCGGCTGAGCCCCTCGGCGGGGTCGAACGCGCCCAACAGGGTGAGCATCTCGCCCCAGAACCCGGCGAGGCCGGGGAGGCCGAGCGAGGCCACGGCGGCGAAGGCGAGCAGGGCGCCGAGGCGGGGAGCCCGCCCGTAGAGGGCGGCTCCGGTCGCGCCGGCGAGGGTGTCGAGGTCGGCGGTGCCGTACCGGTCCTTGACCGCGCCGACCAGGAAGAACAGCAGGCCGGTGATGAGGCCGTGGGCGATGTTGGCGAACAGCGCGCCGTTGACCCCGGTGGGGGTCATGGTCGCGATGCCGAGCAGCACGAAGCCCATGTGGCCGACGGAGGAGTACGCGATCAGACGCTTGAGGTCGCCCTTGGCGCCGGCGCGGACGAGGGCGAGGCAGGCGAGCGATCCGTAGATGATGCCGACGACCGCGAACGCCGCGAGGTAGGGCGCGAAGGTGTGCATCCCGTCGGGGGTGATGGGGAGCAGGATGCGTACGAACCCGTACGTGCCCATCTTCAGCAGGACGCCGGCGAGCAGGACCGAGCCGACGGTCGGGGCGGCGGTGTGGGCGTCGGGGAGCCAGCTGTGCAGCGGCCACATCGGGGTCTTCACGGCGAGGCCGATCCCGATGGCCAGTACGGCGATGACCTGCACGGACGAGGTGAGCCCACGGCCGTTGTCAGTGGCGAGTGCCACCATGTCGAACGTGCCGCTCTTCAGACCGATGAGGAGCAGGCCCAGCAGCATGACCACCGAGCCGAGCAGTGTGTAGAGGATGAACTTCCAGGCCGCGGCCTGCTTCCTCTCGCCGCCCCAGCGGGCGATGAGGAAGTACATCGGGATGAGCACCATCTCGAAGGCCAGGAAGAACAGCAGCAGATCGAGGACGGCGAAGGTCGCGAGGGTGCCGGACTCGAGCACGAGGACGAGTGCGACGAATGCCTTCGGGGACGGGCCCGCCGGCATTTTGAAGTAGCTGTACAGCGCGCAGAGGAAGGTCAGCAGCGCGGTCAGTACGAGGAGGGGGAGCGAAATGCCGTCCACACCGAGGTGGATCCGGACGTCGAGCGCCGGAATCCAGCTGATGTCCGTGGTGGCCTGCATCTTCGACGGCTGGTCGTGGTCGAAGCCGATGGCCAGGACGATCGCCGCGAGCAGGATGGCGCCGGTGATGGTGACCCCGTGGCGGAGCACGGCCTGGTCGGGGTTCTTGCCCTTCAGTCCGGGCGGGGCGGGGAGCAGGGCAGCGGCGGCACCGAGGAGAGGGCCGACGACGATGAACGCGAGAAGGAACTGCATCACGGATTCGCTGATATCGATCACGGCTCACGACCCGGCGTTGATGTTGGCGAAAACGACGGCGGCGATCGCCAGGACGAAGGAACCGGCCAGCAGTGCGCTGAGGTAGGTCTGCACGTTGCCGGTCTGGGCGCGGCGGACGGCCGCGCCGAGCCAGCGTGCGCCGGTGCCGGAGCCGCGTACGTAGGTGTCGATCACCTCGCGGTCCAGGAAGCGGACGAGTCGGGCGGCGGCCTCGACGGGGCGGACGAACAGCGTCGCGTAGAGCGCGTCGAGGTGGAAGCCGGTGGCGGCGTGGTGGTGGAGCCGCCCGAGGAGCAGCCGGCCGGGGTCGGCGGGGTCGGGGGCGTCACCGCTGGCGCCGTAGGCGGCGGTGTGCGCGGTCAGTGCCTCGATCTCGACGAGCGCGGGTTCGGCGTCGGGGTGGGCGACGACCATGCCGGCCGGGGTGCGGGCGGCGAGGGCGGTGGTGTGACGCCAGGCGCCGTAGGTGACGAGTCCGCCGACGAGACCGACGCCGGTGGAAAGGACCGCGGTGGTGACGGAGGGGGTGAGGCTGTGGCCGTCGAACCAGTCGGTGATCACGCCGACGGTCAGTCCGAAGCCGATGGTCGGGACGGCGAGGAGCCAGAGGACCGATGTCATCGCGACGGGCTGCTTGCCGTGGTCGGGGACCTCGGCGCCACGCCCCTTGAAGGCGAGGAGCCAGAGGCGGGTGGCGTACGCGGCGGTGAGCACCGCGGCGAGCAGTCCGGCGACGAGGATCGTCCAGCCCGCGGCGGCCGGGGCGACGTCACGGTCGCCGAAGGCGGTGTGCTCGGCGGCGACGAGGATGGCTTCCTTGGAGAAGAAGCCGGCGAACGGCGGGATGGCGGCCAGCGCGAGGAGGGCGACGGTCATCGTCCAGTAGGCGTCCGGGATGCGCTTCGTCAGGCCGCCCATGCGGGACATGGCAGCCAGTGAGTTGGTCCCGGCGGCGTGGATGACGACGCCTGCGCCAAGGAAGAGGACGGCCTTGAAGGCACCGTGCGAGATGAGGTGGAAGACGGCGGCGCCGCGGTCGGCGACGGCCAGGGCGCCGGCCATGTAGCCGAGCTGGCCGATGGTCGAGTACGCGAGGACGCGCTTGATGTCGTCCTGGGCGAGGGCGGCGAGTCCTGAGCCGATCATCGTGATCGCGGCCATCACGGAGAGGACGACCAGGGCCGCGCCGGATGCGGTGAAGACCGGGAGGAGCCGGGCCACGAAGTAGATACCGGCGGCGACCATCGTCGCCGCGTGGATGAGCGCGGAGACGGGGGTGGGGCCGGCCATCGCATCGGGCAGCCAGGTGTGCAGGGGGAACTGCGCGGACTTGCCGGCCACGCCCGCGAGGAGCAGCAGGGCGATGACGGTGGGGTGGTCGAGGCCGCCGTTCGCGACGGCACCGAGGACGCCGGTGATGCGGAACGTGCCGGCGTCGGCGGCGAGTGCGAACAGGCCGATCAGGAAGGGGACGTCGCCGAGCTTGGTGACCAGGAACGCCTTGAGGGAGGCGGCGCGGGCTTCCGGCGTCTCCCAGTAGTGGCCGACGAGGAAGTACGAGCAGATGCCCATGATCTCCCAGCCGACCAGGAGCACCATCAGGTCGCCGGAGTAGACGACGAGCAGCATCGCGGAGGTGAAGAGGGAGACCAGCGCCGCGTACGAGGGGTAGCGGGGGTCGTCGCGCAGGTAGGCGGTCGAGTAGATCTGCACGCAGGTGGCGACGAGTCCGACCAGCACGGCCACGAGGACGGCGAAGCCGTCCAGGTACAGCGCGAGATCGATCGGTACGGAGCCGGTGGGCGTCAGCTCGGTGGCTGCCTCGATGGCCCGGCCACCGCCCTGCCGTACGGCGACGACGACGGCGATCACCAGGGCCGCGAACGTGGGCAGGACGGCGAGGGGGCGTACGAACCCCGGGGCCGTGCGGCCGAGCAGCAGGCCCGCCGCGGCACCGAGGAACGGGAGAAGGGGGACGAGAACGGCGAGGGTCGTGGTGGTCACGCGGTGGCCTCAGCCTTCTTTGCCTTCCCTGCCGGAGCAGTGGCCTGGTCTTCGGTGCCGTGGATGTCCTCGTCACCGGGGAGCGTCTCGGCGGCGTCGGTCTCGGCGGTGTCGCGGAGGCGGTCGACGTCGGAGCTGCCGCGGTTGCGGTAGACGGCGAGGACGATCGCCATGCCGATGCCGATCTCGGCCGCGGCGATGGCGATGGTGAAGAGCGTGAGGGCCTGGCCGGAGTGGAGGGCCTCGCGCAGCCAGACGTCGAAGGCGACCAGGTTGAGGTTGACGGCGTTGAGCATCAGCTCGACGGACATCAGGACCAGGATCGCGTTGCGGCGGGCGAGCACTCCGTAGAGCCCGGTGCAGAAGAGGAGGGCGGCGAGCACGGCGGGATAGGCGAGGTGCATCAGCTCTTGTCCTCTCGGTCCTTGCGGGACAGGACGATCGCGCCGATGAGGGCGGCGAGCAGCAGGACGGAGAGCGCTTCGAAGGGCAGCACCCAGTGCCGGAAGAGGAACTCTCCGGTCGCGTCGGTGGAGCCCTGCGCCGGGCCGTCCAGGTCGATCCAGGTGGTCCGGAAGGCGTCCACGACCACCCAGACGAGGGCGGCGGCAGCGACGGCGGCCACGCCGAGAGCGACCCAGCGGTTGCCCGAGTCGGCATCCGGGGAGCGGCCGATGGGGGCCTTGGTGAGCATCAGCCCGAAGAGGAGGAGGACGACCACGGAACCGACGTAGATCAGTACCTGCACCCAGGCGATGAACTCGGCGGTGAGCAGGAGGTACTCGACGGCGATGCCGCCGAGCGCCACGACCAGCCAGAGTGCGGCGTGCACGAGCTGCCTGGTCGTGACGGTGATGACGGCCGCGCCGAAGGTGGCGAGGCCGACCAGGAGAAAGGCGATCTCCACACCGGTCGGGGAAAGGAATCCCGGGTGGGCCGCGGCGGCTGCGAGAGTCACTCCTGGCCCTCCTGTCCGGGTTCCTCGGGCTGCTGGGTCTGCTGGTCGGTCTGCCCCTGGGGCGTCCCGGCCTGCTCGGCCTGCTCGGCCTCTTCGGCCTGCTGCTGGGCCTTCAGCTTCTCCGCCGTCTTGCGTGCGGCGGCGAGCTCCTTCGGCTCCTCGGCTCCCGGGTCGAGTGCGGGCGGCTCCGGCACCGTCCACATCCAGTCGCGGAGCTTGTCGCGCTCATGGGTGAGTTCGAGGATGTCCGTCTCGGCGTACTCGAACTCCGGAGACCAGAACAGCGCGTCGAAGGGACACACCTCGATGCAGATACCGCAGTACATGCAGAGGGCGAAGTCGATCGCGAAGCGGTCGAGGACGTTGCGGCTGCGCTCGCGGCCCCCCGGAGCGGCGGCGGGCACCGTCTCCTTGTGGGAGTCGATGTAGATGCACCAGTCGGGGCACTCACGGGCGCAGAGCATGCAGACCGTGCAGTTCTCCTCGAACAGTCCGATGACGCCGCGGCTGCGGGGCGGCAGTTCGGGCTGGACGTCGGGGTACTGCGCGGTGACCGTGCGCTTCGTCATGGTCCGCAGGGTGACTGCGAGGCCCTTGGCCAGGCCGGAGCCGGGGATCGGAGCCATCAGTTGATCGCCACCTTCACGATGCCGGTGAGCGCGATCTGCGCGAGCGCGAGCGGGATGAGCGTGGTCCAGGCGAGCTTCTGCAACTGGTCCTCGCGGAGTCGGGGGTAGGTGACGCGCAGCCAGATGACGACGAAGGCGAGGACCGCGGTCTTGAGGAGGGTCCAGACCCAGCCGAGGCCGTCGGCGCCGAGCGGCCCGTGCCAGCCGCCGAGGAAGAGGACGGTGGTCAGCCCGCACAGGACGACGATGCCCGCGTACTCGGCGAGCAGGAACAGCGCGAAGCGCAGGCCGGTGTACTCGGTGTAGGCGCCGAAGATGATCTCCGAGTCGGCGACCGGCATGTCGAACGGGGGGCGCTGGAGTTCGGCGAGGCCGGCCACGAAGAAGACCAGGGCTCCGACGATCTGCCAGGGCAGCCACCACCACTCGAAGGCGTTGAGGATGCCGGGGAGGGAGACCGTGCCCGCCGCCATGGCGACGGAGGCGGCGGCGAGCAGCATCGGCAGCTCGTACGCGAGCAGCTGCGCGGCGGTGCGCAGTCCGCCGAGGAGGGAGAACTTGTTGGCCGAGGCCCAGCCCGCCATGAGCGAGCCGAGCACGCCGATGCCCATCACGGCGAGCACGAAGAAGATGCCCGCGTCGACGACCTGGCCGACCGCGCCCTCGCTCGGGCCGATCGGGATGGCGACGAGCACGAGGAGGTACGGGAGCAGGGCGACGGCGGGTGCGAGCTGGAAGACGCGTCGGTCGGCTTCCGCCGGGACGATGTCCTCCTTCTGCACGAACTTCACGCCGTCCGCGGCGAGCTGGGCCCAGCCGTGGAAGCCACCCGCGTACATGGGGCCGAGGCGGCCCTGCATGTGGGCCATCACCTTGTGTTCGGTCTGTCCCACGATCAGCGGGACGAGCATGAACACGGCGAAGACGATGAGGAGCCGGAGGGCGACGTCGAGTACGTCGTTCACGCGGTATCGCCTCCGGCGGGACGGTCGGGGTCGGCCTCGGGCTCGGGGGCCGGGGGCGGCGTCGGGGTGGTGTCGGGCTGCTCGGTGGGGGCGGCGGGCTTGTCGGTGGGGGCGGCGGCCTTGTCCTCGCCCTCGCCCTTGCCCTTGCCCTCGCCCTCGCCCGCAGAAGGACGGGCGGACTCGGGAGCCTCCGGGGCCACGTTGTGCCACGGCGCGTCCGGGCTGCGGGACGGGCGCGGGGCGGGTTCCGCGGGGGTGGTGTCCGGGGCGGGTTCCGCGGGGGTGGTGTCCGGAGCGGGTTCCGCGGGGGTGGTGTCCGGGGTGGTCGGGGCCGGCTGTTGGCTTGCCGAGCCCTGGGACACGCTGCGGCTGCGGCGCACCGGGCCCGTCGGCGTCGCGGATTCCGTCGGCTCGGCCTCGGTGCGGGGCCGGCGGGCGGCGGTCTCCGTGGCCTCGCCCTCACCCGCGGTCCGGGCCCGGCGTACCGGGCGGTCGCCCGCGGGGCGGGCTGCCCTGGCGGGGCGGGCCGGGGCGGGCGGGAGCTGGCCCTTCAGGGGGCCCCACTCGTTCGGGTCGGGGACGCCGGGCGGCAGCATCGTGCGCCGCTTGGGACCGCCGTGCTCGGACTCGCCCGGCTCCTTCGCGCCGGGCCACGCCTTGACGACCCGGGCCGCCAGGACGAAGTCCTTGCGGAGCGGGTAGCCCTCGAAGTTCTCGGGCAGCAGCAGCGGGACCAGGTGCGGGTGGCCCTCGAAAGCGATGCCGAACATCTCGTGCGTCTCGCGCTCGTGCCAGTCGGCGCCCGCGTAGACGCCGATGGCCGTGGCGAGGGAGGGGGCGTCGTGCGGGACGGTCGTACGGACCATCAGGCTCCGGACCGTACCGGCCCGGGGAGCTGCGAGGTGGGCGCAGACGCGGAAGCCCGTGCCCGGTTCGTCGACGGCGCTGAGCCAGTCGAAGTAACTGAGGCCGAGCCGGTCCCTGGCCGTTTCCAGGGCGGCGGTCCAGGAGGCCGCCGGGACGTCCACGGTCAGCAGGTCGTAGGCGAATTCGGCCGTGGCCTCTTCGCCGAAGATCTCGGTGACGGCGTCCGGGAGCCGGTCGTATGCCTCGGACGCATCGGACGACGCGTCCGCGGAGGGGTTCGCGTTCACCGGTGCTCCTCCCCCGAGGCCGTCGGGGCGGTCGGAGCGGTCGGAGCGGTCGGAGCGGTCGGAGCCGCGACCAGGCCGCTGCGGAGTGCGGCGGTGGAGGGGCGGCCCGAGTCGTCCGTGCCGTACCGCTCCGCGAGCGACTCGCGGGCGATCTTCTCCTGGAGCTTGATGATGCCCTGGAGCAGGGCCTCGGGGCGGGGCGGGCAGCCCGGTACGTACACATCGACCGGGATGATCTGGTCGACGCCCTTCGTCACGGAGTACGAGTCCCAGTAGGGGCCGCCGCAGTTGGAGCAGGCCCCGAAGGAGATGACGTACTTCGGCTCGGGCATCTGCTCGTACAGACGCTTCACGGCCGGGGCCATCTTGTCCGTCACCGTGCCGGACACGACCATGAGGTCGGCCTGGCGGGGGCCCGGAGCGAACGGGATCACGCCGAGCCGCATGAAGTCGTGGCGCGCCATGGACGCGGCGATGAACTCGATGGCGCAGCAGGCGAGCCCGAAGTTGAAGACCCAGAGGCTGTAGCGGCGGCCCCAGTTCAGGACCACCTTCATGGGTTCGGGCGCGAGCCGGGACAGCACGCCGAGCCGCTTGGGCTCCAGCAGCGTCGGGTCCGGCAGCGCGACGGGTCCGGGCTGCGGTTCGCTCGTCACGCCCATTCGAGGACGCCCTTCTTCCATGCGTAGAGCAGTCCTACGGCCAGGAAGCCGAGGAAGATGAACATTTCCACCAGCGTCGTCGCCCCATATCCGGGTGCGGCGAATACCGTCGCCCACGGGAAAAGGAAGATCGAGTCGACGGCGAAGATCACGTACAGGAAGGCATAGACGTAATAACGGACTTGAGTGTGCGCCCAGCCCTCACCGACGGGATCGACACCGCACTCGTAGGTGAGGAGTTTCTCCGGCGTCGGGACCACGGGCCTCAGCAGTCGGCCGGCCCCGAAGGCGACGGCGACGAACAGCACGCCGATGAGGGCGAGCAGTCCGACCACTGAATAGCTCTCGAAGTACTCCGCCGCGAGAACGGTCGATTCCGGCATGCTCCGCACGTCCGCCACGTCCGCCCCTCGCTCCCTCGAACCTGTTCGACGATCTGTACGCACGGGAGTCTAGGCCCTGCTAAAGGGACGGTAAGCAGCCGCGTCGGACAACGGTGGGGTTATCCCTACTTCACCCCACCCACTTACCCCATGGCGTCCACAGGGACGGCCCGGCAGGCTGGAGCGTATGACCATGAGCCCCTCCGTGCCGGACAACGACCGGCCGCCGCCCGCCCGCTTCGCCCTGGGCGGTTGGACCTGGAAGGAGATCGCTTACCTTCTGGCCAACCTCCCGATGGCGATTGCCGGTTTTGTTTACACAGTGTTCATGATCGGTGTCGGCGTGGGGCTTTCGGTCACCGTCATCGGTCTGCCGCTTCTCGTGGCGGGGCTCCACGGGGCCCGCTGGATCGGCCGGATGGAGCGGGGCAGGGCGCGGGCGATGCTCGGGGTACGGATCGACGAGCCGAGCCCGGTCTCGCTCGGCCGCCGGGAGAAGGGGTTCTTCTCCTGGCTGTGGGCGGGGCTGAAGGATCCGGTGGGGTGGCGTGCCCTGCTGTACTCGTTCATACGGCTGCCCTGGGGCGTCCTGACGTTCACGATCACGCTGGTGAGCCTGTTCGTTCTCTGGCCGGTGCTCCCGTTCATCGCCCGCGGCCTGACCAACGCGGACCGGGCCATGGTGCGCGCGCTGCTCTCCCCCTCCGACGAGCTGGAGCGCAGGATCGCGGAGCTGGAGTCGGACCGCGGAGTGGTCGTGGACACCGCCGCCGCCGACCTGCGCCGCATCGAGCGCGACCTGCACGACGGCGCGCAGGCACGCCTCGTCGCCCTCGCCATGGGGCTCGGCCTGGCGAAGGAGAAGCTGACCGACGACCCCGAAGCAGCCGCCCGCATGGTCGACGAAGCCCACGGAGAAGTGAAGGTCGCCCTCCAGGAACTGCGCGACCTCGCCCGCGGCATCCACCCCGCCGTCCTCACCGACCGCGGCCTCGACGCCGCACTCTCCGCCATCGCCTCCCGCTGCACCGTCCCCGTCGAGGTGAGGGTCGAGCTGCCCGGGCGGCCCGCGGAGGCGATCGAGGGGATCGCGTACTTCACCGTGTCGGAGCTGCTGCAGAACGTCAGCAAGCACAGCGGCGCCCGGTCGGCGTCCGTGCAGGTGTGGCGGTCGACGGACCGGCTGCTCATCCAGGTGCAGGACGACGGGACCGGCGGTGCGCGGATGGACGGCGGTACGGGCATGGCCGGGCTCGCCGAGCGCCTCGGGGCGGTCGACGGGATGTTCGTCCTCGACTCCCCGGTGGGCGGTCCGACGACGGTCACGGCGGAGCTGCCGTGGCGGGACCGCGTGGACGCGATGCAGAAGCACTAGGTCCTGTCGTAGTGGTCCCGAAGGCCCCGGGGTGTGTGAGCACCCCGGAGGGGTGGGGAAAACCCCCGCCCGGATACGGCGACCGCCCTCATGGTGCGGAACCCTCCGGACCGCCACCCTTGAGCTCGGGATGGAGAAAAGCCCCGTGAGACGAACAGACCCCGCTGAGAAGGAACGGACGGCACCCATGGCCACGGCATACGAACCGGACACCCGGGACCACCAGCGGTCCGTGTCCGGTTCCGGGGACCATCCCCCGGCGAAGCACTTCTTCCCGGCCGCGCTCCGCGCCCCCTTCGAGGCGCGGACCTGGCGCGAGTTCGGTTTTCTGATGCTGAGCCTGCCGATCAGCACGGTGCTGTTCAGCTTCGCGGTCACCATGACCTCGCTGGGCATCGGCATGCTGATCACCTTCCTCGGCATTCCGATACTCGCCGCGGGTCTCGCCATGTGCCGCGGCTTCGGCGCGATGGAGCGCGCCCGGGCGCGCGCGCTGCTGAAGGTGGACGTGGCGGATCCCGCACGGGTGCGGGGCCGGACGGGCGGCCTGATGTCCTGGGTCGGCGCGGTCCTGAGGAGCGGCGTGTCCTGGCGGCACCTGCTCTACGCGCTGCTGCACTTCCCGTGGGCGGTGTTCGCCTTCTGCGTCTCGCTGACGTTCTGGGCGTACGGGTGGAGCGCGCTCACCTATCCGCTGTGGCGCTGGGTCTTCCCGGTGTACGCGGGGGTCGACGGCATCCAGCTGTACGGCGACCGGGGGCACCGCGTCTACCTCGACTCCCCCTTCGAGCTGGCGGTGACCAGTGCCGTGGGTCTGGTCCTCGTCCTGGTCACTCCGTGGATCATCCGGGGTCTGACCTCGGTCGACCGGGTGATGGTGCTCGGCCTGCTGGGCCCCTCCAGCCTGGCGAACCGGGTCACCGAGCTGGAGTCGGACCGCGGAGTGGTCGTGGACACCGCCGCCGCCGACCTGCGCCGCATCGAGCGCGACCTGCACGACGGCGCGCAGGCACGCCTCGTCGCCCTCGCCATGGATCTGGGCCTGGCGAAGGAGAAGCTGACCGACGACCCCGAAGCAGCCGCCCGCATGGTCGAGGAGGCCCACGGAGAGGTGAAGGTCGCCCTCCAGGAGCTGCGCGACCTCGCCCGCGGCATCCACCCCGCCGTCCTCACCGACCGCGGCCTCGACGCCGCACTCTCCGCCATCGCCTCCCGCTGCACCGTCCCGGTGAAGGTCGATGTGGACCTCGACGCGCGGCCCGCCCAGGCGATCGAGGGGATCGCGTACTTCACCGTGTCGGAGCTGCTGCAGAACGTCAGCAAGCACGCGCACGCGACCCGCGCGTCGGTGGACGTCTGGCGGACGTCGAACCGGCTGATGCTCCAGGTCACCGACAACGGCCGGGGCGGCGCCGACACGACGGCCGGCAGCGGCCTGGCCGGACTGACCGAGCGGCTGGACGCGGTGGACGGCATCCTGGTCGTCGATTCCCCGGCCGGCGGCCCGACGACGGTCACCGCCGAGCTCCCCTGGCGGGGCTGAACCAGCCATTTCCCGCGCACCCCTCGGCCCCCTCCCGTGCGCCCGGCCCGAAAGTGCCTCCGCTCGGCCCATCGGGGCGCCGATGCTGGGATGCTGGACCCCGCAAGGGGCGGGGCACGGGTCAGTGGACGCGTGCCGGCGCGTACAGATCGAATGTGGGGGGACACAGCGTCGTGGAGGACAGGGTGCGGGTGGTCATCGCCGAGGATTCGGTGCTGCTCAGGGAAGGACTCACCCGGCTTCTGACCGATCTCGGGCACGACGTCGTCGCGGGGGTGGGAGACGCCGAGGCACTGCTCAAGACCGTGGGGGATCTCGCCGCGCAGGACACGCTGCCCGATGTCGTGGTCGCCGATGTACGGATGCCGCCGACGCACACGGACGAAGGCGTGCGGGCCGCCGTACGGCTGCGCAAGGACTACCCGGAGATCGGGGTGCTCGTCCTGTCGCAGTACGTCGAGGAGCAGTACGCCACCGAGCTGCTCGCCGGCAGCACCCGGGGCGTGGGCTATCTGCTGAAGGACCGGGTCGCCGAGGTCCGGGAGTTCGTGGACGCCGTGGTCCGGGTGGCGCAGGGCGGCACGGCGCTGGACCCCGAGGTCGTGGCGCAGCTGCTGGGGCGGAGCCGTAAGCAGGACGTGCTGGCGGGACTGACACCGCGTGAGCGGGAGGTCCTCGGTCTGATGGCGGAGGGCCGGACGAACTCGGCGGTCGCCAAGCAGCTCGTGGTCAGCGACGGGGCCGTGGAGAAGCACGTCAGCAACATCTTCCTGAAGCTGGGCCTCTCACCCAGTGACGGGGATCACCGGCGCGTTCTCGCTGTCCTGACGTACTTGAAGTCGTAATGGACTGACACTTCGTCAGATGATGGCGAGGGGCCGGGGGGCCGGGCCAGGTCCTAGACCCAAAGAATGAGCGCACGGCGTCTTCGACGAACGGCCGGGGGGCCTGTTAACTATGACGAACCAGGACAAACGCGCGTCTCAAAATGAAGTCCACCATATGATCGGTCCAGGGAAGGCGACCCTTACCGAAGTAGGGTGGGTTGCGGGACCGCCGGTGGGCCGGCCGTTCCCGAGCCGCCGCCCCGAGGGAGGTCCAGTTCAGTGACCCAGGTCAGTAGCCCAGCCGAGAGGGCCGACGAGGCCAGTGAGGCTGTCGTCGGGGAACAACGAGTCCCCGTGTCCGACACAGCGGGCGGCACCGGCGAGAAAGAGGTCCGCCGCCTGGACCGGGTGATCATCCGGTTCGCGGGTGACTCCGGTGACGGCATGCAGCTCACCGGTGACCGCTTCACCTCCGAGACCGCGTCCTTCGGGAACGACCTATCGACGCTGCCCAACTTCCCGGCCGAGATCCGGGCCCCCGCAGGCACCCTGCCGGGGGTCTCCTCCTTCCAGCTGCACTTCGCCGACCACGACATCCTCACGCCGGGTGACGCGCCGAACGTGCTGGTCGCGATGAACCCGGCAGCGCTCAAGGCCAACATCGAGGACGTGCCGCGCGGCGCCGAAATCATCGTGAACACCGATGAGTTCACCAAGCGGCCGATGGCGAAGGTCGGTTACGCGACGAGTCCGCTGGAGGACGGTTCACTGGAGGCGTACAACGTCCATCCGGTGCCGCTCACCACGCTGACCGTCGAGGCGCTCAAGGAGTACGGGCTCTCCCGCAAGGAGGCCGAGCGCTCCAAGAACATGTTCGCGCTCGGACTGCTGTCGTGGATGTACCACCGGCCGACCGAGGGCACCGAGAAGTTCCTGCGGGAGAAGTTCGCCAAGAAGCCGCAGATCGCCGAGGCGAACGTCGCGGCCTTCCGGGCCGGCTGGAACTTCGGCGAGACCACCGAGGACTTCGCGGTCAGCTACGAGGTGGCGCCCGCCTCCCAGGCGTTCCCCACCGGTACGTACCGCAACATCTCCGGCAACCTCGCCCTCTCCTACGGGCTCATCGCCGCGGGCCGCCAGGCCGATCTGCCGCTGTACCTGGGTTCGTACCCGATCACTCCGGCCTCGGACATCCTGCACGAGCTCAGCAAGCACAAGAACTTCGGCGTGCGGACCTTCCAGGCGGAGGACGAGATCGCGGGCATCGGCGCCGCACTCGGCGCCGCGTTCGGCGGTTCGCTCGCGGTGACGACCACGTCCGGTCCGGGTGTGGCACTCAAGTCGGAGACCATCGGGCTCGCGGTCTCGCTCGAACTGCCGCTGCTCATCATCGACATCCAGCGTGGCGGCCCCTCCACGGGTCTGCCCACCAAGACCGAGCAGGCCGACCTGCTCCAGGCGATGTACGGGCGCAACGGCGAGGCCCCGGTCCCGATCGTGGCGCCGAGGACTCCGGCCGACTGCTTCGACGCGGCGATCGACGCCGCCCGGATCGCGCTGACGTACCGCACCCCGGTGTTCCTGCTCTCCGACGGCTACCTCGCCAACGGTTCCGAGCCCTGGCGGATCCCCGAGGTCGACCAGCTGCCCGATCTGCGGGTGCAGTTCGCCACCGGACCCAACCACGAACTGGCCGACGGCACCGAGGTGTTCTGGCCCTACAAGCGCGATCCGCAGACCCTGGCTCGCCCGTGGGCCGTGCCCGGTACACCCGGTCTCGAACACCGCATCGGCGGCATCGAGAAGCAGGACGGCACGGGCAACATCTCCTACGACCCCGCCAACCACGACTTCATGGTCCGCACCCGGCAGGCCAAGATCGACGGCATCGAGGTCCCCGACCTGGAGGTCGACGACCCCGCGGGCGCCAGGACCCTGGTGCTGGGCTGGGGTTCGACGTACGGCCCGATCACCGCCGCCGTACGCCGGCTGCGGGCCGCCGGAGCCCCCATCGCCCAGGCCCACCTGCGTCACCTCAACCCCTTCCCGAGGAATCTCGGCGAGGTGCTGAAGGGTTACGACAAGGTGGTCGTACCGGAGATGAACCTCGGTCAGCTGGCCATGCTGCTCCGGGCGAAGTACCTGGTGGACGCCCACAGCTTCAACCAGGTCAACGGAATGCCGTTCAAGGCCGAGCAGCTCGCCACAGCTCTCAAGGAGGCCATCGATGCCTGACACCAACGAGCTTCTTCAGCTGGTGCCCAAGGCCGAGGCAAAACAGTCCATGAAGGACTTCAAGTCCGATCAGGAAGTGCGCTGGTGCCCGGGCTGCGGTGACTACGCGGTCCTCGCAGCCGTCCAGGGCTTCATGCCCGAGCTGGGCCTGGCGAAGGAGAACATCACCTTCGTCTCCGGCATCGGCTGCTCCTCCCGCTTCCCGTACTACATGAACACGTACGGGATGCACTCCATCCACGGCCGCGCCCCCTCCATCGCGACCGGGCTCGCCACCTCGCGCCGCGACCTGTCGGTCTGGGTCGTCACCGGTGACGGCGACGCGCTGTCCATCGGCGGCAACCACCTGATCCACGCGCTGCGACGCAACGTCAACCTGAAGATCCTGCTGTTCAACAACCGGATCTACGGGCTGACGAAGGGCCAGTACAGCCCCACGTCCGAGGTCGGCAAGATCACCAAGTCGACGCCGATGGGCTCGCTGGACGCGCCCTTCAACCCGGTGTCGCTGGCGATCGGCGCGGAGGCGACCTTCGTCGCACGCACCGTTGACTCCGACCGCAAGCACCTCACGAGCGTGCTGCGCGCGGCGGCCGACCACCCCGGCACGGCCCTGGTGGAGATCTACCAGAACTGCAACATCTTCAACGACGGCGCCTTCGAGGTCCTCAAGGACCAGGAGCAGGCACAGGAGGCGGTGATCCGGCTGGAGCACGGCGAGCCGATCCGCTTCGGCGCCGAAGGCACCAAGGGCGTCGTACGGGACACGGTCACCGGCGATCTGAAGGTGGTCGCGGTCACCGAGGAGAACCAGTCGCAGATCCTGGTCCACGACGCGCACGCCGCGTCGCCGGCCACGGCCTTCGCCCTCTCCCGGCTCGCCGACCCGGACACCCTGCACCACACCCCCATCGGGGTGCTGCGCAGCGTCGTCAGGCCGGTCTACGACACCCTGATGTCGGAGCAGCTGGACACCGCCATCGAGCGGGACGGCAAGGGCGACCTGAGCTCGCTGCTCGCGGGCAACGACACCTGGACGGTGGTCGGCTGACCGGCCGCCACCCCCGTACCGCAGGAACACGAGGCCCGGAGCCGACCCGAACGGTCAGCTCCGGGCCTCGTCGTACGCCTCCCTGGCCGCCTGGACCGCCGGCACCTGGCGCTCCGTCCAGCGGGCCAGCGCCCACACCTGCTCGGCGGCCTCCCGGCCGAGCGGCGTGAGGGAGTAGTCCACCCGCGGCGGGATCACCGGCTTGGCGTCCCGGTCGACGAAGCCGTCGCGCTCCAGCGTCTGCAGGGTCTGGGCGAGCATCTTCTCGCTGACGCCGCCGACCGTGCGGCGCAGCTCGCTGAAGCGGTACGAGCGCTCCAGCAGCGCGGCGAGCACGAGGACACCCCAGCGGCTCGTGACGTGCTCCAGCACCAGCCGGGAGGGGCACATCGTCCGGTTGACGTCGGGAACGGGGTCCATCGCACTAACGGTCATGTCAGTACCTTACTTCAAAGTGGGTACTATCCGAAAGTTAGTACCCGCCGTAAAGTGAGGATCCGAACGCCGGAAAACGGACCAAATCACCACGAAGGAGCAGCCCCCATGAGCATCGTTGTCACCGGAGCCACCGGAGAGCTCGGCCGCCTCGTCATCGACCAGCTGCTCGCCACCGTCCCCGCCGCGTCGGTCGCCGCCGTCGTCCGCGACAAGGAGAAGGCGGCCGGCCTGGCCGCGCGCGGCGTGGAGCTGCGCATCGCCGACTACAACCGGCCGGAGACGCTCGCCGATGCCTTCCGGGCCGGCGACCGGGTGCTCCTCGTCTCCGGCAGCGAGGTGGGCCGGCGGACGGAGCAGCACGGCGCCGTGATCGACGCGGCGAAGGCGGCGGGCGTCGCCCAGCTCGCGTACACCGGCGTACTGGGCGGACCCGAGGCCGACTTCCTGCTGGCCGCCGAGCACAAGGCCACCGAGCAGCTGATCCTCGACTCGGGGCTGCCGTACACCTTCCTGCGCAACGGCTGGTACACGGAGAACTACACGGCGAACCTGGCTCCGGTCCTGGAGCACGGCGCCGTGGTCGCCAACGCGGGCGAAGGGCGCGTCGCCTCCGCCACGCGCGCCGACTACGCGGCAGCCGCCGCGGCCGTACTCACCGGCGAGGGCCACCTCGGCGCCGCGTACGAGCTGAGCGGCGACGCCGCCTGGTCGCTCGCGGAGTACGCCTCGGCGATCGCCGAGGCGACCGGCAAGGAGATCACGTACAAGAACGTCCCGGCCGCCGTGCACCAGGAGATCCTGGTCGGCGCGGGGGTGCCCGAAGGTTTCGCGGCGATCCTCGTCGACGTCGACGAGGCGATCGGGCGCGGGCTGCTCGCCGGCACCGGCGGCGACCTGGCCCGGCTGATCGGCCGGCCGACGACACCGCTCGCGGACTCGGTGAAGGCAGCGGTCGCGGGCGTCTGACGCCGCAGACGCGGCGCCCGTACCGTCGCGGGCGCCCTCGGCCCCCGGAGCGGGCGACCACCCCCCTCGCGGGCGTCACGACCGTTTCCATGAGACGGCCATGACACGACCCCCTTCGCGGCGCTACCTTCGTCAGGTCGGCCGTTCCGTCGACGAGGACGCCGGGGAGGGCCCGTGGAGGGGAAGAACGAGCAGCGGGCAGGTCTGCTCTACGGAATCGGTGCGTACGGGATGTGGGGAATGGTCCCCCTGTTCTGGCCGCTGATGAAGCCTTCCGGGGCGGTCGAGATCCTCGCCCACCGGATGGTCTGGTCGCTCGGCTTCGTCGCCGTCGCCCTTCTGTTCGTACGCCGTTGGGCCTGGATCGGCGAACTGCTCAGGCAACCCCGCAAGCTGGGGCTGATCGCGACGGCCGCGGCCGTCATCACGGTCAACTGGGGGCTCTACATCTGGGCCGTCAACAACGGCCAGGTCGTCGAGGCATCGCTCGGCTACTTCATCAACCCGCTGGTCACCATCGCCATGGGCGTCCTGCTCCTCGGCGAACGGCTGCGGCCCGCCCAGTGGGTGGCGGTCACCACCGGATTCGCCGCAGTACTGGTGCTCGCGATCGGATACGGGCAGCCGCCCTGGATCTCGCTGACGCTGGCGTTCTCCTTCGCGACGTACGGACTGGTGAAGAAGAAGGTCAACATGGGCGGCCTGGAGTCACTGGCCGCCGAGACCGCCGTGCTCTTCCTGCCCGCACTCGGTTTCCTGCTGTGGCTGGGCGCCTCGGGCGAGGCGACGTTCACGGCGGGAGGCCCCTGGCACGGGGTGCTGCTCGCCGCCACGGGCATCGTCACGGCCGGCCCGCTGGTCTGCTTCGGCGCGGCGGCGATCCGCGTACCGCTGTCCACGCTGGGGCTGTTGCAGTATCTGGCGCCGGTCTTCCAGTTCATGCTCGGCATCCTCTACTTCCACGAGGCGATGCCGCCCGAGCGCTGGGCCGGCTTCTCGCTGGTGTGGCTGGCGTTGACCCTGCTGACCTGGGACGCCCTGCGGCAGGCACGGCGGACGAGGGCTCAGGCGGCGCGGCTGGCCGAAGCGGTGGCGAACGCCGCCCCCGGTCTCGGCGCCGATTCCGCTTCCGGTGCCGCCCACAAGCCGACGCCGAAGCCGGTGCCGGAAACGGTGCCGAAGCCCGCACCGGAATCGGGTGCGGGCGCGGGGACTCCGGAGCGGGCGCCGACGCCCTGAAGCGGGTGGTTCGCGCCCCCGATGCCCCCTATGGGAGCCCTCCGCCTCTGCGTAAGCTTGGCGCTTAGCCAAGCCTTACCGAACCAGAACCGGTGGACGTCCGGCGCCGACCCGGACCGTCCCACCCGAGAGGCGCCCCATGTCCCGCATCTCCCGCCGCATCCTCACCTCGGGCGCGCTGGCCCTGACCGGCGTGATGGCCCTGTCCGCGTGCGGTTCCTCGGACCCGGACAGCGACTCCGCCGGCTCCGCTCCGGCGAAGACCCGCACGGTCACGACGGTGATGGGCGACGTGAAGGTGCCCACGAACCCCCAGCGCGTCGTGGTCCTGGACACCGGCGAACTGGACTCCGCGATCTCCCTCGGCGTGCGTCCGGTCGGCGCGACGCACGCCGCGACGGAGGACGGCTTCCCCTCCTACCTGCCCGCGGACGACGTGGCGGACATCAAGGTGGTCGGCGAGATCGCCAACCCCAACATGGAGACGGTCGCTTCGCTCGAACCCGACCTGATCCTGACGAGCAAGGTCCGCGACGGCCAGCGTTACGAGCAGCTCAGCGCCATCGCCCCGACCGTGATGACGGAGTCCACCGGTACCGCCTGGAAGGAGAACTTCCGGCTGCACGCGGACGCGCTCAACAAGAAGGCCGAGGCCGAGAAGGTCGTCGCCGCCTACGACGCGCACGTGGCGAAGGTGACGGAGGCGATCGGCGGCAAGGAGAAGGCGGCGGCCACCGAGGTCAACTTCGTCCGCTTCGTCGAGGGTGCCGACATCCGCATCTACGGCAAGCAGAACTACATCGGCTCGCTCTTCGCCGACATCGGGGTGGGCCGCCCCGCGATCACCGACAAGGCCAAGGACGGGTTCTCGTACGACGTGAGCCCCGAGAAGATCGACCTCGCGGACGCCGACGTCATCTTCACGTCCACGTACGGCGACCCTGCGAAGGCCGGGACGACCGAGACGATGAACAGCGGTCTGTGGAAGGGCCTGAAGGCGACCAGGAACGACAGGACCATCAAGGTCGACGACCGTCTGTGGATCGCCGGCATCGGCTACACGGCCGCGGGCAAGATCCTCGACGAGTTCCAGGCGGACATGACCTCCTGACCCCGCACCACCGGCACGCCGGGGCCACCGCCCCGGCGTGTCCCTTGCCGTCCCCGGCGTGCAGCCACTATGAACGGTTGCCATGACTCTGGACTGGAAAGTCGTCATCGACGCAGCCGATCCGCATGCCCAGGCAGGCTTCTGGGCCGAGGCCCTGGGCTACCTGGTCGAGGACAACAGCCCCCTGATCGAGGAACTCCTCGGCCTCGGGGCCGTCACCGAGTCGGTGACCACGCAGGCGCACGGACGCCGCGCCTGGCGCGACCTCGCGGCGGCGCGGCACCCCGACGATCCGTACGAGGAGAAGTCCGGCACGGGTCTCGGGCGCCGGCTGCTGTTCCAGCGCGTACCGGAGCCCAAGACGGTGAAGAACCGCGTCCACCTGGATCTGCACGCCGGTCCCGAGCGCCGGGAGGCGGAGACGGCACGGCTGGTGGGGCTGGGGGCGAGCGTGCTGCGCAACGTCGAGGAGCAGGGCGGTTCCTGGACGGTGCTCGCCGATCCGGAGGGCAACGAATTCTGCGTGCAGTAGCGCCCCGGTACTCCGAACGGGCGGCGAGTGATCGTTTCCGCAGGGCCGGCACCGCGTACCCGTGATCACCCCGGGAAGGGCTGGGACGTCACACCCACCCCCCTGATGAATCGGGACGTTCTTCCATGCGCCTGCGCACCCTCACCGCTGCCGCCGCCTGCGGCCTCGCCGTGCTCCTCGCCGCCCCCGGCTCCGCCTCGGCGGCGGAGGGATACTTCACCTACCAGTACGAGATCCCCGGCGGCGCACAGCAGACGGGCACCCTGGCCGACCCGCCGAGCGGCGTGTGCATCACGCTTCCCGAGGTGGCCCCCGGGTGGACGCCGCCGGCCCACACCCCGAGGAACTACACGGACTCGGTCGCCACGGTCTTCGCCGACGCCGACTGCGAGGGCCCCTACTTCAGCCTCCGCCCGAACGGCGGGCACGCCTCCGAGCGGTTGAAGGTCCGCTCCGTGGTCTTCAGCTGACCTGCCCGGCAGCCCCCGGCACGCGAGCCCCGGCACGCACCGCGACAGCGGTCGTACCGGGGCTCCGCGCACTCCATAGGGTGGCTCCCATGCCCACCCCACCCGCACCTTCATTCACTCTGGTCGCCACGGATCTGGACGGCACGCTGCTGCGCCCCGGAGACCTCGTCAGCCCCCGCTCCCGCGCCGCGCTCTCCCTCGCCGCGGCGGCGGGCGCACGGCATCTCGTCGTCACCGGCCGCCCGGTGCCCGGCATACGCTCCCTGCTCGCCGCACTGGGCTCCGACGGCCCGGTCGTCTGCGGGCAGGGCACCCAGCTGTACGACGCGGGGACCGGCCGCCTGCTCCGCTCCGTGACGCTCGACCGGGAGCTGGCCGAGACGGCGCTCGGCAAGATCGAGGCGGAGGTCGGCGGGGTCTTCGCCGCCGTGGACCAGGACGGCACCGACGGCCGGACGCTCATCGAACCGGGCTATCGGATGCCCCATCCGACGCTGCCCGCCGTACGGACACCCCATCGCGCAGCGCTCTGGGAGCGCCCGGTCATCAAGGTGCTGGTGCGCCACCCGGAGCTCTCGGACGACGCGCTGGCGTCCGCCGCCCGCGCCGTCGTGGGCGATCTGGCCACCGTCACCATGGCGGGCCCCGGCACCGTCGAACTGGCCCCGTACGGCGTCGACAAGGGCACCGGCCTGGCCCTCGCCGCCGAGGCGCTCGGCCTGGACCCGGCCGGCACGATCGCCTTCGGCGACATGCCCAACGACCTGCCGATGTTCCGCCGCTCCGGGTACGGCGTGGCGATGGCCAACGCCCACCCCGAACTGAAGGCGGTGGCGGACGAGGTGACGTCCTCGAACGAGGACGACGGGGTGGCGGAGGTCCTGGAGCGGGTGTTCGGCTGAGGCGGAGCGGAGCCGCTCAGGAACCGGTGCCCTCCCGGCCCTGGGGCGGGCTCACCTCCTGCTCGGTCCAGAGCGCCTTGCCGTCGCGGCTGAACCGCGTACCCCAGTGGCTGGCCAGCTGCGACACGATGAACAGTCCGCGTCCGCCCTCGTCCACGGTGCGGGCGTGCCTGAGATGCGGGGCGACCGAGCTGCTGTCGTGGACTTCGCAGGTGAGGGTGCGGTCCAGGAGGAGCCGCAGATGGAGCGGCGGAGTGCCGTACCGGACGGCGTTGGTGATCAGTTCACTGACGATGAGTTCGGTGGCGTAGACCGTCTCCTCGTCGAGCTGCCAGGCTTCGAGCTGTTCGCGCACCAGCCCGCGCGCCAGGCTCGGAGTCGTCCGGTCGTGCTCCAGCTCCCACGTCGCGACGTGGTCGGCCGGCACGGTGCCGGTGCGGGCCAGCAGGAGCGCGGCGCCGTCCGGGTGGGAGTCGGGGGGCAGCGTGTAGACGAGGTTGTCGCACAGGTCCTGGAGCGGCTTGTCCGGGTGGGCGAGTGTGTCCCTGATGAGGGCGGGCGCCGCGGCGTCGGACCGGAACGCGCTGGTGAAGAAGGCGAGGACACTGCCCTCTTCGAGCGCGATGGTGGCCGGGGCGAAGGGTGCGGTGTCCTTCGAGAACAGACCGGGACCCTCGGGAACCTCGACGTCCAGCGGGGTGCCGTCGGGCCCGGTCACGACCGGCCCCGGGTGGCCGGCCCGGGCGATCGTGCAGGTACGGGAGAACGGGTCGTAGACGCCGTACATGCAGGTCGCCGTCAGCGTCTCCTTCTGCAGGGAGTCGCCGGGCGGCAGCGCGGCCCGCTCCTTGGCGAGACGGTCGGCGGTGTCCTTGAGCCGGGCCAGCATCTCGTCGGGTTCCAGGTCGATACCGGACAGCGCCTGGATGACCGTGCGCAGCTGCCCCATGACGATGGCCGTCTGGAGGCCGCGCCCGGCGACCGTCCCGACGACCAGGGCGGTACGGGCCCCGGAGAGCGCGATCGTGTCGAACCAGGAACCGCTGTTGCGCCCGGGCAGCAGGACGTGCGCCGTCTCGACGGCGATCCGGGGGCCTTCCTCCTGCGGGAGCAGGCGGCGCTGGACCGTAGAGGCGATCACGTGGTCGCGCTCGTAGCGGCGGGCGTTGTCGATGCTCAGCGCGACCCGGGTGGCGGTGGCCAGGGCGAGACTGACGTCGTCCTCGTCGAAGGAGTCCGAAACCCCGCACCGGTACAGGCTCACCAGCCCGAGGACCGTGCCGCGCAGCGTCAGCGGGACCACCATCAACGAGTGCGCGCCGGTCGCCCCGATCAGCCGGGCCGCGTCGGGGTCGGCGTCCAGCCACGGGGTGTCGCTGTCGAGGCGTACGACCCGTACGCCCAGGTCCGAGGCCGCCAGGGCGTACGGGGTGCGGGGGGCCAGCCGCCGCACCTCGGGGGCCGGCGCGGCCTCGTGCTCGTCTTGCTCCCACCCCAGGCCGCCGAGGAACCCCGTACGGGCGGCCCGCCGCAGCGGGACGTCGGGGCCCAGCGGCCCGAGCGGCGGATCCGCGCCGCGCAGCACGTCGTCCACCACCTCGATGGTCGCGAAGTCGACGAAGCGCGGCACGACGGCTTCGATGTACGCCTCGCAGATGTCCGCCACGTCCAGGGAGCTGCCCACGCCGTCACGGACCGCGGTCAGGCACCTGTCCCGGGCACGCACCTTCTCCCGTTCGGTGACGTCGACGACCGCTGCCAGGAGGCCGATCACCTCGCCCGCCTCGTTGTCCAGCCGGTAGACGGAGACCGTCAGACTGCGGAGCGGACCGTCCGCGTCCGTGAACCGTCCGCGCATCAGCAGCCCCACCAGGGGGACCCCGGTGCGCATCACCTCCCGCAGTTGCTCCGCGGTCTCCCGCGGGGCGTCGAGGTGGTAGACGTCGTCGAACCGGCGGCCGAGCAGCCGGTCGACGGGGCCCATGTCGGTCAGGAGATTGACGCGTACCAGCCGGAGGTCCGTGTCGAGGACGTGCAGGCCGACCGCGGACTGGTCGAACAGCGTGTTCAGGAGCGCCGCTCCCAGTCCCTCGGGAGCCTTTTCCCACACCCGGGACCCCGGTCCCCCCGTACCTGCGTCCGTCACGGATTCACCCCACCGTCGATGGCTCTGCGCATCTCGCGCTCCGGCCTGCTTCAGACCAGCATCGAGCCACCCCGCCCACTCCGCCACCGGATCGCGGCGGGGATCAGGTCTCCCGCGCCCCCAGGGAACGCAGCACGTGGGCGACCAGGGCGGCGATCGTCGCCTCGTCCTGCGGCGGTTTGCGCAGCACGTGGCGGTAGTAGACGGGGCCGTAGAGCATCTCGACCGCGAGCGGCAGATCCGCGTCCTCGGGGATCTGGCCCTGCTCCTGGGCCTGGCGCAGACGGCCCACCGCGCGTGTGAAACGCGGTTCGACCAGGTCCTCCCTGACGGCCTTCGCGAGGGCGTCGTCGTGGTGCACCTCGGAGAGGATTCCGGCGTAGGCGGGCCCGAAGGGCGAGGTGGACAGGAGTCGCACCGCGGCACCGATGTGGGTACGCAGGTCGGCGGCGATATCGCCGGTGTCGACGAAGGGGGTGGCGCCCACGAGGCCCTCGGTGAACGCCTCCAGCATCACCGCGCCCTTCGAGGGCCACCAGCGGTAGATCGTCTTCTTGCTCACGCCCGCGCGGGCGGCGATGGCCTCGACGGTGACGCGGGCGTACCCCTTCTCCGCACACAGGTCGAGAGCGGCCTCGAGCGTGGCCTTGCGTGATCGCTCGCTCCGGCGCTGGGAACTCGGCGATGTGATCATTCGGTGAGCATAGGTGGATTCGAGCCATTTCTTGTTGACAGCGTGTCGTCAGAAGTCGAACAATAACCACGCGGAAACGGAACGTACCGTGTCGTCACGTTCCAGCTGTTCGCACCGTTCGTGCCGTCGTGCCGCGACGAGCCGATCGGGGGACGGCTCGACCGGCCGACGGCACGGGCGAACCCCACTCCCCCGGTCACGTCGTGATGTCCTTCGCGGTGAACCGCGCCCAGGCCGCCGAACCGAACACCGCCGCGTACAGACCCTGCAGGCCGAGGTTGTCGGCCAGCCCGTCCCAGAGGACCGGCTCGCGCAGAAGGTCCGCGAACGACAGCCAGTAGTGCGGGAAGAGATACGGATGCACGGCGTCGAGCTGCGGAATCGTGTCCACGATCTGCACGGTGATGAGCACCCCGACGGTGGCGGCCATCGCCGCGATGCCACTGCTGGTGAGCGTCGAGACGAACAGACCGAGCGCCGCGAATCCGATCAGTGACGCCGCCACCGCGACGGCGATCAGCCCGGCCCGCACCAGACCTTCGCCGAAGCCGATCCGGGTCCCCGAGATCGTCGTGACGTCGCCGACCGGGAACAGCAGCACACCCACGGCCAGCGCCGAAGCCGCCACCACCACCGTGGCGACCAGGCAGAACGCCAGCACGGAGGCGTACTTGGCGAGCAGCAGCCTGGTACGGCCCGCCGGGGCGACCAGCAGATAGCGCAGCGTGCCGCTGCCGGCCTCGCCCGCGATCGAGTCGCCCGCGACGACACCGACCGCCATCGGCAGGAACACCGGAAGCGTGGCCGCGAGCGAGGCGAAGACCAGGAACAGCCCGTTGTTGGTGACCTGGGCGAGGAAGGCGGGTCCCGCCGGGCCGCCGGGTCCGCCCGACGGGCCGCCGCCGCCCGTCTCGATCCGCACCGCGATGCCGATCAGTACGGGAACGGCGGCGAGCACCCCGAGCAGGACGAAGGTGCGGCGGCGGCGCAGGGTCGTGACCAGTTCGGACCGGAGGATCCCGAAGGTCCACAGGGCGTTGGCGGGTGTGGTGACGCCGGTGAGCTCAGCCTGCGACATCGAATCCCTCTCCGGTGAGTGCGACGAAGGCGTCCTCCAGCGAGGCCCGTTCGACCCCGAAGGACCGGACGCGCACCCCGCCCCGTACCAGCGCCGCGTTCAGCTCGGCCGGGTCCGTGCCGGGCGGCGGGGCGTCGGCGGTCAGCCGCTGCCCGTCGGCCACCAGGCCGGTGACCCCGAGCTCCTCCAGGACGCGGGCGGCCTCGCCCGGGTCCGGGGTGGTGACGGCCAGCCGGCCCCGGGAGCCCGCGGCGAGTTCGGCGACGGGGCCCTGGGTGACGAGACGGCCGCGCGCCATCACGGCGGCGTGCGTGCAGACCTGCTCGATCTCGTCGAGGAGGTGCGAGGAGAGGAAGACGGTGGTGCCCTCCGCCGCCAGCTCCCGGACCAGCGAACGGATCTCGCGCATGCCCTGCGGGTCCAGGCCGTTGGTCGGCTCGTCGAGGACGAGGAGACGGCGCGGCCGGAGGAGGGCGGCGGCGAGTCCGAGGCGCTGCTTCATACCGAGCGAGTACGCCTTGGCCTTCTTGCCGGCCGCCGCCGCGAGTCCGACCCGGTCCAGGGCGGCTTCGACCCGGGCGCGACGGGTGCGCGGATCGGCGGCCGGGTCGGCGGAGTCGAAGCGCACCAGGTTGTCCCGGCCGGTCAGGAAGCCGTACAGCGCGGGTCCCTCGATCAGCGCTCCGACCTGCGGGAGCACGGAACGCGACCCGGCCGGCATCGGCCGGCCAAGGACCCGCGCGGTGCCGGCGGTCGGCTCGATGAGGCCCATGAGCATCCGGATCGTGGTGGTCTTGCCGGAGCCGTTGGGCCCCAGGAAGCCGAAGACGCTGCCCGCGGGGACCCGCAGGTCGAGCCCGTCCACGGCGAGCGAGCCGCCGCGGTAGCGCTTGGTGAGACCTCGCGTCTCGATGACGGCCGCTTCCCCGGCCCCTGCGTCGCTCATACGCACTCCCAGTCACGCTCACTGCTGCGCGGACGGTCCCACCGTACGGAGCCGCCCCGCCGTACGGAGCGTACGGCGGGGCGGCTCGCGGGGCGGTGCCTACTTGGCGGTGTCGGCCGCGCGCACCAGCGCGTCCTTCGTGACGGCGCCGACGTAGACCTTGCCGTCGTCCGTCATCAGCGCGTTCACCAGGCGCGTCTTGAAGACCGTGCCCGAGCCGAACGTCCCGGTGACCCGGTCGCCCAGCGCGTCGAGGAACTGCTGCGCCTCGGCCGGGACGCCTTCGGCGCCCTGCGTGGGCAGCCCGGCCCCGCCGGGGACCTCCAGCGCGGCGACCGAGGTCCAGCCCTCGCCGATCACGTCGAGCCCCTGGAAGCCCTCCAGCGCGCCGAGTTCCTCCGGAAGCCGGTCCGCCTTGCCGTTCTTCTCCGCCTCGGCCGCCAGGTCCTCGGCCTCGGTCACCTTCGCGCCCTTGGGCGGGGTGAAGGTGAAGGAGGACGCGTCCGGCTTCCCGAAGTCGACCTTGGTGAACCCGGCATCGATCACGGCCTTGCCGCCGCCGCTCGGGGCCAGGGTGAACTTCAGCGGTACGCCGTTCTTCGCGTCGACCGCGATCGTGACCGAGCCGATCGTCGAACCGGACTGCTTCGGCTTGATCAGCAGCCGGTACGCGTCGCGCCCCGCCACCTGCGCCGTGCCGTCGACCGTGACCGACGTGGTGTCACCGGCGGCCTTGAGTGCCTCCTCGGCCAGCGCGTCGGGCGTGGCGGGCACACCCTTCGGCGCCTTCTCGTGCTTGCCGGCCTTCGAGGTGTCGCTCTTCGCGTGGTACGCCTCGTCGGACTGGCTGTCGTACGCCCAGACCTCGCCGGCGTTGTGGATCAGGCTGTACTCGGCGGCGTCCCCGAGGATCGACAGACGCTGCTTGTCGGGGCCGTCGGCCGCCACCCGCAGCGTGTGCGTACCGGAGGTGAGCTCCATGAGCTTGGCCTGCGGGTCGGCCGCGGAGTCGCCCTCGCCCGCTCCGGTGCCGCCCGGGGCGAAGGAGCCCGCGAGTCCGCCGATCGACGGGAGTCCGAGGTCCGCGGTGACCTTCAGCGTGCCGGAGAGCTGCTGCTGGTCCGAGGCGGCGATCTTCTCGATGAGTTCCTGGGCGGTGATCTTCGGCAGCTCCGGGTCCCCGGAATCCGCCAGTGCCGGGACGAGCCCGATGGTCGCCGCCGCGACTCCCGCGACCGCGAACGGGACGATGTATCGCGCCGCCTTGCGACGGCCCGCGACAGTACCCGTGGCCTCGCTGGTGGTCTCCGCGCTGTCGTTCGGTGCCATGTGTGCCCTACCTCCGTGGTCGGCGGCTTCCGTCCGCTCTGCAGCCACTCCCTGCCGCCCTGCTCACCCGATGTGGTCAGGAGTGGTTGTTCTCCATCTGACCAAATCGGGCGGCCACAAGCGTCAGCCCGCGGGATCAACTCCACGTACTGCTCCGGTATGACACCGAACCCTCGGGGGCCACCCTTCCAGTAAGGGTTGCCGTGCGCGGACCGAGCCGAAACCCGGGCCGGGCGGAGCGTCAGCCCGCGCGGTGCACCACGGCGTCGCAGAGCTCTTCGAGCGCGGCCTTCGCGTAGCACTCGGGCAGCGGCGCCAGCGAGGCCCGCGCCTCCTGCGCGTAACGGATGGTGTCCCGTCGCGCCTGCTCCAGCGCCGGGTGGGCGCGGAGCCTGCGCAGCGCCTCGGCGAGCCGGTCGTCGTCGCTCAGGTCGCCGTCCAGGAGCTCGACGAGCTCCACGTCGTCCGGCTTCCCGTCGGCCGCGGCCTGTGCCCGCAGCAGGAGCACGGGGAGGGTCGGGATGCCCTCGCGCAGGTCGGTGCCGGGCGTCTTGCCGGACTCGTGGGTGTCGGAGGCGATGTCGAGCACGTCGTCGGCGAGCTGGAAGGCGACGCCGAGCCGTTCCCCGTACTGGGTGAGGATGTCGACGACCGACTCGTCGGCGCCGGACATCATCGCGCCGAACCGCCCGGAGACGGCGATCAGCGAACCGGTCTTGCCGCCGATGACGTCGAGGTAGTGGCCGACCGGATCGCGTCCGTCGCGCGGGCCCGCGGTCTCCAGGATCTGACCGGTGACCAGGCGCTCGAACGCCTCGGCCTGGATGCGTACGGCCTCCGGACCGAGGTCGGCCAGTATGTGCGACGCACGGGCGAAGAGGAAGTCCCCGGTCAGTACGGCGACCGAGTTGCCCCAGCGGGTGTTGGCGCTGTCGACCCCGCGGCGTACGTCCGCCTCGTCCATCACGTCGTCGTGGTACAGCGTCGCCAGATGGGTCAGTTCGACGACCACGGCCGAGGGCACGACACCCGGCGCGTCGGGGTCACCGAACTGGGAAGCCAGCATCACCAGCAGCGGACGGAAACGCTTGCCCCCTGCACGTACCAGGTGCTGTGCGGCCTCCGTGATGAAGGGCACCTCACTCTTGGTGGCCTCGAGCAGCCCCGCCTCGACAGCGGCCAAACCGGTCTGGACATCGGCCTCAAGAGCCTGGTCCCGAACGCACAGTCCGAACGGCCCGACGACGGTCACGAGGGGATCTCCTGTCTGCTGACGATCACACGGAATGTCGATGTGTCGCTGTCTTCACTCAAGTCAGCGTATCCGGTCCCCTTTGGATCACCGTGGGCGCCTTCCCGCGACCGCCGGTATGTTCGGGATCAGCTCATACGATCAGGAGTTGTCGCTTTGTCCCACACCGCCAGCGATACCGAGCCGACCCAGCCGCCCCCGGAGGACGACCGCGCCTTCTTCGGCCAGCCGCGGGGTCTGATGACCCTGTCCGGCCTGGAGGTCTGGGAGCGGTTCTCGTTCCTGGGCATGCAGGCGATCCTCGTCCTGTTCTTCGCCGACACGGTGTCCAACGGCGGCATGGGCATGGACCCGGGAACGGCCGCGTCGGTCTCCGCCGCCTACGGCACCCTGGTCTATCTGGTCTCCGTCGCGGGCGGCTGGCTGGCCGACCGGATCCTCGGTTCGTACCGCGCCGTCCTGTACGGCGGCATCCTCATCGCCTGCGGCCACTACTCGATGGCCGTACCGACCGACACCATGACCTGGGTCGGCCTGGGGCTGATCAGCGCCGGAACGGGCCTGCTCAAGCCCAATGTCGCCTCGATGGTCGGCAAGCTCTACCGCACCGACGACGACCGGCGCGACGCCGGATTCGCCCTGTACTACATGGCCATCAACATCGGCGCGTTCGCCGGACCGCTGATCACCGGCTGGCTCGGCGAGCATGCCAGCTGGCACTGGGGATTCTCGGCCGCGGCGGTCGGCATGACGCTCGGCCTCATCCAGTACGTGGCGGGCCGGCGTCACCTGGCCGGGCGTAAGCACGCCGCCGAGTTCGCCCTCGCGCCCGGCCCGATGCGGCGCGCCCTGCTGAACATCGCCGCCGGCATCGTCGGGTTCGCCCTCCTCGCCACCGCGCTCACCCTGGCGGGCTGGCTGACGATCGACCGCTTCGTCGACCTGCTCACCCTGATCTCGGTGATCGCTCCGGTCGTCTACTTCGTAGTGATGTTCCGCAGCCCCCGGGTCACCTCCGAGGAGCGCGGGCGGCTGCGCCCGTACGTCGTGCTCTTCCTGGCCTCGGTCGTCTTCAACTTCATCCTCTTCCAGGCGTACTCGACGATGATGCTGCTCGCGTCGACCAACGCCCGTACGGAGATCTTCGGCTTCCACTTCCCGGCGAGCTGGTACGCCTCCGCGCTCGGCGCCTTCGAGGTGGCGCTCGCACCCGTCGTGGCCGCCGTCTGGGCCCGGATGGGCCCGCGCCAGCCGCACGCCTCCAACAAGATCGCCATGGGGGTCGTCCTCGGCGGTCTGTCCTTCCTCCTGATGGTCCTGCCGACCTCCGGGCACGCCGACGACACGTACAAGATGGCCGCCTGGTGGATCGTCGGCTCGTACCTCCTGCTCGGACTCGGTGACGTCCTGCTGGAGACCTCCGGCATGTCCGCCACCACCAAGCTCGCCCCCAAGGCGTTCGCCAGCCAGACGATGGCGTTGTGGTTCCTGTCCCTGGCGCTCGCCAACGGCATCCAGGCCCAGATCGTGAAGCTGTACGGCGAGGTCTCCAACCCCGCCTACTTCGGTGTCAATGGCGCGATCGCGGTGGTCGCCGGCCTGGCCGTCATGGCCGCCGGCCCCTGGCTCAAGCGCACCATGCACCCCGTCCACTGAGGTACCGCCATGCACATCCGCACTGAATTCCCGTACGAGACGACCCGCGAGGACCTGTACATCCCGCTGCCGGACGGCACGCGGCTGTACGCCCGGATCTGGCGGCCGGTCACCGAGGAACCCGTACCGGCGCTGCTGGAGTACCTGCCCTACCGGCTGAGCGACTGGACGGCTCCCCGGGACTGGCAGCGGCATCCCTGGTACGCGGGACACGGGTACGCCTCCGTGCGCGTCGATGTGCGCGGGCACGGCAACAGCGAGGGCATGCCGGGCGACGAGTACGACGCGACCGAGCTGGCCGACGGGGTCGCCGTCATCCACTGGCTCGCCCAGCAGGAGTGGTGCTCGGGCAACGTGGGCATGTTCGGCATCTCCTGGGGCGGCTTCAACTCGCTCCAGCTCGCCGCGCTCGCCCCCGAGCCCCTCAAGGCGATCGTGACCGTCTGCTCCACCGACGACCGCTACGACAACGACGTCCACTACATGGGCGGCTCGGTCCTCGCCGTCGACATGCACGCCTGGGCGGCCACCATGCTGGCGTTCGTCTCCCGGCCGCCGGACCCCGAGCAGGTCGGCGAGAAGTGGAAGGAGATGTGGCTGAACCGGCTGGAGGGCGTCGATCCGTTCATCCACACCTGGCTGGCCCACCAGACCCGTGACGCGTACTGGAAGCACGGCAGCGTCTGCGAGGACTACGGCGCCATCAAGGCGTCCGTGCTCGCGGTGGGCGGCTGGCACGACCCGTACCGCGACACCGTGCTGCGGCTGGTCGAGCACCTGGACCCGGCGAAGGTACGCGGGCTGATCGGCCCGTGGTCGCACCAGTACCCGGACCGGGGGCTGCCCCCCGGCCCCGGCATCGGCTTCCTCCAGGAGACGCTGCGCTGGTGGGACCACCACCTCAAGGGGGTCGACAACGGGGTGATGAACGAGCCCCTGCTGCGCTCCTGGATCAGCGGTTCGCACCCGCCCGCCACGGTCTACGAGACGCTCCCCGGCCGCTGGGTCGGCGACGCGAGCTGGCCGTCGGAGAACGTCTCCCCCGTCGTGTACGCCCTCCAGGGCGGCCCGCAGATCGTCCTCTCGCCGCAGCAGACCGGGGTGGACGCCGGCCGCTTCTTCCCCTTCGGCAACGACGGCGACCTGCCGCCCGACCAGCGCGACGAGGACGCCAAGTCCGTCTCGTTCGAGTTCCCCGTCGAGGACGCCCCCATCGAGATCCTGGGCCGCCCGAGGGTGAAGCTCCGCATCCGGATGGACGTACCGCGCGGCACGGCCATCGCCCGGCTCTGCGACGTGGCACCGGACGGCTCCTCCACCCTGGTCACCCGCGGCGTCCTCAACCTCTCCGCGCGGCACGGCCGCGACCGTGCCGAGGACTGGCCGGCCGGGGAGACGGAGGACGTGACCTTCGAGCTGAACGGCATCGGCCACACCTTCCCGCGCGGCCACCGGATCAGGCTCGCGGTCTCGTCCTCGTACTGGCCGTGGATCTGGCCGCAGGCCGGTTCGGCGGGCTTCACGCTGGACGCGGACGGCAGCTTCGTCGAACTGCCGGTGCGCCGCCACACCGAGGACAACGGCATCTCGTTCGGCGAACCGGAGCAGTCCGAAGCGCTCGGCGTCGTCTACCCGGCCACGCTCGACGAACAGCGCCCGGAGCGCCTGGTGATCCGGGACGTCGCCAAGGGCGAGTGGCGCATGGAGGTCGACCCGCGCTACGGCGGCACCCGTGTCTACCCGGACGGGCTCGAATTCACCGAGGACGCGGTGGAGACGTACACCATCCAGGAGCAGGACCCGCTCTCCGCCCGCACCCGCTCGGACTGGACGATCCGGCTGCACCGCCCCGAGCTGGCCTGGGACGTGGAGATCGAGACCCACTCCGAAATCGGCGCGGACGCGGAGGACTTCATCACCTCCAACGAGGTGATCTGCAAGGACGGCGGCGAAGTCGTCTTCCACCGGACCTGGGAGAAGCGCATTCCGCGCACGGCGGGCTGATCCGGACATGTTCACCCATGGGGTTCCCGGATTTCCGGGGACCCCATAGAACTTTCCGGGCATTAGGCACAGTTGAGACACTGTCACTGGGTATCAACACCGACGTAACGTGTCCTTCAAGTGACCTGGAAAGCGAGGCAGCAACACATGCCCGAGCAGAGCAGCCCGCTCGATCTGGCCGAGGGCGACCCCTTCGGTCCGCACAACCTTCCGTACGGTGTGTTCTCCACCCCCGACCACGCCGGCCACCGCAGGGTCGGCGTCCGCATCGGCAACCACGTGCTGGACGCCGGAGCCGCGGCCCACGCGCTCGGCTCCCCCTACGCGCAACTGCTCGCACAGCCCAGCCTGATGCCCCTGCTCGCAGCCGGCCGCACCGCCTGGCGCGACGTGCGGCGCGCGCTGACGGCCTGGGTGACGGTCCCGGCGCACCGCGCGGACGTCGAGCCCCTGCTGCACCCGGTGGATTCGGTGACGCTCCACCTGCCGTACGAGGTCGCGGACTACGTCGACTTCTACGCCAGCGAGCACCACGCCACCAACGTCGGCAAGATCTTCCGGCCGGACGGCGACGCGCTGACCCCCAACTGGAAGCACCTGCCCATCGGTTACCACGGGCGGGCCGGCACGGTCGTCGTCTCCGGCACGGACGTGGTGCGCCCCTCGGGCCAGCGCAAGGCCCCTTCGGACCCGGCGCCGGTCTTCGGCCCCTCCGTGAAGCTGGACATCGAGGCGGAGGTCGGCTTCGTCGTCGGCGTCCCCTCGGAGCAGGGCACCCCGGTGCCGCTCGGCGACTTCCGTGAGCACGTCTTCGGGCTCTGCCTGCTCAACGACTGGTCGGCGCGCGACATCCAGGCGTGGGAGTACGTGCCGCTGGGGCCGTTCCTCGGCAAGTCCTTCGCCACGTCCGTCTCGGCGTGGGTGACCCCGCTGGAGGCGCTGGACGCGGCCCGCACGCAGCCGCCCGCCCGCGACTTCCCGCTGCTTCCCTACCTGGACGACGCGGACGAGGAGGAGCACGGCGGCATCGATCTGCGGATCTCCGTCGCGATCAACGGGCACCTCGTCTCCGAGCCGCCGTTCTCCTCGATGTACTGGACCGCGGCCCAGCAGCTGGCCCAGATGACGGTGAACGGCGCCTCGCTGCGTACCGGCGACCTCTACGGCTCCGGCACCATCAGCGGCGCCGAGCCGGCCCAGCGCGGCTCCCTCCTGGAGCTCACCTGGAACGGCCGCGACCCGCTGGACCTTCCCGAGGGCAAGCGCACGTTCCTGGAGGACGGCGACGTGGTCACCCTGACCGCGTGGGCCCCGGGGCCGCACGGCACACGCGTCGGCCTCGGCGAGGTCACCGGGCGGATCGTGCCGTCCGCATGAGGTCCGCCCGTTGACGGCCGCGCGCCCCTGCCGGCGCGCGGCCGTCAACGGCACCGATGGGTTCACCTGTTCGCGCGGTTCCGAACGGGTTATCGGCGGATACGCTGGACGGACCCGCGAGACTCCTTCGTATGGGAGCACTGATGAGCATCGAACCCGAGGCGCCCGAGCCGCGGTGGGCGGTTCCGCCCGTGGGCGGCTGGACCGCCGATGACCTGGACACACTCCCGAATCTGCCTCCGCACACGGAGCTGATCGACGGGAGCCTTGTTTTCGTGAGTCCGCAGACCCTGTTCCATTCACGGGCGGTCGACTTCTTCAACTGGCAGCTGCAGTCGCTGGCGCCGCCCGAGCTGGAGGTCGTGCGCGAGTTCACCATCGACATCGACCGCTACAACCGGCCCGAGCCCGATGTGATCGTCGTCGACGGCGAGATCATCCAGAACCCGAACCAGACCCGATTCCCCGCCGAGTCCGTGCGGCTGGCCATCGAGGTCGTCTCACCCGAGTCCCGGTCGCGGGACCGGGAGACCAAGCCCGTGAAGTACGCCCGGGTCAAGATCCCGCACTTCTGGCGGGTGGAGAACCACGACGGGCGTGCCGTGGTCTACGTCTTCGAGCTGGAACCGGCCACCGGCGTCTACACCTCCACGGGGATCTTCCACGACCGGATGAAGGTGTCCGTCCCCTTCCCGGTCGATCTCGACCTCACCGCCATCACCCCGCGCCGCCGGGCGGCGGACCCGCAGTAGTCCCACGACCACCGCCGCCCGGCTCCACGGCTCACTCGTACTCGGGCGGTTCCTCGTCCCAGCCGAACTCCGGGTCCGGGGCCGCCGCGTGGACGGGACGTCCGGGGGCTTCCCTGGTGGCCGGTACGGCAGGTCGCTCGGCCGGCTCGGCACGCGGTGCGTCCGCTGCCCCGGTCCCGGCCTCGACCGCACCGAACGTCGCGAGGACCTCCAGCACCCCTTCGCCGTACGTGGCGAGCTTCTTCTCGCCCAGGCCGCTGACCCCGCCCAGCTCGGCCGCCGAGCCGGGCCGCAGAGCGGCGATCTCCCGCAGCGTGGCGTCGTGGAAGATGACGTACGCCGGAAGCCCCAGCTCCTTCGCCTGAGCGCCGCGCCACGCGCGCAGGGCCTCGAAGACGGGGACGGCCTCCGCCGGGAGCTCCGCGACAGCGGCTGCGGCCTTGCCCCTGCGCTCGCCCTTCGAGGAGGACGAGGACCGGGACGTGGGCTTCTTCGGCTCCTTGCGCAGCAGCACCTCGCGCTCACGCCCGAGGACGGACGCGCTGTCGTCGGTCAGCACCAGCGTGCCGTACTCGCCCTCCACCGCGAGGAGGCCCTGCGCCAGCAGCTGACGCACCACGCCCCGCCACTCGGCCTCGGCCAGCTCCTCGCCGATGCCGAAGACCGAGAGCTGGTCGTGATCGAACTGGATGATCTTCGCGGTCTTCCGGCCGAGCAGGATGTCGATGATCTGGCCCGCGCCGAACTTCTGGCCGCGCTCCCGCTTCAGCCGCACCACCGTGGACAGCAGCTTCTGCGCGACCACCGTGCCGTCCCAGGTCTCGGGCGGGGTCAGGCAGGTGTCGCAGTTCCCGCAGGTCTCCGCTCCGGGCTCCTGGCCGAAGTACGTCAGGAGCTGGGCGCGACGGCACTGGACCGTCTCGCACAGGGCCAGCATCGAGTCGAGGTGGGAGGCGGCGCGGCGCCGGAACGCCTCGTCCCCCTCGCCGCCCTGGATCAGCTTGCGCTGCTGGACGACGTCCTGGAGCCCGTACGCCATCCAGGCCGTGGACGGGCCGCCGTCACGGCCGGCGCGGCCGGTCTCCTGGTAGTACCCCTCGACCGACTTGGGCAGGTCGAGGTGGGCGACGAAGCGGACGTCGGGCTTGTCGATGCCCATGCCGAAGGCGATGGTCGCCACGACGACGAGGCCCTCCTCTCGCAGGAAGCGCGACTGGTGGAGTGCGCGCGTCCCGGCGTCCAGGCCCGCGTGGTACGGAACGGCCTCGATGCCGTTGCGGCAGAGGTACTCGGCGGTCTTCTCGGTGGAGTTGCGCGAGAGGCAGTAGACGATGCCCGCGTCCCCGGCGTGCTCCTCCTTGAGGAAGGTCAGCAGCTGCTTCTTCGGGTCGGACTTCCCCACGATGCGGTACTGGATGTTGGGCCGGTCGAAGCTCGCGACGAAGTGCTTGGCCTCCGGCATCCCCAGACGCTGGGTGATCTCCCGGTGCGTGGCATCCGTCGCGGTCGCCGTCAGCGCGATGCGGGGTACGTCGGGCCAGCGCTCGCCCAGGACGGACAGGGCCAGATAGTCGGGGCGGAAGTCGTGGCCCCACTGCGCCACGCAGTGCGCCTCGTCGATGGCGAAGACGGAGATCTCGCCTCGGGCAAGCAGCGCGAGGGTGGAGTCCAGGCGCAGCCGCTCGGGGGCCAGATAGAGGAGGTCGAGCTCGCCCGCGAGGAACTGGGACTCCATCGACCGGCGCTCGTCGAAGTCCTGCGTGGAGTTGACGAAGCCGGCCCGCACGCCCAGCGCCCGCAGGGCGTCGACCTGGTCCTGCATGAGGGCGATGAGCGGCGAGATCACGATGCCGGTGCCGGGTCTGACCAGCGCCGGGATCTGGTAGCAGAGGGACTTGCCGCCACCGGTCGGCATGAGCACGACCGCGTCGCCGCCCGCCACCACGTGCTCGATGACCGCGCCCTGCTCGCCGCGGAACGCCTCGTACCCGAACACCCGGTGAAGCGTCTGCTGCGCTTCGCTCTCGGTCACACCCATGGTCACGCCCGTCCCGCTCATCTGCTCTGTCCCCCGTGGTCCGGCCTGTCGGGCCTGTCCCGTCCCCCACCACGATAGGCGGCACCTACGACAACGCCGGACGGGCTCTGGATCGAGCCCGTCCGGCGTCCGGGGACGGTGGGTGCCGTTCCGGCTACCGTACGAACACGCCCGCCTGGCTCGCCAGGTCCAGGAAGTACTGCGGGGCCAGGCCCAGCACCAGGGTCACGGCGACTCCGACGGCGATCGTCGTCATCGTCAGCGGGGACGGGACGGCGACCGTGGGGCCGTCCGCCTTCGGCTCGCTGAAGAACATCAGGACGATGACCCGGATGTAGAAGAACGCGGCGATGGCCGAGGAGATCACACCGACCACGACCAGACCGCCCGCACCGCCCTCCGCCGCCGCCTTGAACACGGCGAACTTCCCGGAGAAGCCGGAGGTGAGCGGAATGCCGGCGAAGGCCAGCAGGAACACCGCGAAGACCGCGGCGACCAGCGGCGAGCGACGGCCGAGTCCGGCCCACTTCGACAGATGCGTCGCCTCGCCGCCCGCGTCGCGGACCAGGGTGACGACGGCGAAGGCGCCGACCGTCACGAAGGAGTACGCGACCAGGTAGAAGAGCACCGAGGAGATGCCCTGCGGGGTCGTGGCGATGACACCGGCGAGGATGAAGCCCGCGTGCGCGATAGAGGAGTACGCGAGCAGGCGCTTGATGTCGGTCTGGGTGATCGCGACGATCGCGCCGCCCAGCATCGTGACGATGGCGACCGCCCACATGACCGGGCGCCAGTCCCAGGCGAGGCCCGGCAGCACCACGTACAGGAGGCGCAGCAGCGCACCGAACGCGGCGACCTTCGTGGCCGCCGCCATGAATCCGGTGACCGGGGTCGGGGCGCCCTGGTAGACGTCCGGCGTCCACATGTGGAACGGGACGGCGCCGACCTTGAAGAGCAGGCCGGTCACGATCATCGCGCCGCCGATGAGCAGCAGTGCGTCGTTGCCCATGGTGTCGGCGAGTGCCGGGTCGATGGCCTGGACCGAGCCGTCCACCACGTTGGCGATGGTGGCGTACGAGACGGAGCCCGCGTAGCCGTAGAGCAGGGCGATCCCGAAGAGCAGGAACGCCGAGGAGAAGGCGCCGAGCAGGAAGTACTTCACCGCGGCCTCCTGCGACATCAGCCGCTTGCGGCGGGCGACGGCGCACAGGAGGTAGAGCGGGAGGGAGAAGACCTCCAGCGCGATGAAGAGCGTCAGCAGGTCGTTGGCCGCCGGGAAGACCAGCATGCCCGCGATGGCGAAGAGGACCAGCGGGAAGACCTCGGTCGTGGTGAATCCCGCCCGGACCGCGGCCTTCTCGCTGTCGCTGCCCGGGACCGAGCCGGCCTGCGCGGCGAAGGAGTCGACGCGGTTTCCGTGCGTCACGGGGTCCAGTCGCCGTTCGGCGAAGGTGAACACGGCGACCATGGAGACCAGGAGAATGGTGCCCTGCAGGAACAGCGCGGGGCCGTCCACGGCGATGGCGCCCATCGCCGCGATGTGGGCCTTCGTCGTGCCGTACCCGCCGGCCGCCAGGCCGATGACGGCGGCGAAGGCGGCGGCGAGTGCGACGACGGTCAGGAAGACCTGCGTGTAGTACCGGCCCCTGCGCGGGACGAACGCCTCCGCCAGCACGCCGAGGACGGCAGCGCCGACGACGATGAGGACGGGCGCCAGTTGGGCGTACTCGATGGTCGGCGCCGTGAACTTCTCGTCCGGAGCGGCCGATGTCACCCCGCCCACCGTTGTCCACAGGCTGTGGACAGCTGTTGCGCTCACTTGGCGGCCTCCACCTCGGGCTGGGGGTCCTGCTTCTGTACGTCCTGCATGGTGTGCTCGACCGCGGGGTTGACGACCTCGGTCAGCGGCTTCGGGAAGACCCCGAGGAAGATCAGCACCGCGATCAGCGGAAGGGCGACCGCCAGCTCCCGGACCTTGAGGTCGGGCATGCCCTGGACCTGCGCCTTGACCGGCCCGGTCATCGTCCGCTGGTAGAGGACGAGGACGTAGAGCGCGGCCAGCACGATGCCGGAGGTGGCGATGATGCCCGCCGCCGGATACGCGCTGAACGTGCCGACCAGGACCAGGAACTCACTGACGAACGGCGCCAGGCCGGGCAGCGAGAGCGTGGCCAGACCACCGATCAGGAAGGTTCCGGCCAGGACCGGCGCCACCTTCTGCACCCCGCCGTAGTCGGCGATGAGCCGGGAGCCGCGCCGGGTGATCAGGAACCCGGCGACCAGCATCAGCGCGGCCGTCGAGATCCCGTGGTTGACCATGTAGAGCGTGGCGCCGGACTGGCCCTGGCTCGTCATCGCGAAGATGCCGAGGATGATGAAGCCGAAGTGCGAGATCGAGGCGTACGCGATCAGCCTCTTGATGTCGCGCTGGCCGACCGCGAGCAGCGCCCCGTACACGATGGAGATCAGTGCGAGGACGATGATCACCGGCGTCGCCCACTTGCTGGCCTCCGGGAACAGCTGGAGGCAGAAGCGGAGCATCGCGAAGGTGCCGACCTTGTCGACGATCGCGGTGATCAGCACGGCGACCGGTGCGGTCGCCTCCCCCATCGCGTTCGGCAGCCAGGTGTGCAGCGGCCACAGCGGGGCCTTCACCGCGAAGGCGAAGAAGAACCCGAGGAACAGCCACCGCTCGGTACTGGTCGCCATCTCCAGCGAGCCACTGGCCCGCGCCTCGGCGATCTCGGAGAGCGAGAAGCTCCCCGCGACCACGTACAGCCCGATGACCGCGGCCAGCATGATGAGGCCGCCGACGAGGTTGTAGAGCAGGAACTTGACCGCGGCGTACGAACGCTGGGCCGCCGCGTTCTCGTCGCTGCCGGTGTGCGCCCGGTCCCCGAAGCCGCCGATGAGGAAGTACATCGGGATGAGCATGGCTTCGAAGAGGATGTAGAAGAGGAAGACGTCGGTGGCCTCGAAGGAGAGGATCACCATCGCCTCCACCATCAGGATCAGGGCGAAGAAGCCCTGAGTGGGCCGCCACCGCGAGGACTTGGTCTCCAGCGGGTCGGCGTCGTGCCAGCCGGCCAGCACGACGAACGGGATCAGCAGCGCGGTGAGCGCGATGAGCGCCACCCCGATGCCGTCCACACCCAGCTCGTACCGCACACCGAAGTCCGCGATCCAGGCGTGGGACTCGGTCAGCTGGTAGCGGTCGCCGCCGGGCTCGAACCGGGCGAACACGATGCCCGCCAGGACGAGCGTGCCGAGCGAGACCAGCAGGGCCAGCCATTTGGCGGCGGTGCGCCGCGCGGCCGGGACGGCGGCGGTGGCGATCGCTCCGATCGCCGGAAGCACCGCCGTCGCTGTCAGGAGGGGAAAGGACATGGTGATCAGACCGCCCTCATCAGCAGGGTCGCGGCGATGACGACCGCCGTACCGCCGAACATCGAGACCGCGTAGGTGCGGGCGTAGCCGTTCTGCAGCTTGCGCAGCCGGCCGGAGAGCCCGCCGACCGAAGCGGCCGTACCGTTGACGACGCCGTCGACCAGACTGTGGTCGACGTAGACCAGCGAGCGGGTGAGGTGCTCACCGCCACGGACCAGGACCACGTGGTTGAAGTCGTCCTGGAACAGGTCGCGGCGGGCGGCCCGGGTGAGCAGCGAACCGCGCGGGGCGACGACCGGGACGGGCCTGCGCCCGTACATCGCCCAGGCGACGGCGACACCGATGACGAGCACCACCATGGTGGCGCCGGTGACGGTGGCCGCGCTGACCGGCGGGTGCCCGTGTTCGAACTTGGTGACCGGCTCCAGCCACTGCACGAAGCGGTCGCCGATGGAGAAGAACCCGCCCGCGAACACCGAACCGAAGGCCAGCACGACCATGGGAATCGTCATCGACTTCGGGGACTCGTGCGGGTGCGGCTCGTGGCCCTCCGCGTCCGGCTGCCAGCGCTTCTCGCCGAAGAAGGTCATCAGCATCACCCGCGTCATGTAGAACGCGGTGATCGCGGCGCCCAGCAGGGCGACGGAGCCGAGGATCCAGCCCTCGGTGCCGCCCTTGGCGAACGCGGCCTCGATGATCTTGTCCTTGGAGAAGAAGCCGGACAGACCGGGGAAGCCGATGATCGCGAGATAGCCGAGGCCGAAGGTGACGAAGGTGACCGGCATGTACTTACGGAGGCCGCCGTACTTCCGCATGTCGACCTCGTCGTTCATGCCGTGCATGACCGAACCGGCACCGAGGAAGAGCCCGGCCTTGAAGAAGCCGTGCGTCACCAGGTGCATGATCGCGAAGACGTAGCCGATGGGGCCGAGGCCCGCGGCGAGGATCATGTAGCCGATCTGCGACATCGTCGACCCGGCGAGGGCCTTCTTGATGTCGTCCTTGGCGCAACCGACGATCGCACCGAACAGGAGCGTGACCGCGCCGACGACCACCACGGCCAGCTGCGCGTCGGGAGCGGCGTTGAAGATCGCGCCGGACCGGACGATCAGGTAGACACCCGCGGTGACCATGGTGGCGGCGTGGATGAGGGCCGAGACCGGGGTCGGGCCCTCCATCGCGTCACCGAGCCAGGACTGCAGCGGCACCTGGGCCGACTTGCCGCAGGCCGCCAGGAGGAGCATCAGGCCGATCGCCGTCAGCTTGCCCTCGCTCGTCTCTCCGGTCGCCGCGAACACCGGACCGAAGGCGAAGGTGCCGAAGGTGGTGAACATCAGCATGATCGCGATCGACAGACCCATGTCGCCGACGCGGTTGACCAGGAACGCCTTCTTGGCGGCGGTCGCCGCACTGGGCTTGTGCTGCCAGAAGCCGATGAGCAGGTACGACGCCAGACCGACGCCCTCCCACCCGACGTACAGCAGCAGGTAGTTGTCGGCGATGACCAGCAGGAGCATCGCCGCGAGGAAGAGGTTGAGATAGCCGAAGAAGCGGCGACGGCGTTCGTCGTGCTCCATGTAGCCGATCGAGTAGATGTGGATCAGGGTGCCCACACCGGTGATCAGCAGAACGAACGTCATCGACAACTGGTCGAGCTGGAAGGCGATGTCGGCCTGGAAGCCCTCGACCGGAATCCAGCTGTACAGATACTGACGCATCGTCCGCGCATCGGTCTCGTACCCCAGCATGGTGCTGAAGAGCACGACACCGACGACGAACGACGAGGCGGCGAACAGGGTGCCGATCCAGTGGCCGGCCCGGTCGAGCCGACGGCCGCCGCACAGCAGCACCGCCGCTCCGAGCAGAGGCGCCGCGACCAGCAGCGCAATCAGGTTCTCCACGATTCCGACCCCTTACAGCTTCATCAGGCTGGCGTCGTCGACCGAGGCCGAGTGGCGGGAGCGGAACAGCGACACGATGATCGCGAGCCCGACCACGACTTCCGCGGCGGCGACGACCATCGTGAAGAAGGCGATGATCTGGCCGTCGAGGTTGCCGTGCATCCGGGAGAACGTGACGAGCGCGAGGTTGCAGGCGTTGAGCATCAGCTCCACGCACATGAACACCACGATCGCGTTCCGCCTGATCAGCACCCCGGAGGCGCCGATGGTGAACAAAAGGGCCGCGAGGTAGAGGTAGTTGACCGGATTCACTTGGCGACCTCCTCTTCGTCGTTGTCACGGCCCAGCCGCGCCCCCGAGCGCTGTTCCAGCGCCTTGAGGTCGGCCATTGCCTCGTTCGACACGTCGCGCATCTGGCCGCGCCGGCGCAGCGTCTGCATGACGGTGAGTTCGGACGGGGTGCCGTCCGGGAGCAGTCCCGCGATGTCCACCGCGTTGTGCCGGGCGTAGACACCCGGTGCGGGGAGCGGCGGGAGGTGGTTGCTGCGCACCCGGTCCTCGGACATCTCCCGCTGGGTCTTGGCCCGTTCGGTGCGCTCGCGGTGCGTGAGCACCATCGCGCCGACGGTCGCCGTGATCAGCAGGGCGCCGGTGATCTCGAAGGCGAAGACGTACTTGGTGAAGATGAGGTTGGCGAGCCCCTCGACGTTCCCCCCGTGCGCGGCGTTGGCGGTGCCGAGCCCGTTGAAGTTGCTCAGGGAGGCGTTGCCGATACCCGCGCAGAGCAGGATGCCGAAGCCGAGCCCGCATCCGGCGGCCAGCCAGCGCTGGCCCTTGAGCGTCTCCTTCAGCGAGTCCGCCGCCGTGACACCGACGAGCATGACCACGAAGAGGAACAGCATCATGATCGCGCCGGTGTAGACGACGATCTGGACGACACCGAGGAAGTACGCCCCGTTGGCGAGGTAGAACACCGCGAGGATGATCATGGTCGCGGCGAGCGACAGCGCGCTGTGCACGGCCTTCTTCATCAGGACGGTGGAGAGCGCGCCGATCACGGCGACCGTGGCGAGAATCCAGAACTGGACGGCCTCGCCGGTCGAGGTGGTGGAGGCCGCAGCGGCCAGGCCGGTCATGCGTCCACCTCCTCGTCCGCCGCGGCCTTCTCGTTCTCGCCCTTGGAGACCGCCGTCTGGCGCTCCGTGCCGGGCGCCGCCTCGGTCACCAGGCCCCGGTAGTAGTCCTGTTCGTCCATACCGGGGAAGATCGCGTGCGGACTGTCGACCATGCCTTCCTCCAGCCCGGCGAGCAGCTCGTCCTTGGTGTAGATGAGGCTCTCGCGGGTGGTGTTGGCGAGCTCGAAGTCGTTCGTCATCGTCAGCGCCCGCGTGGGGCACGCTTCGATGCACAGTCCGCAGAGAATGCAGCGGGCGTAGTTGATCTGGTAGACGCGGCCGTAGCGCTCACCCGGGGAGTAGCGCTCCTCCTCGGTGTTGTCCGCGCCCTCCACGTAGATCGCGTCGGCCGGACACGCCCAGGCGCACAGCTCACAGCCGATGCACTTCTCCAGGCCGTCCGGATGACGGTTGAGCTGATGCCGGCCGTGGAAGCGCGGCGCCGTCACCTTCGGCGTCTCCGGATACTGCTCCGTCAGCCGCTTCTTGAACATGGCCTTGAAGGTCACGCCGAAGCCGGCCACAGGATTCTGGAACTTCTCCCCTGAGGGCTCTGATGACTCAGACACCGTCAGCCTCCTTTCCGTCACTCGACTTCTCGTCACTGTGAGTATCCGACCCGCCACTGACAACGAGCTCGCGCTCACGGCGCGATCTGCGCCTCGGCACGGGCGGCAGGGCCTGTCCGGGCAGTGGCGGCACCGGGAATCCACCCGCCATCGGGTCGAACGCCGGCTCCGGTTCCGCCGCCGCGTCCGCCTCCTTGGCCTTGCGGTCGCGGAAGATGTCGACGACGAAGGAGATCAGCAGGATCGCGATCACGGCTCCGGCGACGTACAGCACGATCTTCGAGAAGTCGTAGCCCTCGTTGCGCAGCGCCCGGACGGTGGCGACGAGCATCAGCCAGACCACCGAGACCGGGATCAGGACCTTCCAGCCGAGCTTCATCAGCTGGTCGTAGCGCACACGGGGCAGCGTGCCGCGCAGCCAGATGAAGAAGAACAGCAGCAGCTGCACCTTGATGACGAACCAGAGCATCGGCCACCAGCCGTGGTTCGCGCCCTCCCAGAAGGTGCTGACCGGGTACGGAGCCCGCCAGCCGCCCAGGAACAGGGTCACGGAGACCGCGGAGACGGTCACCATGTTGACGTACTCGGCGAGCATGAACATCGCGAACTTGATCGACGAGTACTCGGTGTTGAAGCCACCGACGAGGTCGCCCTCGGACTCCGGCATGTCGAACGGCGCCCGGTTGGTCTCACCGACCATCGTGACGATGTAGATGATGAAGGAGACCGGCAGCAGGATGACGAACCAGCGGTCCTCCTGCGCCTCCACGATCTTCGAGGTCGACATCGACCCGGAGTAGAGGAAGACCGAGGCGAACGCGGCGCCCATCGCGATCTCGTAGCTGATCATCTGGGCGCAGGAACGCAGCCCGCCCAGCAGCGGGTACGTCGATCCGGAGGACCAGCCCGCCAGCACGATGCCGTAGATACCGACCGAGGCGACCGCGAGGATGTACAGCATCGCGATCGGCAGGTCGGTGAGCTGCATCGCCGTACGGTGCCCGAAGATCGAGACCTCGTTGTCCGCCGGGCCGAACGGGATCACCGCGATCGCCATGAACGCGGGGATGGCGGCGATGATCGGCGCCAGGACGTAGACGACCTTGTCCGCCCGCTTGACGATGACGTCTTCCTTCAGCATCAGCTTGATGCCGTCGGCGAGGGACTGGAGCATGCCCCACGGGCCGTGCCGGTTCGGCCCGATGCGCAGCTGCATCCAGGCGACGACCTTGCGCTCCCACACGATGGAGAAGAGCACGGTCACCATCAGGAACGCGAAGCAGAAGACCGCCTTGATGGCGACCAGCCACCACGGGTCGGTGCCGAACATCGAGAGATCCTCGGCGGCGAGCACCGCACCGTGCGGTGCCGCGGCGAGTCGATCGAGGCCAGTCACGCTCGCACCTCCGGTGAGTCTGCGGGGGTTCCGGCGGCGGGGCCGATCCGGACCGGACCGCCGGGCTGCGCACCCGTGTCGGCGGGGACGCCGCGCCCGACGGAGTTCAGCGGCACCCAGACCACCCGGTCCGGCATGACCGTGACGGCCAGCGGGAGTTCCACGGTGCCGACCGGACCGGTGACGGCCAGCAGGTCGCCGTCCTTCACCCCGGTCTCCGCCGCGGTGGCCGCCGACAGCCGGGCGACGGCCGCGTGCCGGGTCCCGGCCAGCGCCTCGTCGCCCTCCTGGAGCCGGCCCAGGTCGAGCAGCATCCGGTGACCCGCGAGGATCGCCTCGCCGTCGCCGGGCCTCGGCAGCGGACGGCCCGATTCGTGCGGGTCGGCCGCGTGGTCGCCCTGCCGGCCCCCGAGCCGGTCCAGCTCGCGCCGGGCCGCCCTCGGATCGGGCAGTGCCAGGTGCACGTCCATGGCGTCGGCCAGCATGTGCAGCACGCGCGCGTCGCTCGGGGCGAGCGTCCGCGTCATCTGGTCGGGCTTCAGCGCCGCTTCGAACATCCGGGCCCTGCCCTCCCAGTTGAGGAAGGTGCCGGGCTTCTCGGCGACCGCAGCGACCGGGAAGACCACGTCGGCCCGGTCCGTGACCGCGCTGGGCCGCAGCTCCAGCGAGACCAGGAAACCGACCTGGTCCAGCGCCTCCAGGGCGCGGGCCGGGTCGGGCAGGTCCTCGGTCCCGACGCCGGCGACGAGCAGGGCGCCCAGTTCACCGGTGGCCGCGGCCTCGACGATCTGGCCGGTGTCGCGGCCGTAGCGGGTGGGGAGTTCGGCGACGCCCCAGACGGAGGCGACCTCGTCCCTGGCCCGCGGGTCCGTCGCCGGACGGCCACCGGGCAGCAGCGAGGGCAGTGCGCCCGCCTCCACCGCGCCCCGTTCGCCGGCCCGCCTCGGAATCCAGACGAGCGTGGCGCCGGTGGCGGCGGCGGTACGTACGACGGCGCTCAGCGCGCCCGGCACTGCGGCCAGCCGCTCGCCGACGACGATCACCGAGCCGGAGCCGCGCAGCGCCTCGGCCGCGACGGCTCCGTCGCCGTCCAGTCCGACGCCGCCCGCGAGCGCGTCGAGCCACTCGGTCTCGGTGCCGGGGGCGGCGGGAAGGAGCGTGCCGCCCGCCTTCGTGAGACCGCGTGTGGCGTGCGTGGCGAGGGCGAAGGTCCGCTGGCCGTGCTTCCGGTTGGCCTTGCGCAGCCGCAGGAAGACGCCCGGGGCCTCCTCCTCGGACTCGAATCCGACGAGCAGGACGGCCGGGGCCTTCTCCAGCGAGGTGTACGTGACACCGCTGCCGTCCAGGTCACGGCCGCGCCCGGCCACGCGAGCGGCCAGGAAGTCGGCCTCCTCGCTGCTGTGGACACGGGCCCGGAAGTCGATGTCGTTCGTGTCGAGGGCGATCCGCGCGAACTTGCTGTACGCGTACACGTCCTCGATGGTCAGCCGGCCGCCGGTGAGGACGCCGGTACGGCCCCGGGCGGCGCCGAGCCCACGGGCCGCGGCCTCCAGTGCCTCGGGCCAGCTCGCCGGTTCCAGCACACCGTCCGCGGTGCGTACGAGCGGCGTGGTGAGCCGGTCGCGCTGCTGGGCGTACCGGAAGCCGAAGCGGCCCTTGTCGCAGAGCCACTCCTCGTTGACCTCGGGATCGTTGGAGGCGAGGCGCCGCATGACCTTGCCACGCCGGTGATCGGTGCGGGTGGCGCAGCCGCCCGCGCAGTGCTCGCACACCGAGGGCGTCGACACGAGGTCGAAGGGCCGGGAGCGGAATCGGTACGCCGCCGAGGTCAGCGCCCCGACCGGGCAGATCTGGATGGTGTTGCCGGAGAAGTACGACTCGAAGGGGTCGCCCTGTCCCGTACCGACCTGCTGGAGCGCGCCGCGCTCGATCAGCTCGATCATCGGGTCGCCCGCCACCTGGTTGGAGAACCGGGTGCAGCGCGCGCAGAGCACGCACCGCTCGCGGTCCAGCAGCACCTGGGTGGAGATCGGAACGGGCTTCTCGAACGTGCGCTTCTTCCCGTCGAACCGGGAGTCGCTGCCGCCGTGCGACATCGCCTGGTTCTGCAGCGGGCACTCGCCGCCCTTGTCGCAGACGGGGCAGTCCAGCGGGTGGTTGATGAGCAGCAGCTCCATCACACCCTTCTGGGCCTTCTCCGCGACGGGCGAGGTGAGCTGCGACCGCACGACCATGCCGTCGGTGCACGTGATGGTGCAGGACGCCATCGGCTTGCGCTGTCCCTCGACCTCGACGATGCACTGACGGCAGGCACCGGCGGGGTCGAGGAGCGGGTGGTCGCAGAAGCGCGGGATCTCGATGCCGAGGAGCTCGGCGGCCCGGATGACGAGGGTGCCCTTGGGCACACTGATCTCGATGCCGTCGATGGTCAGCGTGACAAGGTCCTCGGGCGGAACCGCCGCCTCGCCGCCCCCGGAGGGCGCACTCGTGGTGACTGTCATGCGTTCACCCCCCGGTGAGCGTTCTTGTCGTCGGCCCAGACGGTCGACTTGGCGGGATCGAAGGGGCAGCCCTTGCCCGTGATGTGCTGCTCGTACTCCTCGCGGAAGTACTTCAGCGAGGAGAAGATCGGCGAGGCGGCGCCGTCGCCGAGGGCACAGAAGGACTTGCCGTTGATGTTGTCGGCGATGTCGTTGAGCTTGTCCAGGTCCGACATCCGGCCCTTGCCCGCCTCGATGTCGCGGAGCAACTGGACCAGCCAGTAGGTGCCTTCGCGGCAGGGCGTGCACTTGCCGCAGGACTCGTGGGCGTAGAACTCGGTCCAGCGGGTGACGGCCCTGACCACACAGGTGGTCTCGTCGAAGCACTGGAGCGCCTTGGTCCCCAGCATGGAACCGGCGGCGCCGACGCCCTCGTAGTCGAGGGGGACGTCGAGGTGCTCCTCGGTGAACATCGGGGTGGACGATCCGCCGGGGGTCCAGAACTTCAGGCGGTGACCGGCCCGGATGCCGCCGCTCATGTCGAGCAGCTGCCGGAGGGTGATGCCCAGCGGGGCCTCGTACTGGCCGGGGCTGGTGACGTGCCCGCTCAGCGAGTACAGCGTGAAGCCCGGGGACTTCTCGCTGCCCATCGACTTGAACCAGTCCTTGCCGCGGTTCAGGATCGCGGGAACCGAGGCGATGGACTCGACGTTGTTCACCACAGTGGGGCAGGCGTACAGACCGGCGACCGCGGGGAAGGGCGGTCGCAGCCGAGGCTGGCCGCGCCGTCCTTCGAGCGAGTCGAGCAGTGCGGTTTCCTCACCGCAGATGTACGCGCCGGCGCCCGCGTGCACGGTGAGCTCCAGGTCGAGCCCGGAGCCCAGGATGTTCTTCCCGAGGTATCCGGCGGCGTACGCCTCGCGGACGGCCTCGTGAAGACGTCGCAGGACGGGGACGACTTCACCGCGCAGGTAGATGAAGGCGTGGGAGGAGCGGATCGCGTAGCAGGCGATCACCATGCCCTCGATGAGGCTGTGCGGGTTGGCGAAGAGGAGCGGGATGTCCTTGCAGGTCCCGGGCTCCGACTCGTCGGCGTTGACGACCAGGTAGTGCGGCTTGCCGTCGCCCTGCGGGATGAACTGCCACTTCATCCCGGTGGGGAAGCCGGCGCCGCCGCGTCCGCGCAGACCGGAGTCCTTGACGTACGCGATGAGGTCGTCCGGCGACATGGCGAGGGCCTTGCGCAGACCCTCGTACCCGTCGTGACGCCGGTAGGTCTCCAGGGTCCAGGAATCCGGCTGGTCCCAGAAGGCGGACAGGACCGGAGCCAGAAGCTTCTCGGGACTGGTCCCGTTCTTGTCGATCTCGGCGGCCAACGTCATCACTCCCCCTCCTCGGCGGCGGGACCGGCCGGGTGGTCCGGGTCGGAAGCCGAAGTCTGCTGCGGTGCGTCGTGGGAGCTGAGGTGCTCGGCACCCTTGTGCGGTTCGTCGCGCGGGACCTCGCCACGGGGGCCGACCACGCGCGCGTGCGGGGCCTCGCCCCTGGCGAGCTTCAGCCCGATGAGCGAGGCGGGGCCCGCCCCGCCGGTGGCCTCGACCGCGCCGGGGCGCTCGTCGGGGAATCCGGCGAGGATGCGGGCCGTGTCCTTGTAGGTGCACAGCGGAGCGCCGCGGGTGGGCTCGACGGTCCGGCCGGCGATGAGGTCGTCGACGAGCCGCGTCGCGCTCTCGGGCGTCTGGTTGTCGAAGAACTCCCAGTTCACCATCACGACGGGGGCGAAGTCGCAGGCCGCGTTGCACTCGATGTGCTCGAGGGTGACCTTGCCGTCCTCGGTCGTCTCGTCGTTGCCGACGCCCAGGTGCTCCTTGAGCCGGTCGAAGATGGCGTCGCCGCCCATGACCGCGCACAGGGTGTTGGTGCAGACACCGACCTGGTAGTCGCCGCTCGGCCTGCGCCGGTACATCGTGTAGAACGTCGCGACCGCGTTCACCTCGGCGGTGGTGAGGTCGAGGAGTTCGGCGCAGAAGGCCATGCCCGTACGGGAGACGTACCCCTCCTCGGACTGCACGAGGTGGAGCAGCGGCAGCAGCGCGGAGCGGCTGCCGGGGTAGCGGGCGATCACCTCCTTCGCGTCCGCTTCGAGCCGGGCGCGCACCTCGGCCGGATAGCCGGGGGCGGGGAGCTGCGGCATCCCCAGACTGACCTCTTGATTGGTACCGGTCACCGGTCGACGCCTCCCATCACGGGGTCGATGGACGCGACGGCGACGATGACGTCGGCGACCTGGCCGCCCTCGCACATCGCTGCCATGGCCTGAAGGTTGGTGAAGGACGGGTCACGGAAGTGGACCCGGTAGGGGCGGGTTCCGCCGTCCGACACGACGTGCACGCCGAGCTCGCCCTTGGGCGACTCGATGGCGGTGTACGTCTGTCCGGCCGGGACCCGGAAGCCCTCGGTCACCAGCTTGAAGTGGTGGATCAGGGCCTCCATGGAGGTGCCCATGATCTTCTTGATGTGGTCGAGCGAGTTGCCGAGTCCGTCCGGGCCGAGCGCGAGCTGCGCGGGCCAGGCGATCTTCTTGTCGGCGACCATGACCGGGCCCGGCGCGAGCCGGTCCAGGCACTGCTCGACGATCCGCAGCGACTGGCGCATCTCTTCCAGGCGGATGAGGAAGCGGCCGTAGGCGTCGCAGGTGTCCGCGGTGGGAACGTCGAACTCGTAGTTCTCGTAGCCGCAGTACGGGTCGCTCTTGCGCAGGTCGTGCGGGAGTCCGGCGGAGCGCAGGACGGGTCCGGTGGCACCGAGCGCCATGCAGCCGGTCAGGTCGAGATAGCCGACGTCCTGCATGCGGGCCTTGAAGATGGGGTTGCCGGTGGCGAGCTTGTCGTACTCCGGCAGGTTCTTCTTCATGGTCTTCACGAACTCGCGCAGCTGGTCGACCGCGCCCGGGGGCAGGTCCTGGGCGAGTCCGCCGGGCCGGATGAACGCGTGGTTCATCCGGAGGCCGGTGATCAGCTCGAAGAGATCGAGAACGAGTTCACGATCGCGGAAGCCGTAGATCATGATCGTGGTGGCGCCGAGCTCCATGCCGCCGGTGGCGATGCACACCAGGTGGGAGGAGATCCGGTTGAGCTCCATCAGCAGGACGCGCAGGACGGTGGCCCGGTCGGGGATCTGGTCCTCGATGCCGAGCAGCTTCTCGACGCCGAGGCAGTACGCCGCCTCGTTGAAGAACGGCGTCAGGTAGTCCATGCGCGTGACGAAGGTGGTGCCCTGCGTCCAGTTCCGGAATTCGAGGTTCTTCTCGATGCCGGTGTGGAGGTAGCCGATGCCGCAGCGGGCTTCGGTGACGGTCTCGCCGTCGATCTCCAGGATGAGCCTGAGCACGCCGTGCGTGGACGGGTGCTGGGGGCCCATGTTGACGATGATGCGCTCGTCGTCGGCCTTGACCGCCGACTCGACGACCTCGTCCCAGTCGCCGCCGGTGACTGTATATACAGTCCCCTCCGTCGTGGCGCGGGGAGTTGCGTGGGGAGTGGTCATCAGGAGTACGACCTCCGCTGGTCCGGAGCCGGGATCTGGGCGCCCTTGTACTCGACGGGGATGCCGCCGAGCGGATAGTCCTTGCGCTGCGGGAAGCCCTGCCAGTCGTCCGGCATCATGATCCGGGTCAGGGCCGGATGCCCGTCGAAGACGAGCCCGAAGAAGTCGTACGTCTCGCGCTCGTGCCAGTCGTTGGTCGGGTAGACCGCGACGAGGGACGGGATGTGCGGATCGCTGTCCGGGGCCGACACCTCCAGGCGGATCAGCCGGCCGTGGGTGAGCGAGCGCAGGTGGTAGACGGCGTGCAGCTCGCGGCCCTTGTCCCCGAGGAAGTGGACGCCGCTGACGCCCGTACAGAGCTCGAAGCGCAGGGCCGGGTCGTCGCGCAGGGTCCTGGCGACCTGGACGAGATGTTCCCGGGCGATGTGGAAGGTGAGTTCGTCCCGGTCGACGACGGTCTTCTCGATGGCGTTGGCGGGAAGCAGGTCCTGTTCCTCCAGGGCCCCCTCGAGCTCGTCCGCCACTTCGTCGAACCAGCCGCCGTACGGGCGGGCCGTGGCCCCCGGGAGGGTCACGGTGCGGACGAGACCGCCGTAGCCGGAGGTGTCGCCGCCGTTGGCGGCGCCGAACATCCCCTTGCGTACGCCGATGACGTCGCCGGTGTCCTCGCGCGGGGCGGGCACCTGACCGTTGTCGGTGTTCTGCTCGTCGCTCATCGCAGCAGCCCCTTCATCTCGATGAGGGGGAGTGCCTTGAGGGCCGCCTCCTCCGCCTCGCGGGCGGCTTCCTCCGCGTTGACCCCGAGCTTGGAGCCCTGGATCTTCTGGTGGAGTTTGAGGATGGCGTCGATCAGCATCTCGGGACGCGGCGGGCATCCCGGCAAATAGATATCAACCGGCACAATATGATCAACACCCTGCACAATGGCGTAGTTGTTGAACATTCCGCCCGATGATGCGCAAACCCCCATGGAGATGACCCACTTGGGGTTCGGCATCTGGTCGTAGACCTGCCGCAGGACGGGCGCCATCTTCTGGCTGACCCGTCCGGCGACGATCATCAGATCGGCCTGCCGCGGCGAGCCGCGGAAGACCTCCATACCGAAACGGGCCAGGTCGTAGCGCCCGGCCCCGGTCGTCATCATCTCGATGGCGCAGCAGGCGAGGCCGAAGGTGGCGGGGAAGACGGAGGACTTCCGCACCCAGCCGGCGGCCTCTTCCACCGTGGTCAGCACAAAGCCGCTTGGCAGTTTCTCTTCGAGTCCCATGGTGCCCCTCAGCCCCTCAGTCCCATTCCAGGCCGCCGCGGCGCCATACATACGCGTAGGCGACGAAGACGGTGAGCACGAAGAGCAGCATCTCGACGAGCCCGAAGATCCCCAGGGCGTCGAAGGTGACCGCCCAGGGATAGAGGAAGACGATCTCGATGTCGAAGACGATGAAAAGCATCGCCGTCAGGTAGTACTTGATCGGGAAACGGCCGCCTCCGGCTGGAGTGGGGGTGGGTTCGATACCGCACTCGTACGCTTCGAGCTTTGCTCGGTTGTACCGCTTTGGGCCGATAAGCGTGGCCATGACCACGGAGAAGATCGCAAACCCTGCCCCGAGGGCGCCGAGCACGAGGATGGGCGCGTAGGCATTCACGCTCCTCGCTCCTTCCAGTCGTCCTTGACCGTTGGACCGCATCGGGCGACCGGCTCGCCACCTCACCAAGATCGTGCACATGTGAGGCAGTTCACAAGCCCGACTGCCCCGCATCCTATGCCTGCCGTCCTGTGATCTGCGACACGGGGTACGACAACGTCTTTGTGATCTCCACCACCTGACGAAGGATCATGAAGCCGGATGAGGGGTGATCTTCGTACGCGAAGCGGCCGAGTGATCACGAGACGTGACATCTGATGCGGTTACCGCTGGTCAAAGCCCTGCCGCGATATCAACCGAGCGGGCGCTCAGGCAAATTGGAGATGGACGACGCGGGGTGGTAAAGGGCCCCGCGGCATCCCGCGCTCACCCGGAAGAGGGGTTCGCGGGGTGCGATGTGGACATGTGCATCCATTCACGAACTTCCGGACGTACGAGCGACGCCCACGCGGTCGGCCCACCCCGCCCTGACGGCCCGTCAGTCGACTCACGAGGACCCCACTCGGCGCATCCACCGTCGGCCCGGCCGGTTGCCCGCCATGGCCGAGTCATGCCGTGACCTGCGTCACACCACACGCGCTTCAACTAAAGCGGGCTTGGCCATCGGTGTGAACGGATGGTAAGCGCCGGGCAATTCGGACGTATTACTGAAAGCTGGTGATCACAGCGGTGATCGCGCATGCCCGATTTGCCCGTTACGGCGTCAATAAGGGCCATCAGAAAGCGGATTCACAGGTTCCGGACGTAACTGTGTCGCAACACACGTTTCTTGAAGGGACCCCGGATGCCCTGATAGCGCTAGTCCTCATGTCCCATACCGCTCACATACCCAGCCACCGGAAGCCCCGTCAGAGTGCCTCGAAGACGGCACTGCGAGCCGGAGTTGCCGGTGGCGTCCTCAGCACCATCGCGGTCGCCGGTGCCGCCGGCCCGGCCCAGGCCGAGCCGGTGACCCAGACCATCGAGATGCCCACCATCACCTCCGGGCTCTCCCCCGCCGTCGCGGCGTCCGCAGAGGCCACGCAGCAGGTCGCCCTCGACCTGGAGACGCAGGCCTACGAGGACGCCGCAGCGGAGACCGCCGCCAAGAAGGCCAAGACGGCCAAGGCGGAGGCGGTACGCAAGGCTGAGGCGAAGAAGAAGGCGGAGGCCGCGGCGAAGGCCAGGGCCGAGGCCGCCGAGGAGGCCGCCGAGCGCGCCTCCCGCACCGCCGAGCGCACGACGCTCAGCGCCTCCACCGGCTCCTCCGCGCCCTCGTACTCCTCGTCGAGCGCCACGGGCTCCGCAGCCGCTGTCGTGGCCTTCGCCAAGGCCCAGGTCGGCGACGCGTACGTGCCCGGTGGCACGGGCCCCAACTCGTGGGACTGCTCCGGGCTCGTCCAGGCCGCGTTCAAGTCGGTCAACATCGACCTGCCGCGCGTCTCGCAGAGCCAGTCGACCGTCGGTACCCAGGTCTCGCTGAGCAACCTCCAGCCGGGCGACATCCTGTACTGGGGCAGCGCGGGCAGCGCGTACCACGTCGCGATCTACGTCGGCGGCGGCGAGTTCGTCGGCGCGCAGAACTCCAGCACGGGCACCGTGCAGCGCTCGCTGGACTACGACATGCCGACCGGTGCGGTCCGCGTTCTCTGATTCACAAGCGCACCCGCACGCCTGAACACGGCTCAGGGCCGCCACTCCCCCGCTCGGGAGTGGCGGCCCTTCGTCGTGCACGGGTCCGGTCAGCGCGTGGCGCAGTAGCCGGTGTGGACACCACTGTTGTCGAAGCGCGGCCACTCGAGCTTGTCACGGCTCTCCGAGCCGTAGATCCCGTCGACCCCCGCGCCGGCCTGGCCCTGTGCGTACTTGAGGGCCGACTTCGTGGCCGGGCCGAACTCACCGTCCACCGTGATGCTCCGCCCGTAGCAGATCTTCAGGGCGTTCTGCAGCGCCGCGACGTGAAGGCCGGTGGCTCCCTCGCCCATCGTGCAGGAGATGCTGGACCCGGCTCCCGGCAGCCGGATATAGGTGGTGGAGGTCTTCGTGATCTTCACCCACGTCGTGCAGTAGGCCAGCGCGGCGAGCCGGGACTCCTGCGCGGTGGCCGATCCGGAGACGGGTGCCGCGACCGCGGCCGGGGCCGCGGCTCCGAGCCCGGCGAACAGGACGGCGGCGCTTCCCCACGCCGCGAGCTTGCGCTTCATGTGATTCCCCCTGGACGAGATGTTCACGAACGGCCGTTCGGGCCCTGCGGCCCGGGTGTCCGTGTGCTGTGCGTCCACCATCGCCGAGCGGCGCCGGGCCGGGCCATGCTGTTGCGCCTGGGTGCAAAGGCCGAGCTCATCGGGGGAAACGAGATGCGCGCCGTCCGGTTCGGCGACGGTCGGGGACCGGCCGGTCGCGTACCTCCCGGACCACCGCCCCCTCCCGCGCCTTCCCGTCACCGGTCCGTACGAGGGCCAGCAGCGCCGACAGGGTGAGCGCCGCCGCCGTCAGGAGCACGCTGACCCAGACCGGTGCGCGGAAGCCGAAGCCCGCGCCGAGGGCCAGGCCGCCGAGCCACGGGCCCAGCGCGGCGCCGACGTTGAAGGCGGCGGTGGCGAAGGAGCCGGCCAGGGTCGGGGCGCCGGGGGCCAGCCGGATGGCCCGGGTGATCAGCGCCGTCCCCGTGGCGAAGGCCAGTGCGCCCTGGAGGAGCACCAGGACGAGGGCCGCCACCGGATGGCCCGCCGTGAGCGCGAGCGCCGCCCAGCCGAGGGCCAGCGCGATCGTGCCGGCGGCGACGAGCGCGCCCGGCCGGGTGTCCGCGACCCGGCCCGCGACGGTGACGCCGAGGAAGGAGCCCACGCCGAAGAGCGCGAGGACGGCGGGCACCCACCCCGGGCCGACGCCGGTGACGCGGGTGACCAGCGGTTCCAGGTAGGAGAAGGTGCAGAACGTCGCGCCCTGGACGAGCGCCATGACGGCCAGGGTCAACAGGAGCCGCGGGCTGCGCAGGGACCCCAGTTCACCGCGGGCGCCGGTGGTCCCGAGATCGGGCCGGCCGGCCGGTACCGCCACGGCAAGGGCGACGAGGGCCGGTACGGAGACGAGGGCCACCGCCCAGAAGGCCGACCGCCAGCCCCAGAGTTCGCCGAGCGCCGCCCCGGCCGGGACTCCGACGACGCAGGCGACGGTGACCCCGCCGACCACGACGGCGGTGGCCCGCGCCCTGGCGTGCGGCTCCACAGCGGCCAGGGCGGTCATCAGGGCGACGGCCCAGAACCCGGCGTTCGCCAGGGCCCCGACGACCCGGGTCGCGAGCAGCACCCCGTACCCCGGGGTGAGCGCCCCGACCACATGGACGGCGACGAAGACGGAGAGGAAGAGCAGCAGCGCGCGGCGCCGGGGCCAGGTGCGGCTGAGCAGCGCGGTGAGCGGCGCTCCGATCACCATCCCGATGGCGAACGCCGAGGTGAGCAGCCCGGCGGCGGGGAGGGACACCCCCAGATCGGTGGCGATGCCGGAGACCAGACCGGACAGCATGAACTCCGAAGTGCCCTGGGCGAAGACCGCCAGCCCGAGCACGTAGACGACGAATGGCATGAAGAGGACCCCTTGGACGGAACCGTCGGTGGAACGACCGGTGTGCGAGGGGGTGGGCCGCGCCCGCGGAGCCGACAGCGGTCGGAGTCCGGCGGCAACGCGGTGGAACGCCCGGCCGCCCCAGGGCGGCCGGGCGTGACTCGGCCACGGACGACGTGGCGAGGAGAGGGAAACGCACGGCCCACACCGCGAGGGCCCGGCCGTGGGCGGGGACGCCGTCGCCGAGGTCCGCGACCGCGGGGGTCGCTCGGTTCGGTGCGGCAGAGTCCCGGCCACCGGCGGACCGGTGGCTACCGTCTGTCCGACTCGGGGGTCGACATGGGCCGGACGCTACCAGGGCGGCGTCCGGGCCTCCACCGCTTTCGGCCACGGAGAGATCAGGCCACTGTCGGCGAAGCGGGAGGCAGCCGGTTGGCATGAGCAGGCAAACTGGAGCGCATGGCCGACAGCGCTCTCTGGATCGCCTCGCTCACCGCGGGCACCGCAGTCCTCGCGAGCTGGGTGACCAGCCGGGGTACGGCCCAGGCCGCCAGGACGCAGGCCGAAGCCGCCGCGAACACGCAGCGCGGCGTCCGCATCCGGGAGACCCGCAGGGCCGCGTACGTGAGTCTCATCGAGCAGGCCCACCGCATGGCCGACCTGTACTGGCGGGTCTCGGACATCCACGAGTCCGCAGCCCCCGACGCCCGCACCCCCGAACTGCGGGAGGTCCGGAGCCGGCTGCGCGAGGAGTACAGCAAGCTGCGCCACTTCGTCTGGGTGGTGGCGCTCGAAGGCCCCGACCACGTCGCCGAGGCGGCGGAGCAGCTGCGGCTCGCGACCCAGCCGCCGTTCAGGGCGCTGGAGGCGTCGATCGCGGGCGATGCCGGCGCCGCCCGTGAGTTCGACGCCGGCTACGACCCGTTCTGGAAGTCGGTCCTGACCTTCGTCGCCACCGCGAAGACCGCGGTGCACGACATGTGACGGCAGGGCCGCCCGGTCAGGACTTCGGCGACACCTTCGACAGTCCGTTGATGATGCGGTCCATCGCGTCGCCGCCCGTCGGGTCGGTCAGGTTGGCGAGCATCTTCAGGGTGAACTTCATCAGGACCGGGTGGGTCAGGCCGCGTTGCGTCGCGATCTTCATGACCTTCGGGTTGCCGATGAGCTTCACGAAGGCGCGGCCCATCGTGTAGTACCCGCCGTAGGTCTCCTTGAGGACCTTCGGGTAGTTGTTCAGGGCCAGTTCGCGCTGGGCGGGGGTCGCGCGGGCGTGGGCCTGGACGATGACGTCCGCGGCGATCTGGCCCGACTCCATGGCGTACGCGATGCCCTCGCCGTTGAACGGGTTGACCATGCCGCCCGCGTCACCGACCAGGAGCAGGCCCTTGGTGTAGTGCGGCTGGCGGTTGAAGGCCATCGGGAGGGCCGCGCCGCGGATCGGCATCGTCATGTTCTCGGGGGTGTAGCCCCAGTCCTCGGGCATCGAGGCGCACCACGCCTTGAGGACCTCGCGCCAGTCCAGCTCCTTGAAGGCGGAGGAGGAGTTGAGGATGCCGAGGCCGACGTTGGACGTACCGTCGCCCATGCCGAAGATCCAGCCGTAGCCCGGCAGCAGCCGGTCCTCGGCGCCGCGGCGGTCCCACAGCTCCAGCCAGGACTCCAGGTAGTCGTCGTCGTGGCGGGGCGAGGTGAAGTACGTACGCACCGCGACGCCCATCGGGCGGTCCTCGCGCCGGTGCAGACCCATCGCGAGGGAGAGCCGGGTGGAGTTGCCGTCGGCGGCGACGACGAGCGGGGCGTGGAAGGTGACTTCGGTCTTCTCCTCGCCGAGCTTCGCGTTCACGCCCGTGATGCGGCCGGTGCGCTCGTCGAGGATCGGGGCGCCGACGTTGCAGCGCTCGTAGAGCCGCGCGCCCGCCTTCTGCGCCTGCCGGGCCAGTTGTTCGTCGAAGTCGTCGCGCTTGCGGACCAGACCGTAGTCCGGGTACGAGGCGAGATCCGGCCAGTCCAGCTGGAGGCGGACGCCGCCGCCGATGATGCGCAGGCCCTTGTTGCGGAGCCAGCCGGCCTCTTCGGAGATGTCGATGCCCATGGAGACGAGCTGCTTGGTGGCGCGGGGCGTGAGGCCGTCGCCGCAGACCTTCTCGCGGGGGAAGGCGGTCTTCTCCAGGAGGAGCACGTCCAGCCCGGCCTTGGCGAGGTAGTACGCGGTCGTGGAGCCGGCTGGGCCCGCCCCGACGACGATCACATCCGCGCTGTGTTCGGAGAGGGGCTCGGTCACGGTCGGATCTCCCGAAGACTCGAAATCGCGTGCCGCTCGGCACAGGTCCCATGCAGTCTATGGGGGCATGCCGGTCAACTTCCCGAAGGGCTCCCCGATGCCGATCGCGCCTGGTCCGACCCCCGCCGTACGTCTGCGTGTACCGACCGACGAGGACGCCCTCGCCTGGCACCGGGTGTTCGCCGACCCCGAGGTGATGGAGTTCCTGGGCGGCAGGCCGGCGGAGTTCTCGGTGTACGAGGAGCTGACCGCCCGGCAGCGCCGGCACGACGCGGAGCTCGGCCTCTGTCTGTGGACCGTCCTGGACGACACGGACACGGTGCTCGGCTTCACCGGCGCCCAGCCGTGGCCGCACACCGGCTACGGCCCGGTCGGTGAGATCGAGATCGGCTGGCGGCTGGGGCGGGCGGCCTGGGGCCGGGGGTACGCGACCGCCGCCGCCCGCGCCACGCTGGAGCGGGTCCGTGCGGCGGGGGTGACGGAGGTGGTCGCGATGGTGGACGCGCGCAACGCGCGCTCGCTCGCGGTCGCCCGGCGTCTCGGCATGCGGCAGGCCGAGACCTTCACTACTCCGGTGCCGGGGCAGCAGGCGTACTGCTTCCGGCTGGAGCTGTGAGGGGACCGGAGGTCAGCGGCGTACGCCCCGGTGCAGCGCCACCACTCCACCGGTGAGGTTGCGCCAGGCGACGTCGGACCAGCCGGCCTTCTGGAGCAGCCCGGCCAGGCCCGCCTGGTCGGGCCAGGCGCGGATGGACTCGGCGAGGTAGACGTACGCGTCGGGGTTGGAGGACACCGCGCGGGCGACCGGCGGCAGGGCGCGCATCAGGTACTCGGTGTAGACCGTGCGGAACGGCGCCCACGTCGGCTGGGAGAACTCGCAGATCACCACGCGCCCGCCGGGCTTGGTCACCCGGTACAGCTCGCGCAGCGCCTGCTCGGTCTCCTGGACGTTGCGCAGCCCGAAGGAGATCGTCACGGCGTCGAAGGTCTCGTCGCGGAAGGGCAGTTTCGTCGCGTCGCCCGCGGTGAAGGGCAGCCAGGAGTTGCGCTTCTTGCCCTCCCGGAGCATGCCGATCGAGAAGTCGCACGGCACGACGTAGGCACCGGTCGCGGCGAACGGCAGCGAGGACGTCGCCGTGCCCGCGGCGAGGTCGAGGATCTTCTCGGCCGGCCGCGCGTGCACGGCCTTCGCGACCTCCTTGCGCCACAGCCGGGCCTGGCCGAGCGAGAGCACATCGTTGGTGAGGTCGTACTTCGCCGCCACGTCGTCGAACATCGAGGCGACTTCGTGCGGCTGCTTTTCCAGGGATGCTCGGGTCACCCGCCCATTCAAGCAGCCCACCCCCTCCTGATCCGCAGCGGCCGGGCGGCTTCAACCTTTCGGGTCCGGGAGCGCTCAGTACAGGGGCGGGACCATGCTGAGCCGCACGGCGCGCACCCCAACCCGTACGTTCAGGAGGCGCGGAACACCAGGCGCCCGCCGAGCACCGTGGCGACGCAGCTGCCCGCGCCCTCCGCGGTCAGCTGCTCCGCGTCCCGGACCGCGAAGACCGCCAGGTCGGCGGGGGCGCCGACCTCCGGCGTCCCCGCGAACGCGTCCGCCGCCTCCCGTACCCCCGCCAGGGGGTCCAGCGAGAGCCGGCCGGTTCCGTCCCCCGGGCGCGGAGGGTGGAGGCGCAGTCCCGAGCGGACGACGACGGTGCGCACGGCGGGGCGGGTGAAGGTTCCGGCGACGGCGGTCGTGCCGTGGCGCAGCATCCTCTGCAGCCCGCGCCGGGCGCTGGCGCCCCACCGGGCGTCGTCCATGCCGAGCGCGGCGACCGCGTCCCCGGTCAGCGGTTCGGTGCCGAGCACGTCCGCCTCGCGGGGGTCGGGGTGGTAGACGGTCTCCAGCAGGGCCGCCGCCCCCACGTTCACCAGGCCGGGGGTGAGCAGCCCGGACCAGCGCCGCACCCGCGCCGACGGACGGGCGGCGGTCAGCTCCGCGTACGGTCCGACGGCGACGACCACACCGCCGTCCACGGCCACGGAGTCCGCCCCCTGCGGGGCGCCGAGCACCGCGTCGGCGGCGTGGATCGTCAGCAAGACGGCAAAGGCCCTTAGTTGGCGCTGAGGAGCTTCAGCTCCGGGTGGGCCGTGCCGCCCTCGATGGCGGTGGACGAGATGTGCGAGACGACGCGCTCGTCGACCGGGTCGTTCGCCGGGTCGTCGTGCACGACGAGGTGCTCGTACGTCGTGGCGCGCTGGGCGGGGACCCGGTCCGCCTTGCGGATCAGGTCGATGATCTCCAGGCGGTTGGAGCGGTGCTTCGCACCGGCGGAGGAGACGACGTTCTCCTCCAGCATGATCGAGCCGAGGTCGTCCGCCCCGTAGTGCAGGGAGAGCTGGCCGACCTCCTTGCCGGTGGTCAGCCAGGAGCCCTGGATGTGGGCGACGTTGTCGAGGAAGAGCCGCGCGATGGCGATCATCCGCAGGTACTCGAAGAGCGTGGCCTGCGTCTGTCCCTTCAGCTTGTTGTTCTCCGGCTGGTACGTGTACGGGATGAACGCGCGGAAGCCGCCCGTGCGGTCCTGCACGTCCCGGATCATGCTCAGGTGCTCGATGCGCTCGGCGTTGGTCTCGCCGGTGCCCATCAGCATGGTGGAGGTGGACTCGACACCGAGGCCGTGGGCGATCTCCATGATCTCCAGCCAGCGCTCGCCGGACTCCTTGAGCGGGGCGATCGCGGTGCGCGGCCGGGCGGGCAGCAGTTCGGCGCCCGCGCCCGCGAAGGAGTCGAGACCGGCGGCGTGGATGCGCCGGATGGCCTCCTCGGCGGACACCTTGGAGATCCGGGCCATGTGCTCGATCTCGGAGGCGCCGAGGGAGTGGATGACCAGCTGGGGGTACGCCTTCTTGATGGCGGAGAAGTGCGTCTCGTAGTACTCGACGCCGTAGTCCGGGTGGTGGCCGCCCTGGAACATGATCTGGGTGCCGCCCAGTTCGACGGTCTCCGCGCAGCGGCGCAGGATGTCGTCGAGGTCGCGGGTCCAGCCCTTGTCCGTGTCCTTGGGCGCCGCGTAGAAGGCGCAGAACTTGCACGCGGTGACACACACGTTGGTGTAGTTGATGTTGCGCTCGATGATGTACGTGGCGATGTGCTCCGTACCCGCGTAACGGCGCCGGCGTACGGCGTCGGCCGCCGCTCCCAGCGCGTGCAGCGGTGCCGACCGGTAGAGGTCGAGCGCCTCCTCCGGGGAGATCCGCCCACCCTCGGCGGCGCGGTCGAGGACGGTCTGAAGGTCGGCCTTCTCGGTCACCGGGCTGTCACCTTTCGGTGGTTTTACATCGGATCCACGGACCGATCCAGCCTACGCCAGGCCCTGTCGGGCTCAGCCGCCGGACCGGGTCAGCGTGCCGTGCGGCCGGCCGGCGCCCTCTTCGTACGACTGGTAGGCGAGGGTGCCCTCCGGAGTCAGGGTGAAGGCGATGTCGGCCGCGTCGCCCGTGCACAGACCCGCGCTGCTCGGTTTACCGGGGTCCAGGCGCTCACGGATCTTCACCACCCGGGCGGTGGCCGAGGAGAGCGCGCCGATGCTGTTGCAGGTGACGGTGGTGCCGAGAACGGTGAGCGAGACCTTCATCCGGGCCACGTCCGACCCCTTCCGTCCCTCGGTGAACACCGCTGTCAGCGTGCCGTGCGGGGCGCCGGACCGTTCGGTCAACGGCCCCTTCCAGGTACCGGCGAACGCCTTCGGGAGCCCGCCCAACTGGCCACCGGGCGCAGGCGAGGAGGGCGAGCCGGAGCGGGAGGGCGCGGCGGCGTCCGTGCTCGGCTTCTTCGTGGCGTCGCTGTCCGGCAGCAGGCCGGACAGCAGTCCGCTGCCCACGGTCACGGCGGCGAGCGCGCCCGCCACGGCCAGCGCGACGGTGCAGCTCACCCGTCGGCCCCGGAGGGCCCCGGGCTGCGCGTCGGCGTTCACGGTGACGGCGAACCGGGGATCGGCGGGGCGCTGCGAGGGCACTTCGCCGACGGCCCCCCCGTTCGAGGGCGGCACGGTCGGCCGGGGCGGCGTCGAGGCGATCGGCGGTCCGAACACACCCAGCACCGGATTCCCCAGCGAGGCGTTGCTGAACGGCACCGGCCCCGACTCCACCGGGGCCTCCTGCGGTTCCAGGTCCAGCAGGGCCACGGCCGCGCGACTGACCTCGCGCACCAGGGGGTTGGGCAGCCAGCCCGAGGCCACCATCGAGGCGGCGCCGCCGGGCGCGAGCAGCCGGGCCAGGTCCGCAGGGTCGGGCCGGCCCGCGGGGTCCTTGGTCAGGCACGCGGCGACCACGTCGCGCAGCTCGCCCTCCAGATCGCCCAGCTCGGGCTCCTCGTGCACCACCTTGTAGAGGAGTACGGCGGAGGAGTCACCGGGAAAGGGGGCGCTGCCGGTCGCCGCGTACGCCAGGACCGCCCCGAGCGAGAAGACGTCGGCCGCGCCGGAGATGTCCAGGCCGCGGATCTGCTCCGGCGCCATGTAGCCGGGCGAGCCGACCGACACCCCGGTGGAGGTGAGCGAGACGGTGGCGCCGGTGGCGCGGGCGATGCCGAAGTCGATCAGCCGGGGGCCGTCGAGGGCGAGCAGCACGTTGGACGGCTTCACGTCCCGGTGGATGAGGCCCTCGGCATGGACGGCGGCGAGCGCCTCGGCGAGACCGGCGCCCAGGGTCCGCACGGCGTACTCGGGCAGGGGTCCGTGCGTGGTGACGGCCTGCGACAGCGGGGGCCCCGCCACGTAACCGGTCGCCACCCACGGCACGGCGGCGTCCGGGTCGGCGTCCAGCACCGGGGCCGTCCACTGCGCGCCGACCCGCCGGGCCGCCTCGACCTCGCGGCGGAACCGGGCGCGGAACTGCTCGTCGAGCGCGAAGTGCGGATGGACGACCTTGACGGCGACGGTGCGCCCGCCCGCGCTGCGCCCGAGATAGACCCGGCCCATCCCGCCCGCGCCGAGCCTGCCGAGCAGCCGGTAGGCACCGATGGTGTGCGGTTCGCCGGCTTCCAGCGGCTGCATATATGGACTCCCCCTGTGGCCCGTCCCCGACCTGCGACCCGAAGCCTAGGGGCATGGGTCACCCGGTCACAGGGAAACGTTCTGCCGATTTCACCCCTATAGGGAACGAAGGGCGGTTTTCGCCACGACGAAAGGCGTGAATGTGTCGTTGGTCCGGTCGATACCGGGACGCGAACGGACTCCCGCCGGATGGCGTCCCCTATTCGACGTCCCGGTACACCCGGCGGACGTGTATCCCTTTCGTTCCATTCACCGGAAGGGAATGCTCCGGCCCGCCCCCGACGGGTAAGGCGATAAACAGTCGGCAGGGTCCGGGATTCCCCCATTCCCGGCCCATTACCCCCGTACCGGATACCGGAGCGCGGGGGTCAGCCGCCGAGCAGTTCGACCTTCACGTCGGCGGGGAAGCCGGTCGTCGCCCCGGTGCGCCGGGCGAACTCCCGGACCCCCTCCAACTGGTCCGGGCCGAAGCGGAAGTCCAGCGTCGTGAAGTACCGCTCCAGCAGCTCCGCGTCGAACGCCTCCCAGCGCGCGGCCTGCTCCGCGACCTTGGTGACCTCCTCCAGGGAGACGTCCCGCGAGGCCAGGAACGCCTCGTGGACCTTGGCCACATGCTGGGGATGCGCGGCCAGATAGTCCTTGCGGGCCGCCCAGACGGCGAAGACGAACGGCAGCCCCGTCCACTCCTTCCACATCTGCCCGAGGTCGTGGACCTGGAGGCCGAGGCGGGGAGCGTCGTGCAGGTTGGCGCGCAGCGCGGCGTCGCCGATCAGCACGGCGGCGTCCGCCTCCTGCATCATCAGGCCGAGGTCGGGCGGGCAGGTGTAGTAGTCGGGCTCGACCCCGTACCGCTCCGCGAGCAGCAGCTGGGCCAGGCGTACGGAGGTGCGCGAGGTCGAACCGAGCGCCACCCGGGCCCGGTCGAGCTGTTCGAGCGGGAGCTGCGAAACGATCACGCACGACATCACGGGCCCGTCGCAGCCGACGGCGATGTCGGGGAAGGCGACCAGGTCATCGGCGTTGCGGAGGAACTCCACCAGCGTGACGGGGCCGATGTCGAGATCGCCCCTGATCAGTTGCTCGCTGAGTCTCTCCGGGGTGTCCTTCGAGAGCTCCAGGTCGAGCAGGGTCCCGGTCCGTGCCAGTCCCCAGTACAGCGGGAGGCAGTTGAGGAACTGGATGTGGCCGACGCGCGGCCGGCTGCGACGGTCGTCGCCTTCGACGGGAGAGACGGTTGAATTGTCCACATCGCGAGGCTAGACCCGTACCCGTCGGGCGGCATCAGCGGGGCGTCCCGACCGCTCCCCCGAGTGGGCCGCCACCCTCTCCCGGAGCCCCTCTCCGCCGGCCCGTGAGTGACGCTAATCAAACATCCGGATGAAGTGATCTTTCCCCCTACCGCTCCCCGCAGAGTGCGTGCTAGGCTCGCCGCAAGTTGCAGTTTGGTTTCCCTTGCAGTACAGAGCCTGCGGAGCATGTAACCCGCAGGCTTTTGTAGTTTTCAGACTTGTTTGCAGGTTCTGGAGCAGGGCAACCCTTTGGCCCAAGGAGGGCTTATGGCTACCGGAACCGTCAAGTGGTTCAACGCTGAAAAGGGCTTCGGCTTCATCGCCCAGGACGGCGGCGGCCCGGATGTCTTCGTTCACTACTCCGCGATCAACGCGTCCGGGTTCCGCTCCCTCGAGGAGAACCAGGTCGTGAACTTCGACGTCACTCAGGGACCCAAGGGTCCGCAGGCTGAGAACGTCACCCCGGCCTAGTTGCCCGGGTCGGTCGATCGCGGCCGGTAAAGCAGTACCCAAGGAGCCCCGCTCCTCCGCCTCGGCGGGGAACGGGGCTCCTGCCTTTTGTCCTGTACGCGGCTCAGACGCCCCCGAGCTCCATGGCCGCCCTCGCCGTGACCGCGTCCGCCGGGTCCCAGCCCGCCCGCGGCACCGAGGCCAGCAGCAGCCGGGTGTACGGGTCGCGCGGACCCGCCAGGACGGTCTCCGTCGGCCCCTGCTCCACCACGGTGCCGCGGCGCATCACCAGCACCTCGTCCGTGATGTGCTGGACGACCGCCAGATCGTGGCTGACGAAGACCAGGGCGACCCCGGTGTCCCGGCGGATCTCGCCGAGCAGCGAGAGGATCTGCGCCTGGATCGAGACGTCCAACGCGGCCACCGCCTCGTCGAGGACCAGCACCCGGGGGTCCACCGCCAGAGCCCGCGCGATGGCCAGCCGCTGGCGCTGACCGCCGGAGAGACCGTGCGGCAGCGCGCCGGCCTCGCGGGCGCCGAGCCCCACCCGGTCGAGCAGCCCGTCGGCCAGGGTCTCCTCCCGGCCGTGCAGCCGCAGCGCCGTGGTCAGGCACTGGCGGGCGGTCAGGCGCGGGTCCAGGGAGACGTACGGGTCCTGGAAGACCATCTGGATCTCCCGGGCGCGGGCCAGCCGGGCGGTCCGGCCGCGCGGGGTACGCGGGGTGCGGGCGCGCCCCGCCACGGAGACGGTGCCCGCGTCGGGCCGTACGAGCCCCACCAGCATCCGGGCCACGGTCGTCTTGCCGGAGCCGGACTCGCCGACGATCCCCAGCGAACCGCCGGCCGGGACCGTGAAGGTGATGCCGTCGGCGGCGGTGAGAGTGGCGCCGCCCGGCAGTCCGTACGTCTTGCGCAGACCCTCCACGGTCAGCAGCGGTGCGCGCTCCTGGGTGTTCCCGGTCATCGGACACTCCTCTTCTTCCCGCCGGAACCCGCCACCGGCCCGGTCAGGACGGGCAGACGGCGGCAGGTCGCGGTGCCCCCGCCGTCCAGTGCCACCGGCTCGGGCCGCCAGGTGGCGCACTCCGGCTCGGCGTCCGGACAGCGGTCGGCGAACTCGCAGCCGCCGAAGGTGTCCGCCAGCGACGGCGGACGGCCCGGAATCGGACGGATCTCGCGGCCGGTCTCGCCGAGCGTCGGCGAGCAGTCGAGCAGGCCCCGGGTGTACGGGTGACCGGGCCGCTCGAAGAGGGCCGCGGCGGGCTGCTGCTCGACGACCCGGCCCGCGTACATGACGTACACGCGGTCGCAGTAGGCGGAGGCCAGGTGCAGATCGTGGGTGATGAACAGGAGCCCGAGGCTCCGCTCGGCCCGCAGGGTGCGGAGCAGGGCGAGGATCTCGGCCTGCGTGGTGACGTCCAGGGCACTGGTCGCCTCGTCGGCGAGCAGCAGTCTCGGTTCGGCGGCCAGCGCGCCCGCGATCACGACGCGCTGGAGCATGCCGCCGGACAGCTCGTGCGGGCGCTGGCGGATCCGGCGCGCGGGGTCCGGGAGGCCGACCGTGTCGAGGAGTTCGACGGCCCGGGCGCGGGCCGCCCTCCTGTCGAGGCCGGTGCCGGCGAGCCGCTCCACCAGGAAGTCGCCGATGCGGCGGACCGGGTTGAGGGCGGAGCGCGGGTCCTGGTGGACCATCGCGACCGTACGCGCCCGGTGCAGGCGCAGCGCCTCGCCGCTCAGGGCCAGGACGTCCGTGCCGTCGACGCGTACCGACCCGGAGACGGCCGTGCCCGGGGGGAGGGTACGGAGCGCCGCCCTGGCCGTCGTCGACTTGCCGGAGCCCGATTCGCCGACCAGGCCGACCACCTCGCCGGCCGCCACCCGCAGGGAGACGTCCGTGAGGACGGGGCGGGCGGTGCCGGGGAGTTCGAGGGTGAGGTTCTCGATGTCGAGGAGCATGCGGCTACCTCCTGCTGTCGAGTCGGTCGGCGGCCCAGACCCCGACGACGTTGAAGGACACCACGACGAGGGCGATGGCGGTGCCGGGCACCAGGGCCGGCAGCAGCGCGCCCTGCACGACGGCCGCCTGGCCCTCCTGCACCATCAGGCCCCAGTCGGAGCTGGGCGGCTGGGCGCCGAAGCCCAGATAGGAGAGCGTGGCCAGCGACATCAGGGCCTCGCCGAACAGCACCACCAGATAGCCGAGGACCGAACGGCCCAGGTTGGGGACCAGATAGCGGGCGCAGATCCGGGCGCCGCCCATGCCCTGGACGCGGTAGGCGTCGATGTACGGCTTGCGGCGTTCGGCGAGCGCCACGGAGCGGGTGTACTTCGCGACCGTCGGGGTGTAGGCGAGGCCGAGCGCGAGCACCGAGGTGGTGATGCCGGCACCGAAGACCGCGATGATCAGGACGGTGAACAGCAGCCCGGGGAAGGCGTACATGACGTCGGTGAGCCGGGAGACCAGGGTGTCGGTCCAGCCGCCGCGCCAGGCGGCGAGCGTGCCGAGCGCGACGCCGAGGACGGCCGCGATGGAGAGCAGCAGGATCGGCGCGATCAGGCTGGTGCGCGCGCCGTGCAGCACCCGGGAGAGCAGGTCCTGCCCGGAGGAGTCGGTGCCGAGGAGGTGGTCGCCGCCCGTGCCGACCAGGGACGCCGAGAGGTCGATGGCGTCGGGGGCGTACGGGGCGACGAGCGGTGCGAGTACGGCGGCGAGGACCACGAGGACGAGCACCGCGCCCGCGATCATGACGCTCGGCGGCCGGCGCGCACCGGTCGTGAGCCCGTTGAGGGCGAGGGTCGGGGCGCTCATGCGGCGGCCTCCTTCACACGCGGGTCGAGCAGCGGGTGCACCAGGTCGACGAGCGTGGTGACCACGATGTAGCCGGTGACCATGAGCAGGAGTACGGCCTGTGCGACGGGGAAGTCGTGCGTGTTGATGGCGCCGACGAGCAGCGAGCCGATACCGCTGATCCCGAAGGCCGTCTCCACGACGACCGTGCCGGCGAGCATGCCCGCCATGACCAGGCCGCACATGGTGACGATCGGTCCCAGCGCGTTGCGCAGGACGTGGCGGACCACGATCTCGCGCTCGGGGACGCCGGAGGCGCGGGCCACCTCCACGTGGTCGGCTGCGCCCGCGTCGGCCATCGACTGCCGGGTCACCCGGCTGATCAGCGCGAGTGCGCCGAGCGCCAGCGACAGGGCGGGCAGCGTCAGATGGTGCAGGGTGCCCGCGAAGCCCTCGCCGCTGCCGGTCACGGGGAACCAGCCGAGCTGGACGCCGAACAGCGCGACCAGGGCGATGGCCGAGACGAACGAGGGGACGGAGGCCGCCAGGGTGGTCCCGCCGACGACGGTCGAGTCGATCCAGGTGCCCCGGCGGACCGCGGCGAGGATGCCGGCGCCGACGCCCAGGACGACGAAGAGCACGGTCGCGTACGCCACCAGGGCGAGCGTCGTCGGGAAGCGGGCGGCCAGCAGATCGGCGACCTGGTCGCTGTACTTGAAGGACCGGCCGAGGTCGAACTGCAGGCAGTCGCCGAGCCAGCGCCCGTACTGCACGACCAGCGGCTCGTCGAGGTGGTACTGCGCCCGGACCAGTTCCAGCTTTTCCGGGGTGAGTTTGTCGCGGCCCCCGGCCAGGAAGACGGCCGGGTCACCGGGTGCCGCGTAGACGGCGGCGAAGATGACGAAGGAGGCGGCGAGGAGCGTGGCCAGCAGTCCGGCCAGCCGCCGTGAGATCCGGGCGAGCATCGGTGATCAGCCCTTCTTCGCGCCGAGTCCGGCGGCCCACGGGTAGTAGAGGTACGCCATGGAGGCCGGCGGGCCGGTCAGCTTCTCGTTCAGGACGAGGACGGACGGCACCTGGGCGACCGAGATCCACACGGCCGCGTCGGTGAAGGTCTTCTGGACGTCGACCGTGAGCTTCGCGCGCTCGGCGTCGTCGAGGGTGGCGAGTGCCTTCTTGACCTTGGCGTCGTACGCCGCGTCCTCGAAACCGACCCAGTTGTTGGAGGAGTCGGAGAGGGCGTTGTCGTAGAAGCCCATGGGGTCGGCCTTGGAGATGTACCAGTCGCCGACCAGCACGTCGATCTCGCCGCGGCTCTCGGGGTCGCTGTAGTACTGCTCGAACTGCGAGGTCGGGACCGTCTTGATCTGCCCCTTGAGGCCGATCCGCTGGAGCGCGGAGCGCACGGCGTTGGCGACGACGGTGCGGCCCTGGCTGGCGTCCGTACCGATCACGATCGCGTCGGTGGGGGCGGGGCCCGCCTCCTTCACCAGTTTCCTGGCCGCCGCGAGGTCGTCCGCGGTGGGGCTCTCGGGGGCGTAGGCGATGTCCTTCTGCGCGGCCTCGAAGACGTCCTTCTCGTAGCCCCAGGCGCCGGAGCCGACCGGGGTGCCCCAGGGCTGGACCATGGAGCCGTAACCGGAGGCCGCGATTCCCTTGCGGTCGAGCGCGAGCGAGAGAGCCCGGCGGATCTTCGGGTCCTTCAGGCCGCCGCGCTCGGTGGGGATCAGGACGAGGGAGGCCGTGGAGGGCCCGTAGTGCTGCTCGATGCCCTTCTTGCCGTCGAGTGCGGCGGCGGTGTTGGGCGACTCGGCGTACGCGCCGTCGGCGGCCCCGGTCGTGAGGGCGTTGACGAGTGCGCTGTCGGCGGCCCACCGGAAGGTGACCTGCTTCGTCAGCGGCTTCGCGCCCCAGTACGCGTCGTGGCGCCGGATGGTGATCGAGTCACCGGACTTCCAGTCGCCCAGCTCGTAGGGGCCCGTGCAGGCGTCGGGCTGCCCCGGCGTGCCGAAGTCCTCGCCCGCCTTCTCGACCTGCTCCTTGTTCCAGATGATGCCCGCGTCACCGGCGAGCGCCTTGAAGAACATGGCGTCCGGCGCCTTGAAGGTGATCGTGATCTGCCGGTCGCCGGTCTTCTTCATCGCGGCGATGTTGCCGAACTCGTCGCCCTGCTCCATGTCCGGGTCGGCGTGCCGCTCCAGGCTCCACAGCACGTCGTCGGCGGTCATCGGGGTGCCGTCGTGGAAGGTGACCCCGGAACGGAGGGTGAGGACGAGGGTCCTGTCGTCCGGTGTCTCGGCCTTCTCGGCGAGGAAGGGCTTCGTCGACATGTCCGGCTGGAGCTGGTAGAGCCGCTCGCAGACGTTGGTGAGGACCACGCGGCCCGCGCTGGAGCCCTGGGTGTCCAGGTCCAGGGAGTCCGGCTCGTCCTCCAGCAGCCAGTTGGCGTTGGCGAGTTCGCCCTTGGCCGGCGGGGTCGTCGGGGTGAGGGCGAGGGCGGCGGCTTCGGTCTTTCCGGCGCCGCCCCCGGTGTTCTGGGTGGCTCCACTGCAGCCCGTGGCCGCGACGACCGTCGCCACGACGAGACCCGCGGCCAGAGCCGTCTTACCTGCGGAGATGCGGTTCATCACTGATTTCCCGTCAGTTCTGGCCGTACGGGCCGTCGTAGAGGTTCCAGGGGAGGTGCTGGTACGCGCGGTCGCAGGGGGTTCCGGCGGTCACGTGGTAGTCCCCGGTGGTCAGGTCGGCCAGGGAGGAGACGAGCGTGGCCCAGTGCTCGACGAGGGGCCGGCGCGGATCCGGGTGGGTGCACAGGGATTCCGGGTGGCCGAGGTGGTCCGACATCGCCCGGCGGATGATCGTGCGGGACTCCTCGGGTCCGGTGGAGTCGCGCAGCGCCCTGAGTCCCTGCTCGGCCCGGGGGACACGGACCAGCGAGTCGGAGGACATCGGCCGGTAGCCGGCCGAGGCCAGCGGGCCGGGGATGCCCGCCTGGTAGTGGTTGCCGTGCACCAGCAGGCCGTCGGTCGGATACATCCAGCCGTGCCCGGCCGGGGTGGTCTCCAGGTCGATGGCGAAGCCCTCGCGGCAGGTGAGCAGCGCGTTGCTCGCGATGTGGGCCCGGGTGCGGCAGAGCACGTCGAGGGCGTCGGTGATGGTGCTCTGGTCCAGGACGCTGCGGCGCACGACGGTCTGCGGCAGCCCGATCGCGTCGTCGAAGCGGCCCCCGAGGCCGTTGGCGTTGAAGGCGATCCCGGCGGAGTTGGCGCCCTGGCGGCCGATCTGTCCGGCCTCGACCTGCATGATCAGGGTCGGCTTGGGGGGCTGGACGATCCGGATCATGACGACGGTGTCGGCGACGCCCGCCCGCCAGTCCCAGTTCTGTCCGGCGTAGACGTGTCCGTCGCCGCTGGCCTCGCCGAAGGCGGCGAAGGAGGTGCAGCCTTCCGCGGGCTCCTCGTCGGCCGGCCGGCCGTCAACCTCCATCTGCGCGAAGGACTTGTCGTAGATGACCTCGCCGCGGGCGTTCAGGGCGAGGACGTCGAGCAGGCCGACCCCGGCACCGTTCGCGATGCCCTGCATCTCCTCGACGAGGTGGGGCGCGTAGGCGCGCACCGGGTCCAGCCAGCGGGCGGCGCGGGCGGTGACCCGGTCCCAGGTCAGCCCTGCGGACCGGCCGAACGCCTCCTCGTAGTAGTCGAGGGCGGCTCGCAGTTGGGGGCGCACGGCTTCGCCGTACTGGCTCCCGCGTTCGAGCGGGCTGCCGGAGATCTCGATGACCGGGAGGACCCGGGCGGGGACGGGTTCCGTGGGACGGGGTGCCATTCTTCTCCTCGCGACGGAACGCTCCCGCGAGCGGCGTCGGAGGATCACCACGATCCTGTAACGTCGATTTCAGGATGCGTTCCCTTTGGAACGTTCTGCCCAGGACAGTAACGCCGGTCACACGGAAGTCAATGGTTGTAATGGAAATTCCAGAGAACGAGACCGGAGTGACGCGGCTGCGCGCAGCGATTCGCGACCAATGGGAGGAACTGTCCGCATCCGAACGGGCCGTGGCCCAGTACCTGGTCAGCGCCCCCGTCGAGCAGCTGCTCTTCGCCAGCGCCCAGGAGCTCGGCGCCGCCAGCTCCACCAGCAACGCCACCGTCGTACGCGCCCTCCAGCGCCTCGGATACGCCGGCCTGCCCGCCCTCAAGCGCGAACTGGCCAACGACTTCACCTCCGCCGTCCCGCCCGAGGTACGCCTCAAACAGCGCATCGCGCACGTCGGCCGCGACCTCGACTCCATCTGGGGCGACGTCTTCGACGAGGCACGCGAGCGCATCGACCACTGCCGGCGCCTCACCGGACCGGAGGCCCTGAGACGCTCGGTGACCGTGCTCGCCGAGGCCCACGAGGTGTTCTGCTACGGCATCGCCGCCTCGGAACCCGGCGCCCGCCACCTGTCCCTGGCACTCGGCCGGATCGGCCGCCGCGCCCGCTTCGTCTCCGAGACGGGCTTCGCCCTCGCCGACCAGCTGCTGGCCCTGGGACAGGGCGACGCCGTGGTGATCTTCCAGCCGGGCCGCCGGCTGGTGGAACTCACCGTGATGATGGAACGCGCGCGGGCCGTCGGCGCCAAGGTGATCCTCGTGACGGACGAGCTCGGCGAGGCGTACGCCGATCGCGTCGAGGCCGTCCTGACCGCGCCGCACACCCCGACCGGGATCACCGCGGAGTCACTGACGGGACTGCTCGTCGCGGATGCGCTGATCCTGGCGCTGGCCACGCTCGACGAGACCCGCGCGGTGGAGTCCTCGCACCAGCTCACAGCCCTGCGGGAGCAGCTGCTGAACCCGAAGCGACGCGGCTGAACAGCCGGCCGGACGACCGTCCGCACGGCCTCCCTTGACCTTCACACCGTGTGAGGCCGTGCACTGGGAGACATCATGTTCACCATCGGAGACTTCGCCAGGTACGGGCGGGTGTCGGCCAGGATGCTGCGCCACTACGACGCCATCGGGCTGCTGCGCCCCGACCGCACCGACCCCACGACCGGCTACCGCTTCTACGGCGCCGCCCAGCTCGCCCGCCTCAACCGTGTCATCGCCCTCAAGGACCTCGGCTTCACGCTCCAGCAGGTGCGGGCCATCCTCGACGAGCAGGTCGGCCCGGAGGAGCTGCGGGGGATGCTGCGGCTGCGGCGCGCGGAACTGGAGGCGGCCGTGGCCGCGGCGGCGGCACGGCTGGCCCAGGTCGAGGCGAGGCTCCGGTCGATCGAGAGCGAGGGACACATGTCCGCGAACGATGTCGTCGTCAAGCAGGTGCCCGCGGTACGGGTGGCGGAGCTGACCGGTACGGCGGAGAGCTACCAGCCGCAGGCCATCACCCCGGTGATCGGACCGCTGTACGACCGGCTGTTCCCGCTGCTGCAGGCGGCCGGAATCAGCCCCACGGGACCGGGCGTCGCACGGTACGAGGACGCCCCGGCGGGCGAGGGGGCGATCACCGTGCACGCCGGGGTGACGGTCTCCGCGCCGGTCGGCCCCGTCGGGGACACCGGCGTCACCGTGGTCGAGCTGCCCGCGTTCGAGGCGGCGACCATCGTCCACCGCGGTGCGATGGACGGGGTCCTCACCACGGAACAGACACTCGCCCGCTGGCTGGACACCAACGGATACCGGTCCCTGGGGTACACCCGGGAGGTCAACCTGGAGTGCCCCGAGGACAGGGACGCGTGGGTGACGGAGCTCCAGGAGCCGGTGGCCAGGGCCTGACTCCGGTGCGGTGGGGGCGTCCGCGCGTCCCGCACGAACGCCCCCACCCCGTTCCCCACCCCCGCGCTACGCCCCCGCCCACAGCCCTTCGTCGGTCAGCCCCAGCAGGTCGATCGCGTTGCGGCGCACGATCCGGTCCACGACGTCCGCGTCCAGGTGCCCCATCTGCGACTCCCCCACCTCGCGCGAGCGGGGCCAGGTGGAGTCGGAGTGCGGGTAGTCCGTCTCGTACAGGACGTTGCCGACGCCGATCGCGTCGAGGTTCTTCAGCCCGAAGGGGTCGTCGAAGAAGCAGCCGAACACATGCTCCGTGAAGAGTTCGGACGGCGGCCGGTGCACCTTGTCGGCGACCCCGCCCCAGGCGCGGTTCTCCTCCCAGACCACGTCGGCGCGTTCGAGGATGTACGGAATCCAGCCGATCTGCCCCTCCGCGTACATGATGCGGAGGTTGGGGAAGCGCTCGAACTTGCCGCTCATCAGCCAGTCGACCATCGAGAAGCAGCAGTTGGCGAAGGTGATGGTGGACCCGACGGCGGGCGGCGCGTCGGCCGAGGTCGACGGCATCCGCGACGACGAGCCGATGTGCATGGCGATCACCGTGCCCGTCTCGTCGCACGCCTGCAGGAACGGGTCCCACTCGTCCGTGTGGATGGACGGCAGCCCGAGGTGCGGAGGTATCTCGGAGAACGCGACCGCGCGCACACCCCGCGCGGCGTTGCGCCGGACCTCCTCCGCCGCGAGCCGGGCGTCCCAGAGGGGCACGAGGGTGAGCGGGATGAGCCGGCCCCGGGCATCGGGGCCGCACCACTCCTCCACCATCCAGTCGTTGTACGCGCGCACGCCCAGCAGCCCCAGCTCACGGTCCTTCGCCTCGGTGAAGGTCTGCCCGCAGAAGCGCGGGAACGTGGGGAAACAGAGCGCGGACTGGACGTGGTTGACGTCCATGTCGGCGAGCCGCTCGGGCACCGAGAAGGAGCCGGGCCGCATCTGTTCGTACGTGATGACTTCGAGCTTGATCTCGTCGCGGTCGTAGCCGACGGCGGTGTCCAGCCGGGTGAGCGGGCGGCGCAGATCCTCGTACACCCACCAGTCACCGACCGGCCCGTCGTCACCCTTCTCCCCCATGACGGGCGCGAACTTGCCGCCCAGGAAGGTCATTTCCTTGAGCGGCGCCCTGACGATCCGCGGACCGGAGTCCGCGTACTTGGACGGGAGCCGGTCCCGCCAGACATGAGCGGGCTCCACCGTGTGGTCGTCCACCGAGATGATCTTCGGGAAGGTCTCCATGCCTTCCACGGTAGCGCTGATCTGACGAACCGTCAGCTATCCGAACGGGGCTCCGGTTCCCAATCGTTGTCGAGGGGTTGTGCAGAGCGTCACCCACTGCTGACGACTCGGCCCAAAACAAGGCAGACTGTTGACCGCGATACCAGTGGTAAGGAGCGATCCGGATGCACGCCGCACATCGACACACAGGCGGGCATACCGAACAGGCGTGACCGAGCGGGACCGGTGGGACCGGCGGGGCGAGCAGGACAGGGGGCATCAATGGACCGTGACATCGGGCCACGCGTGCGCGTTCCGGAGCAGCGCGCGCCGCAGGGCGGGGAAGCCGGCGGCGCGCTGCGTTTCGCCGTGCTCGGACCCGTACGGGCCTGGCGGGGCGGGGAGGCGCTGCCCTCCGGATCGCCTCAGCAGCGGGCCCTGCTGACCGCACTGCTCCTGCGCGACGGCCGCACGGCCACCGCGGCCGAACTCATCGACGCGTTCTGGGGCGAGGACCCGCCCTCCCAGGCGCTGGCCACCATCCGGACGTACGCCTCCAGGCTCCGCAAGATCCTCGGCCAGGACACCCTGGTCAGCGAGTCCGGCGGGTACGCGATCCGGATCGGCCGTGACGCGCTCGACGTCACGCTCGCCGAGGATCTGGCCGTCGAGGCGGACAAGGCGCGGGCCGCCGGGGACCGGAACCGGGCCCGGACCCTGATCAACGAGCTCCTGGGCCTGTGGGACGGCGAGGCCCTCGCCTCCGTGCCCGGCCCCTATGCGGAGAACCAGCGCACCCGCCTGGAGGAGTGGCGCCTCCAGCTCACCGAGACGCGGCTCGACCTGGACCTGGAGGCCGGCTGCCACGCGGAGGCCGTCTCCGAACTGACCGCGCTCACCGCCGCGCACCCGCTGCGGGAGCGGCTGCGCGAGCTGCTGATGGTCGCCCTGTACCGCAGCGGCCGGCAGGCCGAGGCGCTCGCGGTGTACGCGGACACGCGCCGACTGCTCGCCGAGGAGCTGGGCGTCGACCCGCGCCCCGAGCTGTCACAGCTCCAGCAGCGCATCCTGCGGGCCGACGAGGAACTGGCCCGCCCCGCCGACGACTCCGCCCCGGCGCCCGCAGCGGTCCGCCCCGCCCAACTCCCCGCGACGGTGCCCGACTTCACGGGACGTGCCTCCTTCGTGCGGGAACTGGGCGACCGGCTCGCCACCGCCGAGGCGTCCGTCATGGCCGTCTCCGCGCTGGCCGGCATCGGGGGCGTCGGCAAGACGACCCTCGCCGTGCACGTCGCCCACGAGGCCCGCCCGCACTTCCCGGACGGGCAGCTGTACGTGGACCTCCAGGGCGCCGGCGCCCGCGCGGCCGAGCCCGAGACGGTCCTCGGCGCGTTCCTGCGCGCCCTGGGTACCCCGGACTCCTCGATCCCGGACTCCCTGGACGAACGGGCCGCGCTGTACCGCTCCACCCTGGACGGCCGCCGCATCCTGGTCCTCCTGGACAACGCCCACGACGCGGCCCAGATCCGCCCCCTGCTGCCCGGTACCGCGGGCTGCGCGGCCCTGGTCACGAGCCGCGTCCGCATGGTCGACCTGGCGGGCGCGCACCTCGTGGATCTGGACGTCATGTCCCCCGAGGAAGCCCTGCAGCTCTTCACCCGCATAGTCGGCGCCGAACGCGTCACCTCGGAGCGCGACGCGGCCCTGGACGTGGTCGCCGCCTGCGGTTTCCTCCCGCTGGCCATCCGTATCGCCGCTTCGCGGCTGGCCGCCCGTCGCACCTGGACGGTCTCGGTCCTCGCCGCCAAGCTCGCCGACGAGCGCCGCCGCCTGGACGAACTCCAGGCGGGCGACCTCGCGGTGAAGGCCACCTTCGAGCTCGGCTACGGCCAGCTGGAGCCGGCCCAGGCCCGCGCGTTCCGTCTGCTGGGCCTGGCGGACGGCCCGGACATCTCCCTGGCGGCGGCAGCCGCCCTGCTGAACCTGGACGTCCACGTGGCGGAGGACCTCCTGGAGACCCTGGTCGACACCTCCCTCCTGGAGTCGGCTGCCCCGGGCCGCTACCGCTACCACGATCTGGTCCGCCTCTACGCGCGTGCATGTGCGGAGCGGGACGAACAGCAGCCGCAGGAGCGGGAGCTGGCGTTGTCGCGGCTGCTCGACTTCTATCTGGCGACGGCCGCGGGGGTCTACGCGCTGGAACGGCCGGGAGAGCGGGTGCTCGATCACTTCGAGCCGACCCGCCGTCCGGGCCTCCCCTTCTCGACCAGGGAGGCCGCACTGGACTGGCTGTTCAACGAGTCCAGTGGCCTCCTCGCCTGCGCACGGCAGTCCGCGGCGGGCGGCATGCTCCGCAGAGCGGCGGATCTCCTCATGGCCGCCGTGGACCTGGGTGAATCCGGTGCCAACTCGCACCAGTTCACGCAGGCGGCGACGGCTGTGAGCGAGGCGGCCCGGGCCGCGGGAGACACCCGGGCGGAGGGGCGTGCCCGAACGATGCTCACTCATGTCCACAGCATCTCGGGCCAGTTCGCGGAGGCCCAGAACGATGCGCGCCGCGCACTCGAACTGGGCCTCGCCGCCGGAGATCCCGTCTCGACGAGCCAGGCCCCCAACCAACTGGGCATCATCGCCCTCTACGAGAACCGGCACGCCGACGCCGAGAACCACTTCACCCAGGCGCTCAACGCGTTCAAGGCCGACGGGAACAAGTCGGGGGAGGCGTCCGCCCTCTGCAATATGTCGAGGGTCCACCTCGCCACGGACCGGCAGGCGAGCGCGGTGAGTCTGGCCCAGCAGGGGATCGCGCTCTACGAGTCGGACGGAACCGGCCTCGCCCTGCGTCTGGCCAACGGCAAGTACGCCCTTGGCCTGGCCTTCACCGGTGCGGGCCAGACCGCCCAGGCCCGCGACGTGCTCACCGAGGCCCTGGACATCTTCTGTGACAACCGGCAGCGATTCTGGCAGGGGATGACCCTGTTCCGGCTGGCCGAGGTGGACTTGGCCGATCGCATGCCGGCGCAGGCCGCCGCGCAGGCCGAGCAGGCTCTGGCCGTCCTGCACGGCATCGGCGGGGACTGGCGGCGCGCGAACGTGCTCACCGTGCTGGGCCACAGCCTCGATGCCATAGGGCAGACGGTGCGCGCACAGGCGTGCTGGCGGGAGGCGCTCACGGTGTTCGAGGAACTCGGCTCGGACGAGACCGAATCCGTACGCGCCCTGCTGCACCCGGCCGTGGTGGTCTGACCCCGTTCCGCCCTGCCCGCCCTGCCCGGCGGCTTGTCATGGACAGGCGTTCATCAATCGTTTATCACGCCACGGCAGTCTCATACCTGTCGAACCGTCGCGTCGGGGGGCAGACGGATCGGCGAGAGGCCTCACCGTTAGGGTGAACGGCCCTGATGCGTCCGTCCGGCGATCCACGGGGGAACCGCCGGGCGGACGCATCCCCTCACACGTCCCACCCCATTCCAGGAGTTGACTGTCATGGCCGACAACAACGACATCCTCAAGCCGGCGGACGCCCACGCATCCGGCGAGGAGATCACCACTCAGGACGCCCACGCGTCGAGCGAGCCCATCAAGCCGGCGGACGCGCACGCATCCGGCGAGGAGATCACCACCCTGGACGCCCACGCGTCGACGCCGACGCCGAAGTAGACCTCACCCGCACGGGGAACGGCCGCGGCGGCGCGGAGGGGGTGCCGTCGCGGCCGTTGCATGTCCGCGCGCGGACGGGTTCGCCGGGCCGATGACGTACGCGGGGCCCTGCCGCCCGGTCGCACCGGGCAGCAGGGCCACCTCGTCAGCCTCTGCCGCGCAGCTCCCCCTTCAGCACCTTGCCGCTCGCGTTCCTCGGGAGTTCCGCCACGAACTCCACCGCCCTCGGCACCTTGTAGTTCGCCATCTCCCGCCGCGACCACGCGATCAGGTCGTCCGCCGTCACCGTCGCGCCCGGCCGCCGCACCGCGTACGCCTTGCCGACCTCGCCCAGCCTCGGGTCCGGGACTCCGACCACCGCGACGTCCGCCACGTCCGGGTGCAGGCCCAGGAGTTGTTCGATCTCCGCCGGGTACGCGTTGAAGCCGCCGACGATGAACATGTCCTTGATCCGGTCCGTGATGCGGAGGTTGCCGGCGTCGTCCAGGACGCCGATGTCGCCCGTGCGGAGCCAGCCGTCGGGGGTGATCGTGGCGGCCGTCGTGTCCGGGTCCTCGAAGTAGCCCGCCATGACGTTGAAGCCGCGGACCAGGACCTCGCCGGGGGCGCCCGGGTCGGCCAGGACGCGGACCTCCGTGCCGGGGATCGCGCGGCCGGAGGTGGAGGCGATGACGTCGGCGGGGTCGCCGGTGCGGCACATGGTGACGATGCCGCTCGCCTCGGAGAGGCCGTACGCGGTGAGGACCGTCGCGATGCCCAGCTCGGTGCGCAGGCGTTCCACCAGTTGGAGCGGGACCACCGCAGCGCCCGTGACGACGAGGCGGAGCGGTGAGAGGTCGTGGGCGCTGCGGGACGGGTGGTCCAGCAGGGACTGGTGGAGCGTGGGCGGGCCGGGCAGGACCGAGATGCGTTCGGCGGCGATGTTCGCGAGGACCGTGTCCACGTTGAAGACCGGTTGCGGGACCATCGTCGCCCCGCGCATGAGGCAGGCGATGATCCCCGCCTTGTAGCCGAAGGTGTGGAAGAAGGGGTTCACGATGAGGTAGCGGTCGCCTTCGCGGAGGCCGGCCAGGTCGCTCCAGATCGCGTAGCAGCGCAGGGTCTGTGCGTGGGTGATGACCGCGCCCTTCGGGCGGCCCGTGGTGCCCGAGGTGTAGATGATGTCGGAGGGGGTGGTGGGGGTGATCGCGTCCGCCCGTTCCCGTACCGCCTCGGGAGATATCCCCTCCCCCGAGGCCAGGAAGTCCTTCCAGGTCAGGTAGTCGTCGGGCGCGGTGTCGGCCAGCACCACCACGCGTTCCAGGGCCGGCAGCCGGACCTCGGACCGGCGCAGGGACGCCACGTACGAGGTGCCCAGGAAGGTGCCGGTGACGAAGAGCAGCTTGGCCCGGCTCCGTTGCAGGATGTACGCCGCTTCCGTGCCCTTGAAGCGGGTGTTGAGGGGAACGAGGACCGCGCCCGCGGTGACCGCCCCGAGTGCGGAGACGATCCAGTCCAGGGTGTTCGGCGCCCAGACGGCGACCCGGTCCCCGGGTTCGACACCCGTCGCGATGCAGGCCGCCGCGGCCCGTTCGACGCGTTCGCCGAGTTCCGTGTAAGTGATGCGGGTGCGGCCTTCGACGACCGCCTCGCGGTCCCCGTACCGCTGCGCCGCCGCCCGTACCAGCTCCGGGACGGTGGACCATTCCTCGTCGCCGCGCATCGCCTGTCCTCCCTGCCGCACCCGCACAGTAGCTGACTATCCGTCAGATTAGCTGTAGCCTCTGGCGCTGTCAGCAGTCATGACGGTCCCGGAGGTGGCGGTGGCGACGCTCAAAGACGTGACAGCGATAGCCGGTATAGGACAGACGGCCTTCGCGAAACAACTACCGGAGAGCGAGAAGGTGTTGGCCTGTCGCGCCATCGTCGCGGCGCTCGACGACGCCGGGATCGCGGCGTCGGAGGTCGACGGGTTCGCCTCGTACACGATGGAGGAGACCGACGAGGTCGAGGTCGCCAAGGCCATCGGCGCCGGTGACGTCACCTTCTTCAGCAAGGTGGGGTACGGGGGCGGCGGCTCCTGCGCGACGATCGCGCACCTCGCCGCGGCCGTCGCCACCGGACAGGCGAGCGTGGGCGTGGCCTGGCGGTCCCGGAAGCGCGGGTCGGGGCCCCGGCCCTGGAAGAACACCGCCGTCCAGCTGCCGACCCCCGCCCAGTGGACCCGGCCCTACGGGCTGCTGCGGCCGTCCGACGAGATCGGGATGCTGGCGCGGCGCTACATGCACGAGTACGGGGCCACCCGCGACCACCTCTTCAACGTCGCCCTCGCCTGCCGCAACCGCGCCAACCAGAACCCCGACGCGATGATGTACGAACGGCCGCTGACCCGCGACATGTATATGACCTCGCGCTGGATCAGTGAGCCGCTCTGCCTCTTCGACAACTGCCTGGAGACGGACGGAGCGCTCGCCTGCGTCATCGTCTCCGCCGAACGGGCCCGCGACTGCCGGCAGAAGCCCGTCTACATCCACTCCGTCGCCCAGGGCCTCCCCGCGCAGCACCACGGGATGGTCAACTACTGGAACGACGACCCGCTCACCGGGCCCGCCTGGACGGCGGCCCGACAGCTGTGGAAGCAGGCCGACTTCGGGCCGGGAGACGTCGATGTGGCCCAGATCTACGACGCGTTCACCCCGCTCATCCCGCTCTCCCTGGAGGGCTACGGGTTCTGCGGGCGCGGCGAGGGCGCCGCGTTCACCGAGGGTGGTGCCCTGGAGATCGGCGGACGGCTGCCGCTCAACACGGGCGGCGGCGGGCTCAGCGAGGCGTACGTGCACGGCTTCAACCTCATCAACGAGGGCGTGAAGCAGCTGCGCGGCGTCTCCACCGCCCAGGTCCCCGACGCCGCGACCTGCCTGGTCACCGCCGGGGAGGGCGTCCCCACCTCCGCCGTCCTGCTGAGGAGCTGAGATGGATTCCCTGCTCGTGCCCGTCGTCGACGAGGACGGGGCCCCCTTCTGGGAGTACGCCGCCCGTGGCGAACTCCGCGTCCAGTCCTGCGCCGCCCCCGACTGCGGCGAGCTCCGCTTCCCGCCCCGGCCCTGCTGCCCGCGCTGCCAGTCCTTCGACAGCGAGTGGCGGCCGATGAGCGGACGCGGCCGGATCTGGTCGTACGTGGTGCCTCATCCGCCCCTGCTGCCCGCGTACGCCGAACAGGCCCCGTACAACGCCGTCGTCGTCGAACTGGCCGAGGCCCCACGGATCCGGCTGGTCGGCAATGTGGTGAGCGGACCGGACGCACCGCTGAACTCGGTCGATCCGGGGCGGCTACGGATCGGAGCGGCCGTGAGGGCGGTCTTCTGCCCGGCCGGCCCCGACGCCCCCGGTCCGACCGTGGTCCGCTGGCTGCTGGAGCGGTGAGCGGGGTGCTGCGCACGGAGACGGATGACGGCACCGGGGTCGCGCTCGTCACCCTCGACCGGCCGGCGAAACTCAACGCGATCGACCTCGCTACGGCGGACGAACTCGCCGCGGCCTGGCGGGCGTTCCGCTACGACGAGGCGGTACGGGCGGTCGTCCTCACCGGGGCGGGCGGGCGCGCCTTCTGTACCGGGATCGACCGGGGGGCCGAGGTGCCGCAGCCGCCTTCCCCGTACACGATCGACGATCCGCTGATCGCGATCGGCCCGAAGGCGAACGATCTGTGGAAGCCCGTGATCGTCGCGGTGGAGGGGATGGCCTGCGGCGGGGCGTTCTACCTGCTGGGCGAGGCCGAGTTCGTCATCGCCTCCGAGGAGGCGACGTTCTTCGACCCGCACACGACGTACGGCATGGTCAGCGCGTACGAGGCGATCTCGATGGCGCAGCGGATGCCGTTCGGCGAGGTCGCCCGGATGTCGCTGATGGGCACCGCCGAACGGGTCACGGCCCGGCGCGCGTACGAGACCGGGCTGGTCAGCGAGGTCACCCCGGTCGGCGGCGCGGTGGACGCGGCGCTGCGGGCGGCGGCGGTCATCGCCTCGTACCCGACGGCTGCCGTCCAGGGCACCGTACGGGCGGTGTGGTCGGCGAAGGAGGCCGCGCGGGCGCAGGCACTGGCCCACGCCCCGCAGCTGATCGCGCTGGGCAATCTGGCTCCGGAGCAGCAGGCCGAGCTGTTCGGGAAGCGGGGCGCAGGCGGGACGTACCGGCTGCGGTGAGGGGGCGGGGCCGGGTCAGTAGCGCACTTCCGCCGTGACCCGGCACTTCTTCACCTTCGACACCTTGCGGGGGCTGTCCATGCGGACGGTGAGGCTCTTGACGTCGCCGTACGCCAGCTCCGCGGTGGTCTCGCCCGTGTCGACGGTGTTCCCGAGCGCGTCCAGGAAGGTCACCTCGATGTCGTACGTCTTCGCCGTGCCGGACGCCGTGGACCTGAGCTCGACGACGGACGAGGTGGTGGCCCTGCGCTTGCCCTTGCGGGGCTGGGCGCAGCGGATGACCCGCACCTCGGGGGCGCCGGGGGCCGTGGAGACCGCGGTCGGCGTGCCGTAGTCGGTGCCGCCGGACGAGCTGCTCGACGCGTCGTAGTCGTTGTCGTCGTAGTCGTAGTCGTTGTTGCTCTTCTTGGAGCTGGAGCAGCCACCGCCGCTCGAACCGCTGCTCTTGCCGCTCCGGCTCTTCCCGCCGCCCTTGCCTCCACTGCTGGAGGTCGAGAAGCCGGTGAGTGCGAGCACCACCACGACCAGCACTGCCGCGAACCTCATACGTCGCCGCATCATCGACGCAGCCCCCTTGTGTTGTTGACACGTCCTCCGGTCGCCGAGCGGACCGCGCGACACCGTAACCCACAGCATTCCGGCCGTGACCGGCAACCCGGTCATGACCCTGTCACGGTTGTGTCATCGTCCGCGCCGGCCGGCCCCCGGCGGGGCGACCGGCTCCGGTCGCGGGCGTGTTCGGCCGGGCGTAGCGTCGGATTCCGGAGAGGCGCGTACGCCGGTCGGCGTGCGCCGCGCATCTCGCACGCTCCTCTGGAGGCCGCCGGTGATCCGCAACGTCCTCGGTTCCGTCCTCGCCCTCGCCGGGGCGGCGGCTGCCGTCCTGAGCCCCTTCCGTGTCTGGTACGAGGGCCGTCTCGGGCACGACTACCGGATTCAGGACCTCTTCGAGGGCATCACCGCGACGGAGTCAGCGGTGCTGGGCTCGATCCTGTTGCCCTTCCTCTTCGCCGCGCTGCTGACCCTGGTCGGGGTCGTGTTCCGGTCACGCTTCGCGGTGGCGTTCGCGGGCGTGCTGGTGCTGGGCTTCACCGTGCTGTGGATGGTCCGCCTGGGGCAGGCGGCCAACGGTCTGACGGTCGGCGCGGACGGCACCGGGCTGCAGATGGGCGTGGCGATCGCGGGGGCGGGCGGACTGCTGATGCTGATGGGTGCGGCGCTGATGTCGGGGCGGCAGGGTGCGCGTCTGCGCCGGGCCGAGCGCACGGCGCCCTATCCCCCGCCGGGGTCGGACCACCCGGACACCTGGCCGCCCACGCAGGAGCCGGGGCCTTCCGCGCAGACGTCTCCCTGGCCGGAGCGGGAGATGGACCCGTACGTGGGCCCGGACCCCGGCCCCCGCGAGGACCAGGAAACCCGCTCGTACCCGGTCCAGGACGAGCCGCCCGACCACCGGCGCCCGCCCCCGCAGTACTGATCCGGCCTGATCCGAACGAAAGACCCTAGGCCCGCGCCCGGTTCCCCGTGCCCGTGCCCTTCAGCGCGTCCAGCGCGTACACACAGCGGTCCTTGCTGCACGCGTACACCACACCCGCCCGCGCCACCGGCGAGCCCGTGATCTCGCCGCCCGTGGCGAGCTTCCAGCGGAGCTGGCCGCCCGCCGCGTCCAGCGTGTAGAGCACGTGGTCGGCGGAGCCGAAGTGCACGCGGCCGTCCGCGACCACCGGTGCGCCCACCACGTCGCCGCCCGCCGCGAACCGCCACTTCGGGGTGCCCGTCACCGCGTCCAGCGTGTACAGCGCGCTCCCGCTGCCGACATGGACGTTCCCCGCCGCCACCAGCACCGGCTCGATGGACTGGCGCGCCTCCGTGGCGATCCGCCAGCGGTCCTTGCCGGTCGTGGCGTCGAGTGCGTACACCGTGCCGAGGTAGTCGGCGAGGTACACCCCGCCCCCGGTGACCGCGGGTCCCGGGGCGAACGCGGGCGGGGAGAGGAAGACGGCCGGCGACTCGAAGTGCCAGCGCACATGGCCGGAGACCGAGTCCACGGCCAGCACCCGGGTCCCCGCGGAGACGTACACGCAGCCGTCCGGCGCCGGGGTCACCCGTACCGGCACACCGCCGCAGGAGGCCGCGTCACCGATCGGGTACGACCACCGCTCGCCACCCGTACGGGCGTCGACGGCGCGCAGCCGGGCGTCCTGCCACAGGTACACCGTGCCGTCGTGGATCGCGGGCCCCGCCTCCGGCGTCTCGAAGTCCGTCTGGACGCCCGAGGTCTCCCACAGCTTCTCGCCGCTGGACGCCTCCCACGCCTGTACGCCGCCGCCCCTCGTCCCGGTCAGGACGGTGCCGCGGTCGGCCTTCAGGGAGTAGACCCAGGCGTCCGTCTGCAACCGCCACCGTTCGGCGCCGGTCGCCGCGTCGAGCGCGTACAGGGACGGGCCGTCCGAACCGTGTATCCGGCCGCCGTCGACCGCCATCGCCCAGGCCACGTCCCGGGTCTTGAACTGGCGCCTTCCGTTGCCCACATCGAGCGCGTGGACCTCGAAGGACGTCACGTACAGCAGGTCACCGGCGACGACCGGCGTGCCCCACACATCGTTCGACATGCGGAAACGCCAGGGCCGCCAGCGGTCCGGAGCGGCGGGCGCCGCATCCGGGGCGGGCGTGGGGGCGGGCACGGGAGCGGTCGGCGCGGTGGCGCCGTTCACCCCTGCGGGCGGGCGCACCCAGCCGGTGGCCGGATCGGCGTGCGCAGCCGCTGCGCCCCGGACCTCGCCGGGCCGCAGCCCGGGACCGATCGGCACCTTCGCACCGGCCAGCCGTACGGGGCCGCCGTCGGGCGAGGGGGCCGGGCCGGGGGAAGGGGAACGGAGGTCGGCACCGCTGCGCCAGGCCGTCTCCCAGTCCGCGCCCTGCGGCGGGTTCGGCGGCTGCGGGGGCGCGGCCACCGGCGCGGGGGCGTGCGCGGGGACCGGGGCGGCCGGTGCGATCGTGCGACCACCGCCGCGCCGCTGCTCGATCATCGCGGTGGCCCGGTGCGGCAGCCACGCCGACGCCGTACCGCTGTCGTCGCTGCCGGAGGCGAAGAGGTGCGGGGCGAGCTGGGCCTGCAGATCGGCCGGGCTCGGCCGCCGCGTGGCGTCCATCTGCATGCAGGACTCGATCAGCGGTCTCAGGTCGTCGGGCAGGCCCTCCGTGTCGGGGCCCTCCCGCAGCAGCATGAACACCGTCTCGACGGGGTTGGCACCGTGGAACGGCGCGTGCCCGGTCGCCGCGAACACCAGCGTCGAGCCGAGCGAGAACACGTCGCTGGCCCCGGTCACGCTCCGTGAGTCACGTGCCTGCTCGGGAGACATGTAGGCGGGCGTGCCCACCGCCACGTTCGTCATGGTCAGCCGGGTGTTGGAGACCCCGGACGCGATCCCGAAGTCGATCACGCGCGGCCCGTCCTCGACGACGAGCACGTTGGACGGCTTCAGGTCGCGGTGGACGAGGCCCGCGCCGTGGATGGACTGGAGCGCCTCGGCGATCCCGGCCGCGAGCCACCGCACCGCCTGGGTCGGCATCGGCCCGCACTCATTCACTATCTCCTCGAGCGAGGGGGCGGGTACGTAGGCGGTGGCCAGCCACGGCACCGCCGCTCGCGGGTCGGCGTCCACCACGGCCGCCGTGTAGAACCCGCTGACCGCGCGGGCGGCCTCCACCTCGCGCGTGAAGCGGACCCGGAACAGCTGGTCCTCCGCGAGCTCCGTGCGTACCGTCTTGATCGCCACCCGCCGGCCCGACGCCGAGCGCGCGAGATAGACCAGCCCCATGCCGCCGGCCCCGAGTCGTCCCAGCACCTCGAACGGGCCGATCCGCCTCGGGTCGTGCTGCGTCAGCTGCTCCACCACTTGCCTGCCACCTCCCCGTACGGACCTCAGAGAACAGAGGCCCGCGAAATCCCGCCATGTGCAGCGTCTCACCACTGGGCACCACCTGGCGGTGCGCACCCCGATTCTTCCTGCCTGAGGCCCTGGTTGCGAACCCGGGGGCGGATCGGGGTGTCTCATGTCACTTCGTCCGGTACCGGGACACCGGGGACGCGGGGGCAGGGCGGAAATCCGGTCACCGGGAGCCGTCGGGCCGGGTGTCAGGGCAGGAGTTCGGTCGGCTGGAGTACGGCGAAGGCGGCGCCCTGGTCGTCCTGGACGACCGCCATCCGCCCGTACGGGATGTCGAACGGCGGCGCGGTGACCCGGCCGCCCAGGTGGACGACGGTCTCGGCGGCCCGGTCGCAGTCGGCGACGGCGAAGTAGGTGAGGAAGTAGCTGGGCATCACGGCGGGGAAGGCGTCCGTGATGACACTGCGCCCGCCGACCGCCGTGTCGGGCCCCGGCTCGGCGTCCGCGGGCGACCACATCCGGAAGTCGATGCCGGACTCGGCGGTGCCGGTGGCCCCGACGGCGGTCTCGTCCATGTCCGTGCCCCGGAAACCGAAGACCCGCTCGTAGAAGGCGTCGACGGCCGCCGGCTGCCGGGTGTAGACCTCGGTCCAGCAGAAGGCACCCGGCTCGTTCTGCTTCTCGAAGCCCGCCCGGTCGCCCGCCTGCCACAGACCGAAGACCGCGCCCCCGGGGTCGGCGGCCTGGGCCAGCACCCCGGCCCGGCCCGCGCGCACCGGATCGGTGATCACCTGGCCGCCCGCTTCCCTGATCAGGGCCACCGTGGCGGTGATGTCGTCGGTGGAGAAGTAGACGCCCCAGGCGGTCGGCATCCGGCCGTCCTGTTTCGCCGCGAGTGCGGCGACGAGCCTGCCGTCGCTGTAGGCGTCCGCGAAGGGCAGGCCGTCGCCCGCCCGGAAGGTCCATCCGAAGAGCCCGCCGTAGAAGCGCTTGCCCGCTTCGAGGTCGGAGAGCTGCACATCCACCCAGCACGGCACGGAGTGCGCGAATGCGGCCATGGGCCCGGGTCCTTCCGTAGGAGTGACGCCCGTCACAGTCAACGTAACGGCGGGCGCGTCGGGGCGCGCCCCGACGCGCCTATATAGAACATTCGCCCTAATCGTGAAGGTCCGGTGCCCGGCGTGGACAGAGTTGTCCACCGAAGTTGTCCACAGGCTGTTGATAACACTTATCCACTGCACACAGGAGGCCCGGCATCCCCCTCCCCCTGCGTGGCCGAAAATCCACCACACACCCCGCCGGTCCTGCGGCGTTCCCCATTTGCAGTCGGCCGAATCGCGCTCCGATCACCCCTCGGTAAGCTGACGGCATGACAGGACAAGTACGCACCGTCGACGGCCGCGTGGCCGGTCGACGCGGTCAGGCGACGCGGCAGAAGCTGCTCGACTGCCTCAGCGAGATGCTCAGCTCCTCGCCGTACCGGGACGTCAAAGTCATCGACGTCGCCCGGAAGGCGGGGACTTCACCCGCGACCTTCTATCAGTACTTCCCCGACGTCGAGGGCGCCGTCCTCGAAATCGCCGAGGAGATGGCCAAGGAGGGTGCCGGACTGACCCAACTGGTCGCCGGCCGCTCCTGGGTCGGCAAGGCCGGCTGGCAGACCTCCGAGGAACTGGTCGAGGGATTCCTCGACTTCTGGCGCCGTCACGACGCCATCCTCCGGGTGGTCGACCTCGGCGCGGCCGAAGGCGACAAGCGGTTCTACAAGATCCGCATGAAGATCCTGAACTCGGTCACCAACTCCCTTACGGAGTCGGTGAAGGAGCTCCAGGCCAAGGGCAAGGTCGACAAGGACGTCAGCCCCGCGGCGATGGCGGGCTCCCTGGTCGCGATGCTGGCCGCGGTCGCCTCGCACCAGAAGGGCTTCACCACCTGGGGCGTCAAGCAGGCGGAACTCAAGCCCAACCTCGCCCTGTTGGTGCATCTGGGCATCACCGGCAAGAAGCCGACGAGGTAGACGCGGCGCCGGCTCCCCCTCACACACCGGGCGCCCATCCGCAATCGGGGCGCCCCTGTCCTGTCTCACCGACGGCGGACCGCCTCCTGTGGTCCGCCGTCGGCGCCCGCGGCCCCGGCCGTACGGGCCCTCAGTCCGGCACCTCCCGGCGCTCCAGCCGGAACAGCCGGATCTCCCGCTCGATCCTCGCCTGGTAGGTCGCATAGGGCGGCCAGAACGCCAGCGCCGCCTTCCACACCTCGGCCCGCTCCGGCCCCTGGAGCAGCCGTGCGCGCACCGGGATGTCCCGGCCCTTCCAGCTGACGACGGCCTCGTCCGGGCTGCCGAGCAGATTCGCGGTCCAGGCCGGATGCCCGGTCCGGCCGAAGTTGCTGCCCACCAGGACCCAGCTCTCCGGCGGCCCCTTCTGCGGCATGCAGGCCAGGGGGACCGTTCTCGGCTGCCCGCTCTTCGCGCCGGGCACGGTGAGCACCAGCCCCGGCAGCATCTGCGCGCTGAGCATCACCCTGCCCCGGGTGAGGCGGTGAACCGTGCGGTCCATGACGGGGATGACGTGCGGGGCGATCCGCGCGAAGGAGCGGGTCGACGAGATCTTCTGGACCAGCCGGACTCCGGGCGCCATCAGACGGCCTCCTCTGCCCCGGTGGTACCGGTCAGGAACAGCCCTGCCTGCTGGGCCGCGCGGTCGCGCAACCGGTGGACGGGGCCGAAGAGCAGTTCGTCGGCGGTGGCCCGCTTGAAGTAGAGATGTGCCTCGTGCTCCCAGGTGAAGCCGATGCCGCCGTGCAACTGGACGGCCTCGGCGGCGGTGACCCGGAGCGCCTCCAGCGCCTGCGCGAGGGCCAGGCCGGCCGCCGTCGGGTCCCAGGCCGCGTAGTAGGCCGCCGAGCGGGCCGCCTGCACCCGTACGTAGGCGTCCGCGAGGCGGTGCTTCACCGCCTGGAAGGAACCGATCGCCCGGCCGAACTGCTCGCGGGTCTTCACGTAGTCGACGGTGCGGTCCAGCGCGCTCGCCGCCGCCCCGGCCGCCTCCGCCGCCAGCACGGCGGCGGCCGTGCGCCCGGCCGCGACCAGGGCCGCCGCCGTCTCGACGGCGCTGTCCGCGCCCAGGAGTTCGGCCTCCGTGTCGCGCAGTTCGATGCGCCCGAGCGGCCGTGTCTCGTCCATCGAGGTCTGCCGGGTGCGGACGAGCCCCGCCGCCGTGTCCGTGCGGACGAGGAAGAGGAGCGTGCGGCTGCGCGGGAAGCCACCCGTGTGCGCGGCGACCACGAGAAGGCCCGCGCTGTGGCCGTCGAGGACCTGTGCCGCCTCGCCGTACAGCCGCCAGCCCTCCCCGCCGCCGGCCGGCCTGGCCTGTACGCCGCCGGCCCGGCCGCCGCCCGCCCAGTCGCCGCCGCTGTCGTCGCCGGTGAGGCCGAGCGCGGTGGAGAGACCGGTGCCCGGGACGGCGAGGGTGGCGGTCAGCTCGCCCGAGGCGATGCCCGGGAGCAGGGCGGTGCGCTGGGCCCCGGTGCCGAGTGCGGTGATCAGGGGGGCGGCGAGGGCCGCCGTGGCGAGCAGCGGCGAGGGCAGCAGGGCGCGGCCGGTCTCCTCGCAGGCGAGGGCGAGCTCCGCGGTCCCGCAGCCGACACCTCCGTACGCCTCGGGGATCGCGAGCCCCGGAAGACCGAGATCGCGGGCGAGCTGCCGCCACAGGCCGGTGTCGTACCCGTCGGCGGTCCGTACGGCGGCCCTGACCTCCTCCGGTCCGCAGCGTTTGGCCAGCAGTTCGCGCAGCGTGCGGCGGATCTCGTCCTGTTCCGCGGTGAAGGCGGCGTCCATCGTCGGGCTCCTTCCCCTCGGTCAGGGACCTGCGCCCCGACCTGACGGGGCGTCATGCTAGGTGGGAAGGTCCCAGAATCCCAGTGCCGCGCATCCTCGCTGCGACACAAGCCTCTTGCCGAGCAAGGTATCTGATGTACCGTCAGATTCATGCCTTCCTCATCCTCCACCGCCCCGCGCCGGGTCGCCGCAGTCGGCATATCGCTGGCGGACTGCGGTCGCGTCGACGAGGCCACCCCGTACGCGCTGCACGCCCAGGCCGCCCGCAGGGCGCTCGCCGACTCGGGCCTGGACCGGTCCGTCATCAACGGTTTCGCCTCCGCGGGGCTCGGGACGCTCGCCCCCGTCGAGGTCGCCGAGTACCTCGGCCTCACCCCCACCTGGGTGGACTCCACCGCGGTCGGCGGCGCGACCTGGGAGGTCATGGCGGCCCACGCGGCGGACGCCATCGCCGCCGGTCGCGCCGACGTCGTCCTGCTCGTGTACGGGTCGACGGCCCGGGCCGACATCAAGGCGGGGCGCCGGACGTCGAACCTGTCGTTCGGGGCACGCGGCCCGCTCCAGTTCGAGGTGCCGTACGGGCACTCGCTGATCGCCAAGTACGCGATGGCCGCACGCCGCCACATGCACGAGTACGGGACGACGGCGGAGCAGCTCGCCGAGGTGGCGGTCCAGGCGCGGGCGAACGCGGCGGCCAACCCGGACGCGATGTTCCGGGACCCGATCACGGTGGACGACGTCCTGTCGGGACCGATGGTCGCCGACCCGTTCACCAAACTGCACTGCTGCATCCGCAGCGACGGCGGATGCGCGGTGCTGCTGGCCGCCGAGGAGTACGTACCGGACACGGCGAAGGACCCGGTCTGGATTCTCGGCACGGGTGAGTACGTCTCGCACTCCACGATGTCCGAGTGGGAGGACTTCACCGTCTCCCCCGCGGCGGTCTCGGGCCGGCTGGCCTTCGAACGGGCCGGGGTGCGTCCCGCCGACATCGACCTCGCCGAGATCTACGACGCGTTCACCTATATGACGCTGGTGACGCTGGAGGACCTGGGTTTCTGCGCGAAGGGCGAGGGCGGCCCGTTCATGGAGAAGGGCCGGACGGGGCTGCGGGGGGAGCTCCCGGTCAACACGGACGGCGGCGGGCTGTCGGCCTGCCACCCGGGGATGCGGGGACTGTTCCTGCTGGTGGAGGCGGTACGGCAGCTGCGCGGCGAGGCGGGCGAGCGCCAGGTGCGCCGGGCGGGCGGGCGGCTGCCGGAGCTGGCCGTGGCCTCGGGGACGGGCGGCTGGTTCTGCTCCTCGGGGACGGTGGTGCTGGGACGGGGCTGAGGCAACGCCGCGCGGCGCCGGGGCGCCTCCCGGGAGGCGGCGCGCCCGCGGCCGTCGGGCCTGCGATGGAATGACCCCATGCCCGATTCGCACAGCAGCTTCCTCGACCTGCTCCACGCCCAGCGCGTGTGGGACGTCGACCTCCCCGCCTTCGACCCGGACGCGGCGCCCGCGGACCCGCTCCCCCTCTTCCACGCCTGGTTCGCCGAGGCGGTGGCTGCCGGGCAGCCCGAGCCGCACACCATGTCCCTCGCCACCGTCGACGAGGAGGGCCGCCCCGACGTCCGGACACTGATGCTGCACGACGCGGACGAGCGCGGCTGGCACTTCGCCTCGCACGCCACCAGCGCCAAGGGCCACCAGCTCGCCGCCCGTCCGCACGCCGCACTCGGCTTCTACTGGCCGGCCCAGGGGCGGCAGGTCCGGGTGCGGGGCCCGGTCGTCGCCGCGGGCCCGGCGGAGAGCCTGGCCGATCTGCACGCCCGCTCGACGGGCGCCCTGGCGTCGGCGCTGGTGGGGCGGCAGAGCGAGGTCCTGGACACCCGTGACGAGCTGGTGCGGGCCTCGGAGGCCGCCTGGGAACGCGCCCGCTCCGCACCGGACGCGGACGTGCCGAGCTGGACCCGGTACGTCGTCGAGCCGACGGAGGCCGAGTTCTTCCAGGGCGACGCCCGGCGGCAGCACGTGCGCCTGCGCTACCGCCGGGAGGGCGGGTCATGGGTACGGGAGCTGCTCTGGCCCTGAGCCGGGACGGCACGGGATCGTCTCTTCGATTTCAACAGAAAAGGGGCACTATGGGAGGCAGGTGAGCCGCAGGGAGGCAGCCATGGCACGTGTCCGTTCCCGCTACGCCCCGGACCGCGGTCTGACGACGCGCATGGTGTCGACGATGTTCTTCATCGGCCTGCTGTACGTGGTCTTCGTCGGCGTGCTCCTGGTGGTCCTGCGCGACTCCTGGCCCCTCGTCCTGATCGTCGCGGGCGCCCTCTTCGTCGCCCAGTTCTGGTTCAGCGACCGCATCGCGGCGTACGGGATGGGCGCCCGGGAGGTCACCCCCGAGGAGGCGCCCGAGCTGCACGGCGCCGTCGACCGGATCTGCGCCCTCGCCGACATGCCGAAACCCCGGGTGGCGATCGCCCGAAGCGACGTGCCGAACGCCTTCGCCACCGGCCGCAGCGAACGGACCGCCCTGGTCTGCGCCACCACGGGCCTGCTGCGCAGGCTCGAACCCGAGGAGCTGGAGGGCGTCCTCGCCCACGAGATGTCGCACGTCGCGCACCGCGACGTCGCGGTGATGACGATCGCCTCGTTCCTCGGCGTCCTGGCAGGCGTCATCACCCGGATCGCCCTCTGGGGCGGTTTCGCACGCAACAGCCGCAGCAGCGATCCCGTCGGCATCGTCGTCATGCTCATCCCGCTGATCAGCGCGGTCGTCTACGCCCTGAGCTTCCTGCTGACCCGGCTGCTCTCCCGCTACCGCGAGCTCTCCGCCGACCGCACGGCCGCCCTCCTCACCGGTCGCCCCTCGGCACTCGCCTCCGCGCTGACGAAGATCAGCGGCCAGATGGCCCGGATACCGACGGAGGACCTGCGGAAGGCGGAGCCGTACAACGCCTTCTACTTCATGCCGGCGTTCGCCTCGAAGGAGAGCCTCGGCCGGCTCGTCGCCTCCCACCCGACGCTCGAACAGCGCCTCGACCAGCTCGCCCGCATCTCCGCCGACCTGTCCCGGCCGTAAGGAACGCCCATGGGCCTCCTCGACACGATCCTGGGCCGCAGCAAGCCGGTCCGCCCCGACCTCGACCAGCTCTTCGCCGTCCCCTCCGCCGCGCTCACCCTCCAGGCGGGCACGGGCTTCGCCCCCACCGGACGCGGCTCGGTCTGCTTCGCGGGCGTGGAGGGCGGCGGTTTCGCCCGTCTCCAGGAGGACGTACGCGAACTGCTCGACGCGGACACCGGCCGGGGCGGGATCCCGGTGGAGTTCAGCCGGGACGCGTACGGCTACACCTGGCTGCTCGCCCACCGGCCGGCCGCCGACACGGCGTCCCTGGTCAACGACCTGCACGCGGTCAACACCCTGCTCCAGGACGGCGGCTTCGGCCCGCACCTGCTGTGTTCGCTGATCGGCTTCCACCACCCGGACGGGCGCCCGCTCGCCCTGGTCTACCTCTACAAGCGCGGCACGTTCTATCCGTTCGCCCCCGTTCCGGACGGCCCCGCCGCCGAGAAGCGGGACAACCAGCTGGAGCTGCAGGCCCGGGCAGTCCTGGGCGACGACCTCCGACTGGAGAAGGACCTCGCCCGGTGGTTCCCGGTGTGGGGAGCGCCGGGGCTGTGAGCGGCCGGCCGGTGACGCACAGGTCAGTGCCGCGGCCGGAAGACCGCTACCGCCTCCCCGTCCTCCTGCTGCCGGAAGGCGACCTGGAGCCGCATGCCGACCTCCAGGGACGACGGATCGCAGTCCACGAGCTCCGTCATCATCCGCGGGCCCTCGGCGAGGTCGACGACCGCCGCCGTGTACGGGACGCGGGAGGCGAACGGGGGCAGGTCGTTGCGGTGGACGACGGACCAGGTGTAGAGCGTCGCGTGGCCGCTCGCGCGTTCCCAGGTGACGTCCTCGCTCCAGCAGCGGGGGCAGAACTCCCGCGGGTAGTGGTGGGCCCGGCCGCAGGCGCCGCAGCGGCGCAGCAGCAGGTGGCCCTCGGCCGCCGCGTCCCAGTAGGGGCGGGTGAAGGCGTCCGGTTCGGGGAGGTCGAAACGCGCCGCCGCCGTCACAGGAAGAGTCCGAACGCCGCGTCGAGCGACCAGGTCTGCCAGGACATCGCGAACAGCGCGACGAGCGAGATCAGCGCCATCATCGCGTTCTGCCCCTGCTCGGCCCAGTCGTGGATCATCAGCACCAGGTAGAGGACGTTCAGGAGCAGGCCCGCGGCGAGCGCGACCGGGGTGAGGAATCCGGCGACCAGCCCGAGGCCCAGGGCGAGTTCGGCGTAGACGACGACGTACGCCATGAGCCGGGGGCGGGGTGCGACCACGCGCCGGAAGCCCGTGCGGACCACCGGCCAGCGGTGCTTCCCGGCGACGTCCGCCGCCCAGGCGATGCCGGTACCGCGCTCGAACCAGCCCTTGCGGTCCTTGTGGCGCCAGCTCTCCAGCCACCACAGGCCGAGCCCTATGCGCAGGACGGCGAGCCACTCCGCCCCACCGAGCACGATCGACTGCATCGGCGCTCCCTCCGGTCACGACCCACGATCTGACGGTACGTCAGTTCACCCGATCGGACCGCCCCGCGCAAGAGGTGCCCCGTGATCAATTCGCAACCGATTCCGACCATGACCGAGACCCATCAAGTGAGCGCGCGATTACGCTCCATAACCATGTCCGAAAGCTCACGTACCGACCCCCGGCCCGTCTACGTCATCGGCGGTGGCCCCGGTGGTCTCGCCGTCGCCGCCGCCCTGCGGGAGCAGGGCGTCCGGGCCGTCGTGCTGGAGAAGTCCGAGAGCGTCGGGGCCTCCTGGCGGCGCCACTACGACCGGCTGCGCCTGCACACCACCCGCCACTGGTCCGCGCTGCCGGGCCTGGCGATGCCCCGCCGGTTCGGACGCTGGGTCGCCCGCGCGGACGTGGTGCGCTACCTGGAGAAGTACGCCGAGCACCACGAACTCGAAGTGGTGACCGGCGTGGAGGTCTCCCGCGTCGACCGGACCACCGACGGCACCGGCTGGCAACTGACCGCGAGCGGCGGCCGGGTGCTGACCGGGCGGGCCGTCGTCGTGGCCACGGGCTACAACCACACCCCGCGCGTGCCGGACTGGTCCGGGCGCGAGACGTACACCGGTGAGCTGCTGCACGCCTCGGAGTACCGCGCCCCGTCCCCGTACGCCGGCAAGGACGTCCTCGTCGTCGGCATCGGCAACACGGGGGCCGAGATCGCGGTGGACCTGGTGGAGGGCGGCGCCTCCCGGGTCCGCATCGCGGTCCGCACCGTTCCGCACATCGTGCGGCGCTCCACGGCGGGCTGGCCCGCGCAGGCGACCGGCATTCTCGTACGGCGGCTGCCGGTGCGGCTCGTGGACCGGGCGGGCGGGGTCATGGCGAAGCTCGCCGTCCCGGACCTCTCCGCCCAGGGGCTGCCCCGGCCCGCGACGGGCCTGTACTCCCGGGTCAAGGACGGGGCGATCCCGGTCCAGGACGTGGGGCTGATCGACGCGGTGCGGACGGGCCGGGTGCTGCCCGTGGCGACCGTGGAGTCCTTCGACGGGGACGCGGTCGTCCTGGCCGACGGGACCCGGCTCACCCCGGACGCGGTGATCGCCGCGACCGGGTACCGGCGGGCCCTGGAGGATCTGGTCGGCCACCTCGGCGTCCTGGACGCGCGGGGCCGGCCGGTGGTGCACGGCGGGCGCACCCCGGAGAAGGCCCCGGGCCTGTACTTCACCGGGTTCACCAACCCGATCAGCGGCATGTTCCGCGAAATGGCGCTGGATGCCCGGAAGATAGCGAAGCGGCTGGCGCACAGCGGCTAGACCGTGTCCGCGAAGTCGCGTCTGGTCGGCGGCGACTGGCACGGACACTGCCTAGGGTTTTTCCGCCCGATCCGAACGAGAGGCCCCAGGGCGCGTTACGCCCAGGCCCCTCCGGCCGCGATCCGCCGGGCCCACGGGTCCAGGTCGCCCGGTTCGCGGCCGAGGACCTGCTGGACGCCGTCCCCGAGGCCGGCCGCGTGGCCCCCGCGGTGCACGGCGAACATGGCGTCCAGGAGGTCCACCATCGCCACCGGCCACCCCTCGCCCAGGAGTTCGGCGCGGTACGCCTCCGGGGTCAGCTCCTCGTAACGGATCGGGCGGCCCGCCGCACGCGCGATCGTCTCCGTGGCCTCGGCGAACGTCAGCGCACGCGGTCCCGTCAGTTCGTAGGTCCGGCCGGCGTGACCGTCGCGGGTGAGGAGAGCCGCCGCGACCTCGGCCACGTCCTCGGCGTCGACGAACGGCTCGGGCATCGCACCGATCGGCAGGGCCAGGCGGCCCGCCCTCAGCGGGGCGAGCCACAGGTCCTCGTCGAAGTTCTGGAAGAAGTTGTTGGGCCTGATGATCGTCCACTCGGCGCCGGACTCCCGTACGGCCGCCTCGCCCGCCGCCATGCCCTGCCCGAAACCGTCCCCGGCCGCCTCGATCCCGTGCCCGGACAGCGCCACGAAGCGGCGCACCCCCGCGTTCACCGCCTCCGCGACGAACTCCTCGACGGGGGACGGGTCTTCGGGCGACACCAGGTAGACGGCCGCGGCACCGTCCAGCGCGGGCCGCCAGGTCGCCGGGAGCGTCCAGTCGAAGGTGACGTCGCCGGAGCGCGAGGCCGCCCGGACCCCGGCCGTGCCGGTGGCGCGCAGGTGCCGGACGACCCGGCGGCCCGTCTTGCCGGTCGCGCCCAGGACGAGGATGTCGGAGGAGGTGGTGCGCGTGCTCTGCGGTGCCTGCGTCGTCTTCGTTGTCATGGGGCAAGTCCATCGCGTGACGGGGTACGGAACCATGGCCGTCCGTCCGCGGTGCATAGGAGATCGTCCGCCCCGCCCGTGCGTCTGCCTATCGTGGCGCCATGGATGTGTTCGATGAACTGTTGCGCGGCGTCCGGGGCAAGGGCGCGGTGTTCGGCCGTTCGGTGCTGTGGCCGCCGTGGTCGCTGCGGTTCACGGACGGGGCGTATCTGACCCTGTGCGTGCCGCTGCGGGGCGCCGGGTGGATCGTCCCGGAGGGTGGTGCGCCGCAACGGGTGGGGCTCGGTGAGGCGGCGATCGTACGGGGGCCGGCGCCGTTCGTCTTCACCGACGACCCGGAGCCGGGCACGGGTGACGGGACGGGGGCGGGGGCTGCGGTACGGGACGTGCGCTGGCTGACCGCCACGGGCGGCGACCAGGCCCCCGCCGATGAGATCACCGGCCCCACCGTGCTGCTGGCAGCCGCCTACGACGTACAGGCCGAGGCTCCGCAACGGCTGCTGCGCGTCCTGCCACCGGCGCTCGTCGTACCGGACGGCGACGACTGCGCGCCGATGCGGGACTACCTGGAGGCGCAGATCACCGGGGCGCGGCCGGGCCGGCAGATCGTGCTCGACCGGCTGCTCGACTGGCTGCTGGTGTGCACGCTGCGCGACTGGTTCGACCGGCCGGAGGCCGAGCCGCCCAAGTGGTACCAGGCGCTGGGCGACGAGGTGGCGGGGCCCGCGCTGCGCGCGATGCACGAGGACCCGGCGCACCCGTGGACGACCGCGGAGCTGGCGAGCCGGGCCGGGGTGTCGCGCACGACCCTGGCCAAGCGGTTCACGGAGCTGGTCGGGGAGGGCCCGGTGGCGTATCTGACGGAGTGGCGGATGACGCTCGCCGCCGATCTGCTGAGCCGCCCCGAGCTGACGGTGGCGTCCGTGGCGCGCCGCGTGGGGTACGCGGACGCGTTCGGCTTCAGCGCCGCGTTCAAGCGGCTGCGGGGCGAGAGCCCCAGCGCGTACCGCCGGGCCGTGCCCGAAGCCCGCCGGGAGCACGAGGCCCCGGCGGGCTGAGCGGCGGGGGCGTCCGGTCAGACCCGCCAGGCGCCCTCCGCCGCCGCGTCCCGCACGAAGTCGGAGAAGTCGCGGGGCGCGCGGCCGAGTGCGCGCCGGACCCCGTCGGCCACCGCGGCCTCGCGGCCGGTCCGGAACGGTTCCAGCGCGGCCGTCCAGAGCTCCGCCTCGTCCTCGGGCACTCCTTGGGCGATCAGGCCCGAGCGGAACGCGTCCTCGTCCGTCGGGACATAGGCGGCCCGGTTCCCGGTCGCCTTCGCGATCTCGGCGAGCGCCTCGTCGACGGTGAGCGCCCGGGGGCCGGACAGTTCGTACACCTCGCCCGCGTGGCCGTCGCCGGTCAGTGCGGCGACGGCCACCGCCGCGATGTCCTCGGCGTCGACGAACGCGGCGGCGCCGTCCGCGGTGGGCAGCGCGAGTTCGCCGGCGTTCACGTCGTCCAGGAAGACGCCCTCACTGAAGTTCTGGGCGAACCAGCCGGGGCGCAGGATCGTCCAGGCCACACCCGAGGCCCGTACCGCGGCCTCCGCCTCCGTGTGCGGCCCGGTGCCGTCGTAGGACGCCCCGAAGTATCCGGGGACGTCCACTCCGCGTGCGGAGAGCAGCACCAGCCGCCGCACCCCGCTCGCCACGGCCTCCTCCACGAGGGCGGGCGCCGGGGAGGGCGAGGTGTCGAGCGGGACGAGGTAGGCGGCGGTGGCCCCGGCGAGTGCGGGCCGCCAGGTGGCCCGGTCCGCCCAGTCGAACGGGGTCTCCCCCGACCTCGAGGCGGCCCGTGTCTCCACACCCTGGGCGCGGAGCCGGGCCACGACGCGGCGCCCGGTCTTGCCGGTGCCGCCGATCACCACTACGGATTCGTTTGTCATGATCCGAGCGTGCTCCTGAGCACCGGCCCGTGCCCATGTCCCACCGTCCGGGATGGATGTCCGGACGTCCGCCGCCGCCTCGGCGCCTACGCCTCGGGCGTGGCGTTCACGACGACCTTCGCCGTGTTGTTACGGGTGTTGGGGTCGAACGGGAACGCGGGCAGGCCGGGGCTCTCGGGGCGCAGGTAGAGGCGGCCCTCGGCATCCGGGACGACCTCGTCGATGCGCAGCTGGAAGGCGAAGGAACGCTTCGCGCTCTCCGACACCCAGTACGGCATCGCGCACGAGTAGCGCGGGGCGCCGAGGTGCTGCGGGTGGTACGCGCCCGCCAGCGTCCGGGCCTCGCAGCCTTCGGGGGCGCCGGTGACCGTCACGCCCTGCGGGACGGTGAAGTCGACGACCGCGACGGAGTCGCCGGATCCCAGGTTGCCGACCCAGGCCGGTCCCTTGTTGCGGAAGGTGAGCGCGGCATCGACCGTGTCACCGGCGGCGCCCTCCACCCGGGCGCCGCGGACGGCGAAGTCCGCGGTGCCGGCGGCCTCGAAGGCGACGATGCCGTAGTTGTCCTCGCCCGAGAGGTCCGTGGCGCCGGCGCCGGGCTCGACGGTGACGTCGAGCCGCTCGTTCATCGCGTACGCGGCGAGCGCGAGGTCCAGTCCGCCGGGGAGGGTGAACGTCTCACCCGGCTCGATCGCCTCGCCGAACGCGCAGTCCACGTGGGTCATGGGCGCGTAGTCGCCGGCCGTTTCCCGGTACGTGCACTCGGGGTGCCGCGCGGCGAAGCCGAGCCCGTACGAGGCGGACATGCGCAGGGAGAAGCCGTCGGACCGCTCGTTGCCCTTGTTCGTCACGGTCAGGGGGACGTCGTGGACGGCCCCCGGGACGGTGCCGGTGACCGGGGCGAGCCCGCCGAGCGCGAGGTCGGGGCCGGACGCCACCGACAGGGTCGTGTCGAACGAGTCGAGCGGGGCCCGCATCTCGCCCGCCGGGCCGGTCGCGACGGCGGAGTAGACGATCCGGCCCTGGGCACCGGCGACGGCACCGTCCGCGGCGCGGACCGTCAGGTGCACCTGCGGGGTGTAGTCGCCCCAGCCGACGGGGACTTCGGGCACGCTGCACACGGCCGTGGTACCGCTCGGCGCGCAGTTCTCGGGCCAGGTCACCTCGGCGATCCCGGCGATCCCGGTGATGTCGACCGTGAGGCGGCCGTCGGTGACGGTGTAGTTCTCGTTGTCGTGCGTGAGGCCGATGTCGAGCCGGCGCTCCTCCGGAGCGCCGCCGGCCGTGCCGAGCGGCAGGCTCTGCTCGCTCGGGGCGTTGATCCACAGCGTGTCGCTCTGGGCCGCGGCGACGGCGGGCGCGGCCTGGCCGGCCATCAGCAGGACGCCGGCGGCAACGGCGCAGGTCCCGAGGTGTACGGCACGACGGGTCGGGACAGGTCTCATGAAATCCCCCATGGGCGGAGCTCGGACGGTCGGTGCCGGAAAAGCCGGCATCCCGTTGGACCAGCGGGCGGGGCGCGAGGTTGTAGGGCGAGTGGATCTTGCCGGCTCCGGCATCTCCGGCAGCCTTTGCCTGCACACCCATTCCTGACGGGCCGTCAGTTCAGTAACCTGACAAGGCGTCAGTTATGGAATGCGGGTCCCGGACGACCCCGGGGCTCCCGTTCGGACACATCGAGCAGAAGTGGGCGGAACGATGCTTGGATCGACTCACGGCACCCTCACCACACACTTCCGCGCCAGGGTGGATGCCTGCGGCGAGGAGCCGCACGCCGCCGTCCACAGCATGGCGACAGCGACGGCGGAGGGCGGTCTCGATGTCAGCGGACGACCGCTGCACGCGCCCGTACCCGATCTGGACCGGTTCTTCCGGCCCGAGTCCGTGGCCGTCGTCGGCGCGTCCGACACCGAGGGGCGGCCCAACACCGGGATCACCCGCCAGCTCGTCGCCTGGGCCGAGCGGGTCGGGGCGCGACTGCATCCGGTGCACCCCACACGGGAGTCCGTCTTCGGACTGGCCTGCTCCCCCTCCGTCGCCGACCTGCCCGAACAGGTCGATCTGGCCGTCCTGCTGGTCGCCGACCCGCTGCCCCTGATCGAGGAACTGGCCGCGTCCAAGGTGAAGTTCGCCGTTGCCTTCGCCTCCGGCTTCGCCGAGACCGGCGAGGCGGGGACCGCGGCCCAGGCGCGGCTGTCGGCCGCCGTCGAGCGGTCGGGGCTCCGGCTCCTGGGGCCGAACACCAACCTCAACGCCTTCGAGTCGTTCCGGGAGGACCTGGACGGGCCCGCCATCGCGCTGATCACCCAGTCCGGGCACCAGGGCCGCCCCGTCCACACCCTTCAGGAACTGGGCATCCGGCTCTCCCACTGGGCACCCACCGGCAACGAGGCCGACCTGGAGACCGCCGACTTCATCTCGTACTTCGCCGGGCGCCCCGAGGTCGGAGCCATCGCCTGTTACGTCGAGGGGCTCAAGGACGGCCGCTCCTTCCTGCTCGCCGCCGACCGGGCGGCGCGGGCCGGCGTACCGGTCGTGGCGGTCAAGGTGGGGCGTACGGAAACGGGAGCCAGGACGGCCGCCTCGCACACCGGCAAGCTGACCGGCACTGACCAGGTGGTGGACGCGGCGATGCGGCAGTTCGGGGTGATCCGCGTGGACGGGCTCGACGAACTCCAGGACACCGCGGCCCTGCTGGCCCGGGCGCGCCCGCCGCGCGCCGACGGTGTCGTCGTCTATTCGATCTCGGGCGGCACGGGCGCGCACTTCTCGGACCTGGCGACCGGCGCGGGACTGAGCCTGCCCACCCTGTCCGAGGCGAAGCAGCGCGAGCTGCACGAGTGGATACCCGACTACCTGAACGTGGCGAACCCGGTCGACAACGGGGGACATCCCGTCGGCGACTGGCGCGGCCGGAAGATCATCGACGCGATCCTCGCCGATCCGGACGTCGGCGTCCTGATCTGCCCGATCACCGGCCCGTTCCCCCCGATGAGCGACCGGCTCGCCCAGGACCTGGTGGACGCGGCGGAGGCCACGGACAAGCTGATCTGCGTGGTGTGGGGCTCGCCCGTCGGTACGGAGGACGCCTACCGCACCACGCTGCTCGGCTCGTCCCGGGTCGCCACCTTCCGTACGTTCCGCAACTGCATCGGCGCCGTGAAGGCGTATCTGGACCACCACCGCTTCGCCACGTCCTACCGCTCGCCCTTCGACGACGCACCGCGCACGCCGTCGCCCTCGTTCCGCAAGGCCCAGGCCCTGTTGCGCCCCGGCCAGCAGCTGAGCGAGCACGCGGCGAAGCAGCTCCTGCGCGCGTACGGCATCCGCGTGCCGCGCGAGCAGCTGGTGACCAGCGCCGCGGCGGCGGTCCGGGCGGCCGGTCTGGTCGGATACCCGGTCGTCATGAAGGCGTCCGGCACCCGGCTCGCGCACAAGACGGAACTCGGCCTGGTCAAGGTCGGGCTCACCTCCGCCAGCCAGGTCCGCGACGCCTACCGCGAACTCACCGACATCGCTCGCTTCGAATCCGTCGACCTGGACGGGGTCCTGGTGTGCCAGATGGTCGAGCGGGGCGTGGAGATGATGGTCGGTGTCACCCAGGACGCCCTGTTCGGGCCGACCGTCACGGTCGGGCTCGGCGGTGTGCTCGTGGAGGTCCTGCACGACGCGGCGGTCCGGGTGCCGCCCTTCGGCGAGGACCAGACGCGGGCGATGCTCGGCGAACTGCGCGGCCGTGCACTCCTGGACGGCGTACGCGGCGGGCCGCCGCTCGATGTCGACGCACTCGTCGAAGTGATCCTGCGGGTCCAGCGGATGGCCCTGGAACTGGGCGACGACCTCGTGGAACTGGACATCAACCCCCTGGTCGTCCTCGGCCGCGGCCAGGGCGCGGTGGCCCTGGACGCACTCGCCCTCTGTCGTTGAACCGACGCCCGCCCCGAAGGAGCTCCTCCATGCCGCCCTCCCCCGACGCACCCCACGCGTCCGACGACGCCCTGGACGTACTCCACCGCATCGACGACGGTGTCTCGTGGATCACGCTCAACCGCCCCGAGGCGATGAACGCCGTCACGTGGGACCAGCGCGAACGCGTCATCGCGCTGCTCGCCGAAGCCTCCGCCGACCCGGCGGTGCGGGCCGTCGTCCTCACCGCGACCGGCCGCGGCTTCTGCGCGGGCGCCGACCTGCGCTCCGGCCCGTCCGGCGGCGGCGACCGGGTCCCCGGCGACGTCGCCCGGACGATCCGGCTCGGCGCGCAGCGGCTGATCGCGGCGGTCCTCGACTGCGAGAAGCCGGTGATCGCCGCCGTCAACGGCACCGCGGCCGGCCTGGGCGCGCACCTCGCGTTCGCCTGCGATCTGGTCCTGGCCGCCGAGTCGGCGAGGTTCATCGAGGTCTTCGTACGCCGGGGCCTCGTGCCGGACGGCGGCGGCGCCTATCTGCTCCCCCGCCTGATCGGCCCGCACCGCGCCAAGGAACTGCTCTTCTTCGGCGACGCGCTCCCGGCGGCGGAGGCGGAACGCCTCGGCCTGGTCAACCGGGTGCTTCCGGACGCCGAACTGGCGGCCACGGCCCGGGAGTGGGCCCAGCGGCTGGCCGAAGGGCCGACGCGCGCCCTGGCCGGAACGAAGCAGCTGGTGAACGCCTCCCTGGACAGCGACCGGGCGACGGCGTTCGCCGCGGAGGCCATGGCCCAGGAGATCAACATGACGACCCACGACGCGAACGAGGGCGTGGCCGCCTTCGTGGAACGCCGCCCGCCGAAGTACCTGGGACGCTGACCGGCCCCGGGTCAGGACCGCTTGACCAGGACCCTGACGTCCCCCACGTCCGGGTCGCCGAACAGCGCGTACAACTCCGGGTGTTCGGTGGTGCCGCCGAGCTTCCACACGCCCAGGTCGCAGGCATCGGCCTCCCGGCCCTGGGCCTCGAACCCGACCGAGCCGCGGACGTCCCCGGAGTTCGGCGTGTACGTCCAGGCGCCCTCCCCGTCACAGCGCCCCTCCGGGCCCTCCCGGACGTCGTACGGTGCGGCCGGCATGGACAACGCCACGGTGTGCAGGACCCCAGGACGAACGCGGGGCGCGCGCTTCCGCGTGGTCGGCGCCCTTCCCAACTGACGCACCGTCAGTTTCAATGGAGGGGTGATGGGACACGCAGGCATGGCCGCCACCGCCGTCAGGTACCTCCGCTCCGTCGGCGCCGCCACGGTCGCAGGACCGGCGGCGCCCGTCGAACCGCTGCCCCGGCCCGACCTCAGAGCCGTGGGCGCGGACGAGCGACCGCCGGTCGAGGCGGCGGAATTCCGGCGGGTGCTGGGGCACTTCGCGAGCGGGGTCACGGTCGTCACGGCGCACGACCCCGACGATCCGGACGGCCCCGCCGGCTTCGCCTGCCAGTCGTTCGCGTCGCTCTCCCTCGACCCGCCGCTGATCACGTTCATGGTGGCCCGTACGTCGACGACCTGGCCGCGCATCGCCCGCGCCGGGGCCTTCTGCGTCAACATCCTGGGCGCGGACCAGGGCGCGCTGTGCCGGGGGTTCGCGGTGAGCGGGGCCGACAAGTTCGCCGGGGTGGCGTTCGAGCCCGCGCCCGCGACCGGATCACCGCTCCTGGACGCCGTACCCGCCTGGATCGACTGCCGTATCCACGCCGTCCACACGGGCGGCGACCATCTCATCGTCGTGGGACGGGTGGAGGCGCTCGGCGCGGCCGGGGCGGCCGCCGGTCCGCTGCTGTTCCACCAGGGGCGGTTCGGCGGCTTCAGGAGCTGACCGCCGCCTCCCGCCGCCGGATCACCAGCGCCATCAGGGCCGCTGTCGCGCACAGCGCCCCCGCCGCGTACCAGACCACGTCGTACGAGCCGAACGCGTCGCGGGCCACCCCGCCGAGGAAGGCCACCGCCGCCGCTCCGACCTGGTGCGAGGCCAGGACCCAGCCGAAGACGATCGCACTGTCCTCGCCGTACTGCTCGCGGCAGAGCGCCAGCGTCGGCGGCACCGTGGCGACCCAGTCCAGGCCGTAGAAGACGATGAAGAAGACCATCGGCGGGTGCACCGACGGAGCCATCAGCATCGGCAGGAACAGCAGCGAGACGCCGCGCAGCGCGTAGTAGACGGCGAGCAGACGGCGGGCGTCGAAGCGGTCGGTGAGCCAGCCGGAGAAGATCGTGCCGATGACGTCGAAGATCCCGATGACGGCCAGCAGGGAGGCCGCGGCGGTGATCGGCATGCCGTGATCGTGGGCCGAGGGCACGAAGTGCGTGCGGATCAGGCCGTTGGTGGACGCCCCGCAGATCGCGAACGTCCCCGCGAGCAGCCAGAACGGGCCGGTGCGCGCGGCGTCGAGGAGCACCCGTACGGTGCGGGCCGCCGCCCCGCGTGCCGGGACGGGCTTCTCGACGAACGCGCCGCCGTACGGGGCGAGGCCCACGTCGGCCGGATGGTCGCGCATCAGGAGCCAGACGAACGGGACGACCACCAGGGCGGCGAGGGCGACGGTCACCGAGGCGGGCCGCCAGCCGTGTTCGTCGACGATCCAGGCGCAGAGCGGCAGGAAGACCAGCTGGCCGGAGGCGCCGGCCGCGGTGAGGATGCCGGTGACCAGACCGCGCCTGGCCACGAACCAGCGGTTGGTGACCGTGGCGGAGAACGCCATCGCCATGGACCCGGTGCCCAGGCCGACCAGCAGCCCCCAATAGATCATCAGCTGCCAGGAGGCCGTCATCCAGACGGAGGCCAGGGCGCCCGCGGCGACCGCGCTCAGCGCCACCACGACCACCCGGCGGATGCCGAACCGGTCCATCAGCGCGGCGGCGAACGGGGCGGTGAGCCCGTACAGCGCCATGTCGATGGAGACCGCGAGGCCGATCTCCCCGCGCGACCAGCCGAACTCCGTGTGGAGCGGGTCGATCAGGAGACCGGGAAGGGAGTTGAAGGCCGCGCCGCCGATGATCGTCACGAACGTGACGGCGGCGACGATCCAGGCACGGTGGATACGCGGACGGGAGGACCGGCCGGGCTTCACCAGGGGGACCGCGGGGGCGGTGGGATCGGTTGTCTGGGTCACGTCACCCAGCATCGGGCCGGGGCCGGTGGACGTACGAGTGGCCCGGAGGACACGGTTCGCAGGGATCGGGCCACCGCCGTGGCCCGCACGGATGGCCGGTGCGTACGACCGGCTGCCGCATCAGTCACACCGCGGCGGCCCCGGCCGCACGGCGGCGCCCCGCCCACGCGTGCACGCACCCGGCGGCGAGCGCCCCGACCCCGTACCAGAGCAGGTCGGGGGCGTTGAAGGTCGAACCGAGCACCAGGCGGGCCGCCGTGCTCCTCGCCGACAGCTCCGCGGGCAGCCCCGTCAGCTGCGCGAACTCCACGGCCCAGCTGAAGGCGAGCGCCGTCCCCGCCGCCACCCGCGGCGAAACCCGGGGTGCGATCAGCACCACGAGTACGTGGATCAGGACCGTGTACAGCGCGTCCCCCGCGTACTTGGCCACGTCCCCGCCCGCCACCGCCCGGACACCCAGCCCGGCGGCGACGGTCAGCACCGCCGCCCCGGCCGCCACGAGCCGCACGCGCCCCACTCCGCTCATCGCCCCCACTCCCCTCATCCGATCCGTTCCAGCCGTCTGATCGGCCGCGCCCCCAACAGCACCGCCACCGCCAGCATGTTGATCACCGCGCCCGCCAGCAGCACCTCCTGCGCCCCCACCGCCTCGGCGACCGGCCCGGCCAGCGCGCGGCCCGCCGCGAGCATCAGGAGCGATCCCGCCACGTCGTAGGCGTGCAGCCGGTTCAGGGCCTCGGGCGGCACATGGGTCTGCACCGTCGTCGACCACATCACCAGCCAGAACGCGAACACCGCACCCGAGACGAACTGCCCGGCCCCGAGCGCGAGTACCGGCAGGTCGAATCCCAGCACCAGCAGGTTCAGCGCCACTCCCGACAGGGCGACCGCACCCGCCGCGAGCGGGTGGCGGGGCCGCAGCCGCAGGGCGAGCAGACCGCCGAGCACGCTGCCCGCGCCGTTCACCGCCATCATCACGCCGTACGTCCCCGAGCCGTGCCCCTCGGTGACCAGGACGGCGGTGAGCGGGAGCATCGGACCGAGGACCGTGAATCCGTACACCGTCCAGATCGCGATCACTCCCCAGAGCCACGAACGGGCCCGGAACTCCCGCCATCCGTCGACGAGTTCCGCGACGAACGTGCCGCGCTCCGCCTCGTCGGACGGGGCCGGGGCGAGCCGCAGCAGGAACAGGCAGGCGCCGGACACGGCGAACGTCGCCGCGTTCGCCGCGTAGACCGCCCCGGCACTCGCCAGCCCGACGAGCGCTCCCGCGAAGGCCGGGCCCGCCATCGTCATCAGCGCCTCCGCGACCCTCAGCACGGCGTTCGCGCGCTGCACGTCGGAGGCGACCCGGGGGACGGTCGAGGCGACGCCCGGCTGGAAGAGCGCGGCGCCGACCCCGGCCACGGAGCTCAGCGCGTACACCGCCCACAGCGGCGGATTGCCCGTCGCGAAGGTCACGGCGAGGACGGCCGCCCCGAACAGCCGCAACACATCGGCGATGATCATCATCCGGCGCGGGGTGAAGCGGTCCGCGAGCACACCGCCGAAGAGCACGAAGAACGCCAGCGGGCCCATCCAGGCCGCCAGCGCAAAGCCGACGGAGGACGCGGGGCGGCCCGCGCCCAGCAGACCGGCGGTGAGCGCGACGGGAATCATGCCGTCGCCGAACAGGGCGACGGTGCGGGCCGCGAAGAAGAGCCTGAAGTTGCGGTTCCAGAGCTCCCCGGTCCGCCCTGCCCCCTTCATCCCGGTCGGGGGCGGTTCGAGGTCACGTATCGCTTCGGGAATGCAGACGCTGTCTGCCGGCTTCTCCATCACAGCGGTGACATGTATCAGCTTATGGTCTATACCAGCTAGTAGCGAAGGGAGTCCGCCGTGCCGCACCGGATCGTCGTCCTGGCCCTCGACGGGCTGCTCCCGTTCGAACTCGGCATCCCCCAAAGGATATTCGGCCGGACCCTGCCCGCCGGACCGCACGGCGCCGGCCGGAAACTCTATGAAGTCGTGACCTGCTCCGTCCGCCCTCCCGGCACCGTCCGCACGGACGCGGACTTCACGATCACCGTCGAGCACGGCCCGGAAGCCCTCGCGAGCGCCGACACGGTGATCATCCCCGCTTCGTACGAACTCGGCCCCGTCCACGCGGAGGGCCGGCTCACCGAGGAACTCGCCGCCGCGTTCGCGTACATCAGGCCCGGCACCCGGATGGTCTCCATCTGCACCGGCGGTTACGTCCTCGCCGCCGCGGGCTATCTCGACGGCAGGCCCGCCACCACGCACTGGTCGGCGGCCGACCACTTCCAGAAGCTGTTCCCCCGGGTCCTGGTCGATCCCGACGTTCTCTTCATCGACGACGGGGACGTCCTCACCTCCGCCGGGGTCGCCGCCGGGATCGACCTCTGCCTGCACATCGTGCGCCGGGACCACGGCACCGCCGTGGCCAACGAGATCGCCCGCCGCACCGTCGTCCCTCCCCACCGGGACGGCGGACAGGCGCAGTACATCCAACGCCCCGTGCCGGAGCCGCAGTTCGCGACCACGACGGCCGCCCGCGCGTGGGCACTCGACCGCCTTGAGACGCCGATCCAGCTGCGCGACATGGCCCGGCAGGAGTCCATGAGCGTCCGGACGTTCACCCGCCGCTTCCGCGAGGAGGTCGGTGTCAGCCCCGGCCAGTGGCTGACCCTGCAACGGGTGGAGCGGGCCCGGCACCTCCTGGAGTCGACGGACCTGTCCATCGACCAGGTGGCCCGGGACGCCGGCTTCGGCACCCCGACCTCCCTGCGCCAGCACCTGCAGGCGACGCTGGGCGTGCCGCCGACGGTCTACCGCAGGACGTTCCGCTCGACGGCGGGCGAAAGACCCTAGGTCGTCCCAGGCGCCAGGGCCTGTCCTAGAACACCAGCACCCCGCGCGCCACCCGCCCGTGGTGCGCGTCGTCCGCCGCCTTGGCGAAGTCCTCCACCGGGTACGTCTCCGTCACCAGTTCGTCGAGCAGCAGCCGACCTTCGCGGTACAGGTCCGCGTAGAGCGCGATGTCGCGCTGCGGGCGCGAGGAGCCGTACCGGCAGCCCAGGATCGACTTGTCCAGGTACATGGACGAGACCTGGAACGACGCCTCGGCCGACGCCGCCGGGACCCCCAGCAGGATCGCCTGGCCGTGCCGGTCCAGGAGGTCGATCGCCTGGCGGATGAGCTCGGTCCGGCCCACGCACTCGAAGGCGTGGTCGGCACCGGTCGGCAGGACGTCGCGCACGCCCTCCGTCGAGGTCAGGAAGTGCGTCGCGCCGAACTGCCGGGCGACCGCCTCCTTCGCCGGGTTGGTGTCGACGGCGACGATCGTCGCCGCGCCCGCGATCCGGGCGCCCTGGATGACGTTGAGCCCGATCCCGCCGGTGCCGATCACGAGGACCGTCTCCCCCTGGCCGACCTTCGCCCGGTTGAGCACGGCCCCGACCCCGGTCAGCACCCCGCAGCCGATCAGGGCCGCGGAGGTCAGCGGCAGGCTCTCCGGGATCTTCACCGCCTGGACGGCGCGGACCAGCGTGCGTTCCGCGAAGGCCGAGTTGGAGGCGAACTGGAACAGCGGCTCCCCCGCACGGGAGAACGGCCGGCCCGGCATACCGATCGCCTTCCGGCACATCGTGGGCCTGCCCCGGTCGCACTGTGCGCACGCCCCGCAGTTGGCCAGGGTCGACAGCGCCACGTGATCGCCGGGCCCCACATGGGTGACTCCCGCGCCGACCGCCTCCACCACTCCCGCGCCCTCGTGCCCCAGGACCACCGGCACCGGGAACGGAATCGTCCCGTCGATCACCGAGAGGTCGCTGTGGCACAGCCCCGCGGCGGCGACGGCCACCAGCACCTCGCCGGGTTCCGGATCGCGTATCACCAGATCGTCGACGACCTCGGTCCGTGTGCCGTCGAAAACGACGCCCCTCATCCGGTCTCCCTCGGTAGGCCGAGCACCCGCTCGGCGATGATGTTCCGCTGGATCTCGTCCGAGCCGCCGTAGATGGTGTCGGCCCGGGTGAACAGGAACAGGCGCTGTACGTCGTCGAGTTCGTACGGCGAATCCGGCGACCAGGCGTGCGGGCCGACGGCTCCCGCGGCGCCCCTGATCTCCACGGCGAGTTCGCCGAGCCGCTGGTGCCAGCCGCCCCAGAGGAGCTTGGCGACGCTGGGCGCGCCGGGCCCGCCCGTGCCGCCGAGGGTGCGCAGCGCGTTCCAGCGCATGGTCTTCAGTTCGGCCCACTGGGCGACAAGGCGGGCGCGCAGGACCGGGTCGGTGACCGCGCCGCCGTCGACGGCGGCGCGCAGGACACGGTCCAGCTCGGCGGCGAAACCGATCTGCTGGACGAGGGTGGAGACGCCGCGCTCCAGGGCCAGCAGGCCCATCGCGACCGTCCAGCCGTTCCCCTCGCCGCCCACGGCCTCCACGGCCCGCGCCCCGTCGAAGAACACCTCGTTGAACTCGCTGGTCCCCGACATCTGCCGGATCGGCCGCACCTCGACCCGGCCCGGCTGGTCCATTTCCACCAGCAGGAACGACAGCCCGTGGTGGCGGGCCGAACCGGGCTCCGTGCGCGCGAGGACGAAGCACCAGTCGGCGTCCAGGGCGAGCGAGGTCCAGATCTTCTGGCCGGTGACGGTGTACCCGCCGTGCCGGGTGTCCCGTACCGCGGCCGTCCGGACCGCGGCCAGGTCCGATCCGGCGCCCGGCTCGCTGTACCCCTGGCACCAGAGCGCCTCGCCGCGGGCCACGGGGGGCAGGAAGCGCCGGCGCTGCTCCTCGGTGCCGTACGCGATCAGCGTGGGCGCGAGCAGGTTCTCGCCGATGTGGCCGACGCGGGCGGGGGCGTCGGCGCGGGCGTACTCCTCGGCCCAGACGACCTGCTGGGTCAGCCCGGCCCGCCGGTTGCCGTAGCCGGGCCCGCCGGTCTCCTCCCAGCCGAGCCCGATCCACCCGTCCCGCCCGAGCTCGCGCTCCCAGTCCCGGCCGGTGGCGCGGCCGGCTCCGGCGTGGGCGTCCAGCCAGGAGCGGGCCCGCGCCCGGAACGCGTCGTCCTCGGGACCGAAGCGGAAGTCCACGGTGCGCCTCCTTCTCGTCGTCCGGGTCAGGTGTTGGGACGGGCGCCCGCAGCCGCAGCCGCCGCCATCTCCTCCAGGCGCACCAGCATCGGCATCGGGTCCACCCCCACCGTCCCCGGCAGGAAGTCCGCGATCCGCTCCGGCGTCCACGCCCCCTCCGCGTATCCCGCGCGCAGCTCCCTCGGCTGGGCCCAGACCGCGATCTTCGGTCCTGCGACGGTGTACACCTGCCCGGTGATCCCCTCGGCGCGGGCCCGTTCGCTCAGCAGGTAGACGACGAGCGCGGCCACGTCCTCCGGCTCGCCGATCTCCTTGAGCTCCATGGGGACGTTGGCGGACATCCGGGTGCGTGCGACCGGGGCGACCGCGTTCGCCGTGACCCCGTACTTGTGCAGGCCGAGCGCCGCGCTCCGTACCAGCGAGATGATCCCGCCCTTCGCCGCGCTGTAGTTGGCCTGCGCGACGCTGCCCTGGTGGTTGCCGCTGGTGAAGCCGATCAGCGTGCCGCCGCCCTCCTGCTTCCGCATCACCGCGGACGCGGCACGGAAGACCGTGAACGTGCCCTTGAGGTGCGTGGCGACCACCGGGTCCCACTCCTCCTCGGACATGTTGAACAGCATCCGTTCCCGCAGGATGCCCGCCACGCACACGACGCCGTCGATGCGCCCGTACCGCGCGAGTGCGGTGTCCACGATCCGCTGCCCGCCGGCCATCGTGGAGATGTCGTCGGCGACCGCGACGGCCTCCCCGCCCGCCGCCTCGATCTCCTCGACGACGGATTCGGCGATCTCCGAGGTCGGTTCGCCGCCCTCGACGGAGACGCCGTAGTCGTTGACGACGACCCTCGCCCCATCGGCGGCGGCCGCGCGTGCGACCGCCCGCCCGATGCCGCGCCCGGCGCCCGTGACGGCGACCACCTTGCCTGCCAAGAAGTTCCCCATGCCCGGCCCCTTCCCGCGGTTTCTGACGGACCGTTAGATTTTACGGGTAGTCCGATGCCCCGGCACAAGCCCCAGGAGGCCCCCATGTCCTTGCCGGCCGAGTTCCACGCCATCGCGAAGCGGGTCAACAACTGGGGCCGCTGGGGCGCCGACGACGAGATCGGGACGCTCAACCTGATCACCGCCGACGTCGTACGGGAGGCCGCGGCCACCGTTCGCACGGGCCGCCGGATTCCGCTCGCGCTCCCGCTCCAGCAGGACGGCGTGCAGAGCGGAATGATCCCGGGGCGGGTCAACCCGCTCCACACGATGGTCCAGATCAACCAGGAGCTCTTCGGCCCGGGAACCGTCGCCACCAGCGACGACGCCGTGACCATGGGCCTCCAGGCGGCCACCCACTGGGACGCGCTCACCCACGCCTCGCACGGCGGGAAGATCTACAACGGCCGGCCGGCCGACACGGTCACCGCGCACGGCGGCGCGCAGTTCAGCTCGATCGCCTCCGCGCCGCCGCTCGTCTCGCGCGGGGTTCTGCTGGACGTGGCCCGCGCCCACGGCGTCGACCGGCTGCCGGGCGACCACGCCGTGACACCCGAGGACCTGGACGCGGCGGAGGAGTTCGCGGGCGTCCGGGTCGGGGCCGGTGACATCGTCCTCGTACGGACGGGGCAGATCCAGGTCTATCTGGCGGGCGACAAGCACGCGTACGCCTATCCGTCACCCGGCCTCTCGGTGCGCACGCCCGAGTGGTTCCACGCGCGGGACGTGGCCGCGGTCGCCAACGACACCCTGACCTTCGAGATCTTCCCGCCGGAGATCGAGAATCTGTGGCTGCCGGTGCACGCCCTCGACCTCGTCGAGATGGGCATGCTCCAAGGCCAGAACTGGAATCTCGAAACGCTGTCCACAGCCTGTGCGGAGGACCGGCGCTACGCGTTCCTGCTCTGCGCGATGCCCGAGCCGTTCACCGGCGCCACCGGCACTCCCGTCGCGCCGGTCGCGGTCCTCTGAACGCCGAACAGCGCTCCCTGGACCACCACGGGCCCCGCCGGAACCACCGCCGCCGGGGTCGTCAGCGGTCCGCCGCTGTCGACCTCGCACCAGATCTGCTTCCCGGCGCCTTCCGGCTGCCAGCCCCAGCGGTCCGCGAGGCCGTCCACCAGCTCCAGGCCGCGCCCGTTGGTGTCGTCACCCTCGGCGTGCCGCGGCTGCGGCGGACAGCCGCTGGCGTCCGCGACCTCGACCCTGACCGTCCCGACCGCTCCGGCCGAGCCGAACAGCATCCGCAGGACAGCCGGACAGCCGGTGTGGACGACCGCGTTGGTGACCAGCTCGGAGATCAGCAGAATGAGCGTCTCCGCGAGTGGCTCGTCGTCTCCTATTCCGGACCCGACCAGCCTCGACCGCGCCCATCTGCGGGCTCGTCCCACTTCCGCGGGATCCGGCCCGACCTCCAGCTGAACCTGAAGCACCTGCACCGCTCACACCATCCGAACCGGCGGACACATCGCCTCGCGCCTCCTCAGGGTCACGGAACGTGATTCCCTTGCGAGACAGCATGGTTGACGTACAGTCACCGCAACAAGCGCTTCGGGCATATTCCAGCGCGAAGGAGTACGCGTGCTGCATACTGTGCGACGCGCATTGCGGGGAGTCGAACAGGAGCGGACCGGCACCGCGGGAATCGCTTCCCGGCCAGGCCCGGCACAGCTCCTCGGACCGCGAGCAGGGCACCGCACCCGAACCGGAGTCGCCGCACAGGCAACACCCGGATCGTCCGGTTCCAGAACCACTCGCATCCAACGGAGCGTACCCGAGCGGGGCGCCGACTCCGGCCGGTGACGAATCACGCAAAGGACACAACCCGGTATCGACGCAGACCGGCTGCACTGTGTGACAGCCGGGCCCGGAGCCCGGTCATGAGCCCCCGGAGCCGTCAGGCCCGCCGTCCGCGCGGTCCGCAGCGCCCAGACCGGCCGCCAGAGCCTCTTCCGCTTCCGCCGCCGTCAGCCACCTTCCGGAGCGCAGCCAGGCCCGCTTCAGATGCAGGTGGACGTCTGCCTCCCAGGTGAAGCCCATGCCCCCATGGACCTGGAGGCAGTCCCGGGCATTGCGCACGGCGGCCTCGTCGGCCAGGAGCTTGGCGCCCGCGGCCTCGGCCGGGTCCCCGGTCACGGCCGCCGCGTACACGGCCGCGCGGGCCAGTTCGGCACGGACCAGCATCTCGGCGCAGAGGTGCTTGACCGCCTGGAAGGAACCGATCGCTGCGCCGAACTGTTCACGTCCACGGGCGTGTTGAACCGCCATTTCCGTGGTCCGCGCGGCGCTGCCGAGCTGTTCGGCCGCGGTGAGCAGGGCGCCCTCGCGGCGCAGGGAGTGCGGGGACAGGGACGGCAGCGGCTCCGTACCGGCGACGGGCCCGGCCGGCCGGTGCAGTGGCGTGAGCGGATCGAGGGACCGCACCGGCACCGCCGCGCGCACGGTGTCCCGCAAGGGCTCCCCCGCCCTCAGGCGGACCCCGTCCCCGAGCACCAGCAGCCCGTCCGCGTCCCCCAGGTCCGCCACCGGCCCGTTCCCGTCCGCGACCGTGACCACGGCACGGCCCTCCGCCGCACCCTTCACCGCCCCGGCGGCCAGATGCGTGGCGACGAGGGGGCCCGGGAGCAGCACCCGCCCCGCCTCCTCGAACAGCAGTACGGATTCGGGCAGCCCGAGCCCCACCCCGCCCTCGGCCTCCGGCAGCCGCAGCGCGAAGAACCCGGCCGCGCCGAGCTCCGCCCAGAGACCCCGGTCGACACCCTCCCCGCTCTCCGCCGCCGCCCGCATCCGCTCGCGGCCGAACCGGCCGGTGAGCAGCTCCCGCATGCCCGAGCGCAGGGCCCGCTGGTCCTCCGACAACGAGAAGTCCACAGTCGATCAGCGCCCCTTCGGCAGGCCGAGTATCCGCTCGGCGACGATGTTCCGCTGGATCTGCGAGGTGCCCGCGGCGATCGTGTACGAGAGGGAGGAGAGCCGGTCGAGCACCCACTCCCGGTCCAGGTCGGACGCGTCGGCGCCGAGGACCTCGGCCGCCGCCTCGTACAGCTCCTGGCGCGCCTGCGAGTAGCGCAGCTTGAAGACGGAGCCCCCGGTGCCCGGCACGCCCCCGCTGCGCTGCGCCTCGCTGACGTTCCACTGGGTGAGCCGCCACAGGGCGCCGAACTCCGCGTTCAGCCTGCCGAGCCTCCGGCGCAGCACGGGGTCGTCCCACCGCCCCGTCGCGCGGGCGTCGGCGGCCAGGGCCGCCAGGGTGCGCCGGCAGGCGACGACCTCGCCGACGAACGCCGTACCGCGCTCGAAGGAGAGGGTGACCATGGTGACCCGCCAGCCGTCGTTCTCCTCGCCGACGCGGTGGGAGACCGGCACCCGGACCTCGTCGAGGAACATCTCGGCGAACTCCGTGGACCCGGCGAGCGTCCGCAGCGGGCGGACGGTGACACCGGGGGCGTCCATGGGCATCGCGAGCCAGCTGATCCCCCGGTGCTTCGGCGCCTCCGGGTCCGTACGCACCAGCAGCTCGCACCAGTCGGCGACCTCCGCGTGCGAGGTCCAGATCTTCTGGCCGCTGACGACGTAGTGGTCGCCGTCGCGCACGGCGCGGGTCCGCAGCGCGGCCAGGTCGGAGCCCGCTTCGGGCTCGGAGAAGCCCTGGCACCAGATCTCCTCGCCGCGCAGGACCGGCGGCAGCCAGCGGGAGCGCTGCGCGGCGGTCCCCTCGGCGGCGACGGTGGGCCCCGCGTGCAGCAGCCCGACGAAGTTCGCCCCGACATAGGGGGCACCCGCCTTCTCCGTCTCCTCCAGGAAGATCAGCTGCCTGGTCGGCGTCGCCCCCTGCCCGCCCGCGTCGACCGGCCAGTGCAGGCCCGCGTACCCGGCGTCGTACAGCATCCGCTGCCAGGTGGTGTCGTACGCCCGCCGCCCCGGCCAGTCGTCGGGCGAGGGCTTCGGGGGCAGCCCGGGGAGCGCCCCGGCGAGCCAGGTGCGCAGCCGTGCCCGGAACTCCTGCTCCTCCTCGCTGTACGACAGATCGGTCACCGGTCCAGGTCCAGACCCAGCATGCGGATGGCGTTTCCGCGCATCAGTTTGTAGATGGTCTCGTCGTCCAGTCCCTTGACGTGGTCGAGCGCGACCTCCTTGGTGTGCGGGAAGGTCGAGTCGACGTGCGGGTAGTCGGTCTCGAAGGTGGCGTTGTCGCGCCCGACGACGTCGAGGGACGCCACTCCGTGCTTGTCCCGGAAGAAGCAGCAGAAGATCTGCCGGTAGTAGTACGTGGAGGGCGGCTCGGGGATCAGGTCGCGCACCCCGCCCCAGGCGCGGTGCTCCTCCCACACGTCGTCGGCGCGTTCGAGCGCGTACGGGATCCAGCCCATCTGGCCCTCGCTGTAGGCGAGCTTCAGCGTCGGGAACTTCACCAGCACCCCGCTGAACAGGAAGTCCATCATCGAGGCCATCGCGTTGTTGAAGGAGAGCGCGGCCTGCACGGCGGGCGGGGCGTCGGGGGACGCGGCGGGCATCTGCGAGCTGGACCCGATGTGCATGTTCACGACCGTCCCGGTCTCCTGGCAGACCGCGAAGAACGGGTCCCAGTAGCCGCTGTGGATCGACGGCAGCCCCAGGTGCGTGGGGATCTCGGAGAAGGTCACCGCCCGCACCCCGCGTGCGGCGTTGCGCCTGATCTCCGCCACCGCCAGACCGATGTCCCAGAGCGGGATGATGCAGAGCGGGATCAGCCGGCCGCCGCTGTCGCCGCACCACTCCTCCACCATCCAGTCGTTGTAGGCGCGCACGCAGGCGAGGGCGACCTCCTTGTCGTGCGCCTCGGCGAAGGTCTGGCCGCAGAAGCGCGGGAAGGTCGGGAAGCAGAGGCTCGCCTCGACGTGGTTGAGGTCCATGTCCTTGAGCCGTTCGGCCGGGTCCCAGCAGCCGCGGCGCATCTCGGCCCGGGTGATGCCCTCCAGCGTCATGTCGTCCCGGTCGAAGCCGACCGCCGCGATGTTGCGCTTGTACGGGAACTTGAGGTCCTCGTAGATCCACCAGTCGGTGGGCGGCCCGTCCGGGTCCATCGTGATGACGTACTTGCCTCCCGTGTACGCCAGCTCACCGATGCCCGCGGTGAGCGGCTGCGGCCCGCGCTCGCGGTACTTGGCCGGCAGCCAGGTCGAGAAGAGGTGCGGCGGCTCGATCACATGGTCGTCGACGCTGACGATCCGAGGCAGTTCCGTCATGGTGTTCCCTTCGGCGCACTCGGCACGTATCTGATGGTGCGTCAGATTCAGTTGCGGCTCTCAGGCTAGCCCCGCACCCCTGGACCGACAAGGCGCGGAGTCCTACGCTCTCCGCACTATCTGACTAATCGTCAGCTACGAGGGGACCGTCGTGACCGATACCGCACACGCCCTGGGCGCATCCCGCACCTTCTGGGAACTCGTCGAACGCCGGGCAGCCATGAGCCCGGACCGCCCCGTGCTCCTCCAGGACGACCGCACCCTGACCTTCGGCGAGCTGCGCGAGCGGTGCGAACGCGTCGCGGCCGGCCTGCACGGGCTGGGGGTCCGGCCCGGCAGCGTCGTCGCCTGGCAGCTGCCGACCCGGATCGAGACGGTGCTGCTCTCCTTCGCGCTCACCCGCATCGGAGCCGTACAGACCCCGGTGATCCCCTTCTACCGGGACCGCGAGGTGGGGTTCGCGCTGCGCGAGTCGAAGGCGGAGTTCTTCGCCGTACCGGGCACCTGGCGCGGCTTCGACCACACCGCGATGGCGCACCGGCTGGCGGCGGAAACGGACCGTCCGCCGCTGATCTTCGACGCATACGCGTCACTGCCGGACGGCGATCCCGCCGTACTGCCGCCCCCGCCCGCGGAGGGCACGGCGCCGCGCTGGATCTACTGGACCTCGGGCACGACCTCCGACCCCAAGGGGGTGCTGCACACCGACCGCAGCCTCCTCGCGGGCGGCTCCTGCCTGGCCCACGCACTGCGGCTGACGGCGGACGACGTCGGCTCGGTCGCGTTCCCGTTCGCCCACATCGGCGGACCCGACTACGCCGTGATGCTGCTGCTGTACGGCTTCCCCGCCGTGCTCTTCGAGCAGTTCGCCCTGCCCGCCGCCCTGGCGGACTACCGGCGCCACGGCGTGACGGTGGCCGGCGGCTCGACCGCCTTCTACTCGATGTTCCTCACCGAGCAGCGCAAGGCCCCGGACCGCCCGCTCGTCCCCAGCCTGCGCCTGCTCGCGGGCGGCGGGGCGCCGAAGCCGCCGGAGCTGTACCACGCGGTCGTACGGGAGATGGGGGTGCAGCTGACCCACGGCTACGGCATGACCGAGGTCCCCATGATCACCATGGGTGCCCCGGACGACACGGCGGAGAACCTCGCCACGACGGAGGGCCGGCCGCCCGCCGGCATGGAGATACGGATCACGGACCAGGAGGGCAAGCCCCTGCCGCACGGCACGGACGGCGAGGTACGGCTGCGGGGCGAGGCCGTCTGCCAGGGCTATCTGAATCCCGGGGCCGCCGCCCCGGTCTTCGACTCCGAGGGTTTCCTCGTCACCGGTGACATCGGTCATCTCCAGGAGAGCGGGCATCTGACGCTGACCGGAAGGATCAAGGACGTCATCATCCGCAAGGGCGAGAACATCTCCGCCAAGGAGATCGAGGACCTGCTGCACGCCCACCCCGGGGTGGGCGACGCGGCGGTGATCGGCCTGCCGGACCCGGAGCGCGGGGAACGCGTCTGCGCGGTCGTCGAGCAGCCCGCCGGGGCCGCGCCCCTGACCCTGGCGGAGATCACCGGCCATCTGCGCGCTCAGGGCCTGTCGGTGCACAAGCTGCCGGAGCAGCTGGAGGTGCTGGAGGCGTTGCCGCGCAACGAGGCCCTGCGCAAGGTGCTCAAGTACAAGCTGCGCGAACGGTTCGCCCGGGAGCCCTTCCGGCCCGCAGCCTCCGGTGGGACCGACGGGGCCGTACGGACCCCGTCCGGTCCCCCGCCTGTCACGCGTCCGGCAGGATCACCGTGAAGTACGCGGCGAAGGCGGCGACCGCCTCGGCCTCCGCCACCCGCCCGTCCCGGTCGGTGTCCAGCTGCTGCGCGGCGAGGCTCGCGGTCTCCGCGTCGGCGCCCAGCACCCGCAGCGCCCGCTCGACGGCCGCCAGCGAGGCCGCGCCGTCGTTCCCGCTGTCCGCGACGGCGATCGCCGCTCTCAGGAAGGGGCGGGCGATCTCCGCGAAACGCTCGGGGTTGTCACGCAGCCGCTTGACCGCCCCGCCGACGAACTCCTCACGGGTGACCCGCTGGTCCCCGTCCACGTCCGCGATACCCGCCATGCCCTGCCAGAACGCCTCGGCCCCGGTGTAGAGCGACTGCCCCTTGTCGCAACGGGCCGTCGTACCGAACTCCTTGAGCAGCCGGGCGGCGGCGGCGTTGAAATCGGCGCGATCGATGTAGCCGTTGCCGTCCTGGTCGAAGGCGGCGAAACGGTGTGCGATCTTGCGCTCGTACTCTGCGCTGTCCATGCGGGGAGCGTACGACGCCCACAGGCGTCACGTGTCACTAACGCACACTGCCGGTGTTACAACATGGTCTTGGTCACGCCGAGAGCGGATGGGCTTCGTCCACTACGGCCGAGGCCGCGTCGGGGTAGACCTCGAAGAGCCTGCGTACTCCCAGGGCCCCGAGCACCTTGTTGACGTGGGACCCGTCCTCGGCGCCGCGGGCCGGAAGGACGAGCCGCAGCCGGCCTCCGCAGGACTTCATCAGGCGGCGGGAGGCGATCAGCACCCCGACCCCGCTGGAATCGCAGAAGAACACTCCGGTGAGATCGAGCACGACGTCGTGCTGCCCCTCGGCCACCGCCTCGTGGACGGACTGGCGTACGACGGGTGAGCTCACGAGATCGAGTTCGCCGCGTATGCGCAGCACGGTCCACTCACCCTGCTCGGTTTCGTCCACCTTCAGCGTCACGCGACTGGACCTCTCGTTCAGGGAGCCCAACGATCCGGAAGTTTCCGTTCCTTAATCGCGGCTGCCCATCTGAACCACCACGAAACACCGAGCCCGCATAGTTTCCCTATCACCCGTGGCCGTCCCGGGGGCGTACTTGGCTTACTTGGTGCAAAGGCGGGCCCCGGACGATGAGCGCGACTACATTCGAGGGGACGAGGGGTACAGGGCTGGGGGACTCATGGCAAAGGACGCACCACCCCGCTGGGACCGCAGGATGCAGCAGCGGCTGGCGCGCGGCGAGGCGGCTGCCCTCGGCGAGCTCTACGACCGTTTCGCCTCGCTCGTCCACAGCCAGGCCCACCGGATGCTCGACGACGAGGACGCCGCGGACCTCGTGACCCGCGAGGTCTTCGGCTACGTCTGGGAGAACCCGGACGCGTACGACCCGAAGCAGGGCTCGATGCGGTCCTGGGTGGCCCGGCTCACCCACCGCCAGTCCGTGCAGCGGCTGCGCGACGCGGAGGCATCCCCGTACGGGCCCGCCGAGGGCGACGAGGACGGGACGGCGGGTCCGGAGGACCTGGAGGAACGGGTCCGCAGGGCGACGGCGGCGGCCCGCGCCGACTACATCGTGGCGTCCATGCCCGCACCCCTGCGCGCCGCTCTGGAACTCGCGTACATCCAGCGCCGGGACTACCGCCAGACCGCCGCCGATCTCGGAGTCACCGAGGACGAGGCCCGGCGGCGGCTGCGACTCGGCCTCCAGCTGCTCTCCACCGCGAACGCCCGCCCGCTGGAAGGCTTCTCCCCGCCCGGATACGGGCGGTCCCTGTGACCGGCCACGAAGGCGACGGCGACGGCCGCGAGGACGAGGAGCGCACCGAGGAGGTGCGGGGCGCCCGGCGCATACCCGGCCCCCGGGCCGCCGCGGACGACTTCGACCTCGAATCCGTACCCGCCCCGCAGCCCGCCGCACCCACCTCCCCTCCCGAAGAGCACACACCAGCTCGGACACCGGAACCGGAATCAGCCGTGGCACCACCATCCGCCCCGGCCCTCACCCACAAGGTCCTCAAGGCCCTGCTGGGCGCCTGGGCCCTGGCCGCCTGCTCCGCCGAGGAGACCGCCGCCGTCGAGGAGCACCTCACCGGGTGCGCCCCCTGCGCGGACGAGGCCCTGCGGCTGCGCGACGCGGTGGGTCTGCTGCACACGGACCGCAGTCTGGACCTCGACCCGCTGCTCCGCACCCGGGTCATCGAAGGCTGCCTGGGCCGCCGCCCGGCCAAGATCCCGGTGCCCGTCTGGGCCGCACCGTACGACGCGGAGACCGCCCGGCTCGACGCCCTCCTCAGCGACATCGGGGACTCGGAGTGGCACGCGCCGGTCCGGCTGAGGTGGTTCGAGGGCGAGCGCGCCGTGAACCGCAAGACGACGGTCGCCGGAGTGATAGGGCATCTGATGACCGTCGACGGTCTCGTCTCCACGGCCCTCGGCCTGGACGACCCGCTCGGCGACGACGGTGGAGGGCTCCGGTCGCCGGCCGAGCGGACCGAAACATACTGGGCAGCCGCTTACCGGCCGCTCACCCGGAGCGTCCGCGAGCCGTGGCGCGACCAGAGCCACACACTCATCCGGACCGTGTCCTTCGCCGGCCGCGGGGTCGCGGAGCTCTCCGTCCCGTACGGCGACTTCGCCCTCCCGCTCCAGGACTCCCTGCTCGACCGGGCCTTCGAGTGCTGGGTGCACGGCGGCGACATCGCGGCGGCGGTGGACTATCCGTACGAGGCCCCGTCCCCGGCCCATCTCCACCGGATGATCGACCTGGCCGCCCGGATGCTGCCGGCCGCTCTCGCCGAGCGGCGCCGCGCGGGCCTGGCGGGACCGGCCCGCCATCTCGTCACGGCCGGTTCCCCGGGCCGCTCGCTCCATCTGGAGGTCGAGGGCCTCGGCGGCGGCGACTGGTACATCGCGCTGGACTCCCCGGCCGCGGTCGGTTCCCCCGACCACACGGTCGCGCAGGTGGCGCTCGACGGCGTGGAGTTCTGCCAGCTCGTCGCCGGCCACATCTCACCGGTGGAAGCGGCGGCGGGCCAGGAGGGGGACCGCGAGGCGATCCGCGACGTGCTCTTCGCCGCGGCGGCGCTGAGCCGCCTGTAGCGGCCGAACGACGGCAGTTCGACGACAGGCCCTAGGCGAAGACCACCGTGCGCCGGCCGTTCAGCAGGATGCGCCGCTCCGCGTGCCACTTCACCGCGCGCGCCAGCGCCTGGCACTCCACGTCGCGGCCCACGGCGACCAGCTGGTCCGGCGTGACGCCGTGAGCGACCCGCTCGACCTCCTGCTCGATGATCGGCCCCTCGTCGAGGTCGGCCGTCACGTAGTGCGCGGTCGCGCCGATCAGCTTCACCCCGCGCGCATGCGCCTGGTGGTACGGCTTCGCGCCCTTGAAGCTCGGCAGGAAGGAGTGGTGGATGTTGATGATCCGGCCGCTGAGCTGCTTGCAGAGATCGTCCGAGAGCACCTGCATGTAGCGGGCCAGGACGACCAGCTCGACGCCCTCCTCGCGGACCAGCTCCAGCAGCTGCGCCTCCGCGTCCGCCTTGGTGTCCCGGGTCACCGGGATGTGCCGGAAGGGCACGCCGTACGAGGCGACGAGCTCGGCGAAGTCCTGGTGGTTGGAGACGACGGCCGCGATCTCGACCGGCAGCGCCCCGCTGCTGGAGCGGAACAGCAGGTCGTTGAGGCAGTGCCCGTACTTGCTGACCATGAGGACGATCCGCATCCGGTCCGAGGAGCGGTGGATCTGCCAGTCCATCCGGAACGCCTCGCCGATCGCGGCGAAACTGGCGCGCAGCTTCTCCGCCGTGACCGTGACGTCCGCCGTGAAGTGGACCCGCATGAAGAACAGACCGGTGTCGTGGTCCCCGAACTGCTGGCTGTCCTCGATGTTGCAGCCGGTCATGAAGAGATAGCTCGACACGGCGTGCACGATGCCCTTTTTGTCAGGGCAGGAGAGCGTGAGGATGTACTGCTCGGACTCGGCGTCCGAGGCAGTGGCGAGGGCGGAGTCGGCAGGCTGCGGCGCGGTCATGCCCGTAGGGTGCCACACCCGCCCGCTCTCAGGCCGATCTGGTCATGATGCGGAGCACGTCCAGCGAACGAGGCGGAGTGTCCGGGTCCTCGCCGTCGTTCGTGGCGAGCATCACATGGGCGTCGTGGGCCGCGCGTACGGCCTCCGGCCAGCCGTGGTGCTCCAGATAGGCGGAGACGGGGGCGTCGGCGCCGACCTGGTGCATGATCCGCAGCACCCGGAGCGCGGCGACGTCCACGAGGGCGGCCTCGCCGGAGTCGCGGAAGATCGTGCCGACGTACTTCTCGGCGGACCAGTTGTCGAGCCAGGTGTCCTCGACCAGGCGGTACACGGCGTCGGTGACGTCCCCGTACCCTTCCCGGCCGGCCAGCCAGCACTCGCGGTGGAAGACGGGGTCGGAGAGCATGTGCAGCGCCGAGCGCACGTTGCTGCGCCAGCGCCACCATGGCATGTCATTGAGCGGCATGCCGCCCATGGTGGAGGAGCGACGGCCGCGACGGGAAGTGTTCTCCGAACCTTGCTGCACGGTTGTCGATCGTACGTTCCCTTTCCCCGTGTGCGTACGGCCCCCCGTAATTCACCTGGACGTCACCGAGCGTTGCCCCGAGCACACTGCGGCGTTACCCCGGAGCCGGAAATGTTCATGCCCATGACCGGACGGCGACGCCTCACCCCACTCCGCCCCTTCCGACTCCTCACCGTCACGGCCGCGGCCGTGGCCCTGCTCACCTCCGGCTGCGGTGTGATTCCGGGGACCTCGGGCGGCTCCGCGGAGACCGTGACCGTGATGACCTGGGCACCCGACCACGCCGCGGACGGCTCCACCCAGAAGATGGCGGGCGTCTCGGCCATGGCGACGACGTACGCCCGCTGGGTCAACGAACAGGGCGGCATCGACGGTCACGAACTGCGCGTGATCACCTGCGACGAGGGCGACACCCTCCTCGGCGCGGGCAAGTGCGCCCGCGAGGCGGTCAAGCAGGACGCGGCGGCGGTGGTCGGCTCGTACAGCCGGCACGGACAGGCGTTCATGGCCCCGCTGGAGGCCGCCGGAATCCCGTACATCGGCGGCTACGGGGCCTCCACCGAGGAGTTCACGAGCTACAACTCCTACCCGGTCAACGGCGGCCAGTCGGCGCTCCTGGCGGGCAACGGCAAGCAGCTGGCGGCCGGTTGCGAGCGGGTCTCCCTCGTACGTCCCGACTCGATCGGCGGCGACGTCATGCCCCCGCTCCTCAACACCAGCCTCGCGGAGTCCCGTCGGCCCAGGTCCGTCGACATCCTGGCGCCGGAGGAGGCCACTTCGTACGACGCGCAGGCCGCCCAGGCGCTGGAGAAGGCGGGCGACGGCTGTGTGACGGCGGTGCTCGGAGACCGTACGGAAACGTTCTTCGACTCCTTCCGCCGGCTCGAACCGGAAGGCAGCCGGGTACGGGTCTCGTCCGTCCTCGGCAGCGTCGGCCAGCCGCTCATCGACCGCACGGGCGGACGGAACAGCCCGTTCGAGGGGGCGTACGTCACCGGCTGGTACCCGGAACCGAGCGATTCCCGCTGGGCCGAGATGCGCAAGGTGATCCGCCAGTACGCGTTCGCCGACAACCGGGTCGACCCGGAGGACACCGGCGTGCAGACCACCTGGATCGCCTACACGGTGCTCAAGGCGGTCATCGAGGAGATAGACGAGCCGCGGATCACGGCCGGCAAGGTCTCGGCCAGCCTCAACCAGGGCACCCAGGTGGACACCGGCGGGCTCACCCCGGTGCTGCGCTGGCGCTTCAAGGACATGCTCGGCACCTCGGCGTACCCGCGCATCGTCAACGGCCAGGTGACGTTCCAGGTGGTCCGCGACGGTCGCCTCGTCGCCGAGCGGAAGGGCTTCGTGGACGTCTCCGAGACCCTGTCGGGCGCCCGCAACGGCTGACCGACGCGGCACCCGCGCGAACGGCCCGGCCCCGGATGTCCGGGGCCGGGCCGTTCGCGCACGCGCGTCAGAGCTCCTGCGGGGTGCGCTTCGTCAGTCCGTACTTCGTCGCGACGGAGTTCCACAGTCCGGACGCCTGCCGCTTGGCCGTGGTGGCCTCGCCGCTCCGTACGGTGGCCTGCGCCGTCTCGTTGGTCGACCTGGCGTGGCCGCCCTTGCAGATCTTCTTGTTGTTCTTGGCCTGCACGGCCCAGGCGGCGTAGTGGTCGTCGGCCGAGGCGGACGCCTGCCAGGCCCTCGTCAGCGAGGACGACAGCTCGGCGTGCTGCGGCAGCTTGTCGATGGTGAGGTCCTTGAGCCGGGTCACCAGGTCGCGGCGCTGCTGGGCCGCTCCCTTCAGATCGCTCGTGGCCTGGTCCAGCGCCTGGCACGACTTGATCTTCTCGACCGCGCTGATCACGGCCGCCCGGCTGTTGTTGCTGTCGGCGAGCAGCTTGTCGAGCGCCTGTGCCTGCGGCTCGGCGGGATCGGCCGCCGGCTCCGCGCTGGGCTGCTCGGCGGCCGAACTCTGCGAGGCCACCGGCTTCTTGTCGTCCGGCTTGTCGTCGCCGCTGCTCATGAGGGCGCCCGCCCCGAGTCCGATGACGGCGCAGCCGATGACGACCGCGGCGATCAGCGGGACGTGCGCGGGCCTCTTGCGCCGGGGTTCGTAGTCCTGGTCGGGCTCCTGCATGCCCTGCGTGCCCTGCAGTCCCTGCAGGCCGGACTGGTAGCCCTGCGGGCTGTGCGGCGGCTGGTGCTGCTGGTGCTGCGGCGGCTGGTGCTGCTGTTGGCGCGCCTGCTGCGAGGGATCGAAGCGGGGCATCTGCTGCGTAGCGCCCGCGGGCGCCTCGCTGCGGAACAGGTTGTCGAACTCGGCGGGCGGCTGCCGCTCACCGGGGGTCCCGGGCCTGATCCCGTACGGGGCGCCACCGGGCACCGGGGGTATGTACTGGGTCGCGTCGGCGTCGCCGGGCGCCGCCTGCCCCAGGAACTGGGTGGACTCGGCGGGACGCTCGGGCGGCAGCCCGCCGGGACCGGAGCCACCGGGCACGGGCGCGATGAACTGCGTGGCGTCCGCGTCGCCGCCCGCCCCCGGCGGGAGACCGGGCACGGCCTCCGGCGGCAGCGGCTGCGCATACGGCTGGGGCTGCGACGGGTAGCCGCCGGGCTGGGCCTGGTACTGGCCCTGCTGCGGCTCGTACGGCCCCGGCTGCTGGTACTGGCTCTGCTGCTGGTACTCCCCCGGCTGGGAGGGATACGCCCCCTGCTGGGGCTGCGCCGCGCCGTTCCCGTACGGACCGGGCGCGCCCGCGTACGGCTGTGCGGGCGGCAGCTGCCCGGCGTGGCCGGCCGGCGGCAGCTGCGCGGGGGCCGGGGCGTCCGGGTGCGGCCCGCCGTCCTGGGGGCCCCAGGGCGATCCCCACGGCTGCCCTCCCGCGGGTGCGGCCTGGCCGGCCGGCCCTGCTGCGGGCGGACCCACGGTCCAGGGGGTACCGCCCTCCGCGGGCAGCACGACACCTTCGTGCGCGGGCCGTACAGCAGGGGACTGCTGTTCGTCACCCTGTCCGCTCTGCGTCACCGGGACTCCTACGTGTAAACCTACGGAATCGTCGGCTCACGCTATCGGGTGGTTGCCGCACTCCGCCAAGCGCGTGATGCCGCTCACCACCCCTTCACATGGCAGCAGGCATCGCGCTGTCCCGGTTCGCCCTGGCGGACGGCCCTCCGCACCCCGCCTCTCAGGCCGCCTGGAGTTCGAGCCGGGCACCGAATTCACGGACCGCGGGCTCGTCCCCGTACGGCACGAGCCGCTGCTGGAGGTCATCGAGATACTCCGCACCCCGGCTGGACCGCACCGTCGCCAGCAGCTCCACCGCCCGGTTCCCCGTGTGGCACGCCTGCTCCACCTCTCTCATCTGCACCTGCGCGCTCGCCAGCAGCACCAGGCCGATGCCCCTGCGCCGGGCCTTGCTCTCCGGCAACGCGGCCAGGGCCTCCGTCGACCGGCGGGCCGCCGCCTCGCCCTGCCCCAGATCGCGGTGGCAGTGCGCCAGCTCGTCCGCGAGATAGCCCGCGTCGAAGTGGGCGATCCACGGCGGGTCGTCACCGGTGTCCGCGTCCGCGTGCTCCAGCGCCGTCAGCGCCCGGCCCGCCGCCGCCTGGCAGGTACGGACGTCGCCCAGCAGGGCGTGCCCGCGCGCCTCCGCCGCGTGGAACATCGCCTCCGCCCGCGGAGTCACCCGCCCCCGCGCACCCTCCTGCGCCGCCCGCGCGAGCTGCGCGATCTCTCTCGGGTTGCCGAGCTGCGCGGCGAGATGACTCATCGAGGCGGCCAGCACATAACCGCCGTAGGCCCGGTCGCCCGCCGCCTGGGCCAGCCGCAGGGCCTGGATGTAGTACCGCTGGGCGAGCCCCGGCTGACCGGTGTCGACCGCCATGTACCCGGCGAGTTCGGTGAGCCGCGCCACCGCGCCGAACAGCTCCCGGCCGACCGATTCGCGGTACGCCCCCGAAAGCAGCCCGGACACCACGCTGTTGAGGTAGTGGACCAGGACGGGCCGCACGTGTCCGCTGCCGAACCGGTGGTCGAGGTCGACGAGCGCGGTCGTCATCGCCCGTACCGCCTCCACGTCGGGCATACCCACGCGGGCGCCCGCGGCCCGTGCCACCTGGGGGTCGGCGCCGGTGATCAGCCAGTCGCGGCTGGGTTCGACCAGCGCGGAGGCGGCCACCGCGGACCCGGAGAGCAGATCGCGCCGCCCCACGTCGCTGCGCCACAGCTCGCAGACCTGCTCGATCGCGCCGAGCACGGTCGGTGCGAACTGCAGGCCGACACCCGAGGCGAGGTTCTTGCCGTTGGCCATGCCGATCTCGTCGATCGTGACCGTACGGCCGAGCTTGCGGCCGAGCGCCTCGGCGATGATTCCCGGTGCCCTGCCGCGTGGTTGCTGTCCCCGCAGCCACCGGGCGACGGACGTCTTGTCGTAGCGGAGATCGAGACCGCGCTCGGCTCCGACCATGTTGACGCGGCGGGCGAGGCCCGCGTTGGAGCAGGCGGCTTCCTGAATGAGTGTCTGGAGCCGCTCGTTCGGCTGGCGGGCGACGAGAGGTCTGGCTGCCATGTTTCCCCCTGAGACCGCAGTGATCGGTGAAGGGATCACTGCCCGGCACATATACAAGAAATGCGCACATTCATCGGTATTCGGTACGAGCCGTCACGGATGCTCGGCACAGGTCGTCGCACAGTCCTGTATGTGGCTACCCGCACATCGATGCGCCGCCGCACGCGCGCCCCCGTCCATGCCTCGATGCGCCCCATATGCAGGATCGATGCACCGTGACCGCGTTCGCCGCGCCCGTAACCCCAGGTGGCGGCGGGAGTTGTGCTGTTCGTGGAAGAGCCCATCGGAGTCACGGAAACCGCCCAGGTCCCCCAACAGCGAGGTGAGCAGCTGCTCGACGCCGCGGTGCGTTATGCGGAAGAGCGGCACTGGGACGTGTTCCCGGGCACCTGGCTCGAAGCCGTCGAGGGGGTCGAACGCTGCTCGTGCGGGGACGCCGGCTGCGTCTCGGCCGGAGCCCACCCCACCCGGCCGGACTGGGCGGGCCAGGCGACCGGCAGTGCGGCGGCGGCCCGCCGGATGTGGTCCAAACAGCCGACGTCCTCGATCCTGCTGCCGACCGGGCGGACCTTCGACGCGATCGACGTCCCGGAGTCCGCGGGCTTCCTGGCCCTGGCCCGGATGGAGCGGATGTCCCTGACGCTCGGACCCGTCACCTGCACCCCCGACCGCAGGATGCTCTTCTTCGTCCTGCCCGGCGCCGCCGCGAAGGCCGCCGACCTCGTACGGAACCTCGGGTGGAACGCCGATGCCATCGACCTGGTGAGCCGCGGAGACGGTCATTACGTGGCCGGTCCGCCGACCCGGGTCGGCGGCCGGGGCGCGGTGCAGTGGGCCCGGCGCCCCACCCCCGCCAACCGGTGGCTGCCGGACGCGGAGGAGCTGATCAGCCCCCTCGCCTACGCCTGTGCACGGGAGGCGGCCGACGCCAAGGCGCGCCTTTCGTAGGGTGGTCCCCACCATCGGGGACATCGAAAGGCAGTGCCATGCCTGACCGGGCAGAAGCAGCAGAAGGCAGGACCGCGGCCGACCGAACAGTCGATGCCGACGGGGCAGTTGAGGCGGGCGGTGCGCGGACGGCGCCGCCCGCCGTCCGCGTCCAGGGACTGTGGAAGCGGTTCGGGGAACAGACCGCGGTCGCGGGGATCGACCTGGAACTGCCCGCCGGCAAGTTCGTCGGACTCGTGGGTCCCAACGGTGCGGGGAAGACCACCACGCTCTCGATGGTGACGGGCCTCCTCCGGCCGGACATGGGGAAGATCGAGGTCGGTGGCCACGACGTATGGCTGGATCCGGTCGAGGTGAAGTCCCGGATCGGGGTGCTCCCGGAGGGGCTGCGCCTCTTCGAGAGGCTTTCGGGGCGTGAACTCCTCGCGTACACCGGGCGACTGCGCGGGCTGCCGGGTGCCGAGGTCGACAAGCGGGCCACCCAGCTGCTCGACGTCCTGGACCTTGCGGGCTCGCAGCACAAGCTGGTCGTGGACTACTCGACCGGTATGCGGAAGAAGATCGGGCTCGCCGCCGCGCTGCTGCACAACCCGGAAGTGCTCTTCCTCGACGAGCCGTTCGAAGGTGTCGACCCGGTGTCCGCACAGACGATCCGCGGGGTTCTGGAGCGGTACACCCGGTCCGGCGCGACCGTCGTCTTCTCCAGTCACGTGATGGAGCTGGTCGAGTCGCTGTGCGACTGGGTGGCCGTCATGGTGGCGGGCCGGATTCGCGCGCAGGGCACGCTCGCCGAGGTACGGGGCGACGCACCCTCCCTGCAGAACGCCTTCCTCGAACTGGTCGGCGCGGGCGGCCGTGACACCGGGGACTCCCTGGACTGGCTGGGCGGCGCCCGATGACCGTGCTCGACGCCCCTGTGGGGACCGCCGCTCCGGCCGGCCGGAGCGAGGGCATCGTCTCCGTCTTCGTACGGCTCAAGCTGACACTGCTGCGCAACGGGCTGCGTCAGTCCTCCGGCCGCAAGGCCGCGTACATCTCCTCCATCGTGTTCGCCCTGCTGCTGGCCGTCGGCCAGGTGATCGGGCTCGTCGCCCTGCGCGGCAACGAGCACGCCGCCGCCGTGGTGGTGCTCCTGACCGGGGTGCTGGCGCTCGGCTGGGCCGTCATGCCGCTGTTCTTCCCCAGCGGCGACGAGACGCTCGACCCGAGCCGTCTGGTGATGCTGCCGCTCCGGCCCCGTCCGCTGATCGGGGCGCTGCTGGTGGCCTCGCTGGTCGGCATCGGGCCGCTGTTCACGCTCTGTCTCGCCCTCGGCTCGGTCCTCGCCGTGGCGCACGGGGCGGCTGCGGTGGCGACCGGGGTGATAGCCGTCCCGCTGACGCTCCTGGTCTGTGTCGCGCTGGCGCGGTCCGTGGCCACGGCCAATGTCCGGCTGCTGTCCTCCCGCAAGGGCCGCGACCTCGCGGTCCTCAGCGGTCTGGTGATCGCGGTGGGCTTCCAGTTCGTCAACTTCGGCCTCCAGCGTCTCGGCCGGGCGGGCGGGCTCTCCTCGCTGGAACCGGCGGCGGACGTCGTGAGCTGGCTGCCGCCGGCCTCGGCGATCGGCGCGGTGGACTCCGTTTCGGAGGGCGCGTACAGCAGGGCCGCCCTGCAACTCCTGCTCTCCGCGCTGTCGGTGGGCGTGCTGGTGTGGCTGTGGCAGCGGAGCCTGACGAAGCTGATGACGGCCCCCGACGGCTCCACGCTCGCGGCGGCCGAGCCGACCCGCACGAAGTCCGGGACCGGCCGCTCGGGGATCTTCGCGCTGCTGCCGGAAGGGCGCACGGGGACGGTGATGGAGCGCAGCCTGCGCTACGTGGCACGGGACCCGAAGACGAAGGCGACCTGGGTGACGGCGCTGGCGATCGGCTTGATCGTGCCGCTGCTCAACGCCTTGCAGGGGACCGGCTCGGTCTACCTCGCGTGCTTCGCGGCCGGAATGCTCGGCATCCAGATGTACAACCAGTTCGGCCAGGACACCTCCGCCTTCTGGATGGTGGCCCTGACGATCTCGACGACCCGGGACGCCTATGCCGAACTCCGGGCGCGGGCCCTGGCGTTGCTGCTGATCACGCTGCCGTACACGGTCCTGGTGACCGCGCTGACCGCCGCGGTGCTCGGGAAGTGGGAGGCGCTGCCCGAGGTGATGGGGCTGTCCTTCGGCGTACTGGGCTCGATGCTGGCGACCGGTGCGCTGGCTTCGGCGATGTACCCGTACTCGATCCCGCAGGACGGTGCGTTCAAGAACGTGGCGCCGGGGCAGGCCGGACTCGCCTGGATCTCGCTTCTCGGCGGGATGGTGTCGGCGGGTGTGGTCTGCGCACCGGTGATCGCCCTGACGGTCGCCCTGCACGTGAGCGATCTGCGGGGCTGGCTGTGGATCGTGCTGCCGGTGGGGGCCGCGTACGGCGCCTTCGTCGCCTGGGCCGGAGTGCGGCTGGCTGCGCCCCGCACGGCGCGCCGGCTCCCGGAGATCCTGGCCGCGGTCAGCAAGGGCTGACCGGTCGGCGGGCCAGGTTCGGGCCTCGGCGGAGGGGGTGGGCGGAGAGGGTCGGGCGGAGAGGGGCGGGGGCGACGCGGGAAGGGTTGCAGGGGAGAGCGGGGCTACGGCGAGACGGGTTCGCGGTCCTCGCGGGAGTCCTCGGCGAGCTGCTCCAGGAAGGGTTCCACGGCGGCCCGCCAGCCCTCCGGCCGGTCGTAGTGGACGAGATGGCCGGCGTCCGCGACCTCCGCGTACTGCCCGCGCGGCAGGACGCGGACCATCTCCTGGGCCTCCGCCCGGCCGAGCTCGCCGTCGATGCCGCGCAGAACGAGGGCCGGGCACCTCACCTGGGCCAGCTCCTCCCAGTGCGCGTCGAAGACCCAGGTCGCCCGGGACTCCAGCATCTGCCGGCGGGAGAAGACGGGGCGCCAGCCGTCGGCCCGCTCCGCCATCACCTCGGCGAAGAACTCGCCGCGGGCGGGGTTGGGCCGCTCCACCCAGGGGTCGTCCTCGCCGAACCACTTGCGGACGTCGGCGAGGGTCGCGAAGGGGAGGGGCCAGGCGTTGAACCAGTCCTCCCATTCCCGCTGGGAGGCGGCCCCGAGGGCCGAGGCCCGCATGTCGCAGATGACCAGGGCCCGGACGAGGTCGGGGCGCTTCGCGGCGAGCTGCCAGGCGGTGAGGGCGCCCATCGAGTGTCCGACGAGGGTGACGGGGGCGAGTCCCAGCTGTTCGATCGCGGCCTCGGCGTCCGCGACGTACGCCTCGCGGGTGTACGGGCCTTCGGCCGGCTTCTCGCTGCGGCCGTGCCCGCGCTGGTCGAGTCCGAACGCCCGGTGGCGCTCGGCGAGCCAGCGGGCCGTGGAGGCCCAGTGGGCGGCCCGGCCCATCAGTCCGTGGAGCACTAAGATCCCGGGCGCTCGCGCCGCCTCCGCGCTCTCCTTGGGCGGATCGGCGAACTCCCACGCCGCGAGACGTACCCCGTCGTATCCGGTCACATCGATGCGCCGCACCATAGCCCTGGCACCCCCTTCTCGTTCCCGATCACCGCGTGGTCGCGTCACGCCAGGCTATCGAACTCTTATTCGAAAACCGGCGTCCGGCACACAACACCCCTCGTTCGAGTGACGGCCCCCAAGGATTGGCGTCGGCCGCCTTGGGGAGATTTTCTCCGGGGGGCGGGCCGCTCGGGGATAACGGTCCGTCGGGGCCGACCTTGAGAGCTCGGGGCTCCAGGTCGGCAGAGGGGAGGACGGGCCCCGGCGCTCATGGGCGCCGGGGCCCGCCCCTGTTCCGGAGCGAATCCCCTCGGCACCTCGCGCGACAGGCCGGGCGTTCACCGGGCCTGCAGGGGCGGTCACCGGGGGCCGCGCGGCGCGACGCCTCGGCGCCCGCACAGCAGTTCGTACGTCGAGAGCGCGGGCGCACACGACCGGGGCAGCCACCTCCCGGTGCACATGCCAGTACGACGGGCGCATTCCCTGCTCCCTCCCCGACCGCGCGGCCCGGATCCGATCCGGCCGACACCCTCAGGTCATATGCCTGGCCACAGCCTGGCACGCGATTCGTCCGGCCGCTGCAATTCCGGACGGAAAACAGAAAGCGGGCGTTACGGTCCGGCCACCGGAACTCCGGTCAACCGCCACCGCACCGCCGCGCCACCGCTCGGGGGCGCGCTCCGCGCCCCTTCCCCGCCTGGTCAGCGCTTCGCGACGAAAACGTGCGAGGCGACCTCCGGGTCCAGCTCGGCCGCCTCGCCGCTGGAACCGACCAGCACGCCGCCGGGTGACGCCGTCACGCTGACCACCGAACCGGGCTGCACACCCGCGCGCCGGAGCGTGTACATCAGCTGGGCGTCGGTCTGGATCGGCTCACCGATCCGGCGCACCACCACGGTCTTGCCGTCGCTGCCCGGGTCCAGCTCGGACAGGCTCACCATGCTCTCGTCCAGGAACGGGTCAGCCTCGGCCTTCTCCCCCAGCTCCTCCAGGCCCGGGATCGGATTCCCGTACGGGGACTCGGTGGGGTGGCGCAGCAGCTCCAGCACCCTCCGCTCCACGGCCTCGCTCATCACGTGCTCCCAGCGGCACGCCTCCGCGTGGACCTGCTCCCACTCCAGGCCGATCACGTCGACGAGCAGACACTCGGCGAGCCGGTGCTTGCGCATGACGCGGGTCGCGAGGCGGCGGCCCTCGTCGGTCAGCTCCAGATGGCGGTCTCCCGCGACCTGGACCAGCCCGTCGCGCTCCATACGCGCCACCGTCTGGCTGACCGTCGGACCGCTCTGGTCCAGCCGTTCGGCGATCCGGGCGCGCATGGGGACCACGCCTTCCTCTTCGAGCTCGAGGATGGTGCGGAGATACATCTCCGTGGTATCGATCAGTCCGGACATACGTGCCCCTCGATGCTGTGACATGAAGTCGTCGTGCGATGGCCCTGCACCAATTCTGACGCATACCGCTGACAACCGTGCCGCGCCGACCGAAGAGCGTGCGGCGCGGCACCCCGCGCGGTATTGACAGTCCACTGGTCCAGACCGCAACGTGATCGGCGGCACGGACATTCCCTCCCGCTGAAAGGGCCCTCCGCGATGAGCGAGAGCAAGTTGGCCGGTCAGTTCTTCGACGCAGCGATCGGCCTGCTGGAGCGCGTACGCGACGAGGAGTCCGAGAGCATCGCCGCCGCCGGCGCCGCGATCGCCGACACGGTCGCCGCGGGCGGCCGGCTCTTCGCGTTCGGCGCCGGGCACTCCTCGCTCGCCGCCCAGGACGTCGTGTACCGGGCGGGCGGGCTCGCCCTGATGAACCTGCTCGCCGTACCGGGCACCGTGGGGGTCGACGTCATGCCGGCCACGCTGGGCTCCGCGCTGGAGCGGGTGGACGGGCTGGCCGGAGCGGTGCTGGACTCCAGCCCCGCACGCTCGGGCGACCTCCTCGTGATCATCTCGCTCTCCGGGCGCAACGCGCTGCCGGTGGAGATGGCCCAGAACGCGCGCGCCCTCGGGCTGACGGTCATCGGCGTCACGTCGGTGGCGTACGCAGAGGAGACCAGGTCCCGGCACGCCTCCGGCGGATTCCTGCGCGACCACTGCGACATCGTCCTCGACAGCAAGATCCCGATCGGCGACGCGGAGCTGACGACGCCGGGCGTCGAGGCGCCTTTCGCACCCGCGTCGACTGTGGTCACCAGTGCGGTGATGCAGGCGATGATGGCAGCTGCCGCGGAGGGACTGGTGGCCCGCGGAGTCGAGCCCCCGATGCTCCGCTCGGGGAACGTCGACGGCGGGCACGAGTGGAACGGGCGCGTGATGACGGAGTACGCGGACCGGATCTTCTACCGCCACTGAGCGTGAGCGGTACCCCGGGCGTCCGGGTCCTGCGGACACGGCCTAGGCGGTCAGGCGGGACAGGTCCACCGCCGTGGCCACCCGGGCGGCCACGGTCTCCGCGTACGTCGCGTCCGGGCGTTCGAAAGCGGTGCGGTTCGCCGCGCGGAGGAAGGTGACCACGCCCAGCGTCCGGCCCCGGCTGCGGAGCACCGCGCACAGGGCGTGGACCGAGTCCCGGGGCCACTGGCGCTCCACCGCCCACGCCTCGGCGGCGGTGCTCGTGCCGGCGCCCGCGCTCGCCCGTACCGAACCGGCCCGGTCCAGTGACTGGAGAGCCGGGTGCCCGGCCGCGTACCGCACCGGACCCGAGCCGCCGGAGACCGGCAGGCACGGGCCCGGACCGTCGGCGGGCGTCGAGAGCGCGCGCACCGGACGGGGGTCCTCGGCGTCGGCGTCGGGCGCCAGCAGGTCCACCACGACGTGGTCGGCGAATCCGGCCAGCGCGTAGTCCAGCGTGGCCGTCGCCGCCTCCATCGGGTCCTCGCACTCGGCCGCCGAGGCCGCGGCCCTGTGGAGCTGGTTCGACCGGAAACGCAGCCGGTCCGCCTCCTGCTCGGCCAGCTTCGCCGCCGTCACGTCCTGGAACAGCCAGCCGACGCCGAGCGGAACCGGTTCCTCCGCGAGCGGGGAGGCCAGCCGCAGGAAGCCGCTGCGCCAGCAGCGCCGCTTGTCGCCCTCCGGCGTCCGCAGCGTCACCCACAGCTCTGCGGGTGCGGCCGGCGGCCCTTCGGCCAGGACGTGGTGCAGCGAACCCTCCAGGTCCTCCACGCCCTGCACGATCAGATCACCGAGCGGGCGGCCCAGCATGGCCGTACGGCCCCCGCCGAGCGCGCGGGCCGCATGGGCGTTGACGACGGTCGGGCGCAGGTCCACGTCGACGAGGACGACACCCCACGACGCCTCCTCGAACAGCGCCTCGCTGAGCGCGATCGCACGCTCCAGGTCGATCTGCGCGTGCACCTCGCTGAACGCGCAGTACACCCCGGCGGGCTTCCCGTCGGCACCCCGCACCCCGGCGGACTGCGTCCGTACGAGAACCCGCCCGCCGTCCTTGCGCAGCAGCGCGAACTCGTGGACCGAGCGGCCGGGGGCGTCCATGGCGGCCATCAGCCGCCCCTGCACGTCTCCCGCGTCCGCACTGCGCACCGCCCAGCCCGCGAAGCCGCTCCGCCCCACGGCCTCGTCGGCGGTCCAGCCGAGGACGCGTTCGGCCTCGCGGTTCCAGTGGGTGATCGTGCCGTCGGCGTCGAAGGCGCAGAGCGCGGCGTCCATGCCGTCGAGCAGGGCCGCGAGCAGCTCCGCCCCGGGAACCGCCTCCGTCGGCGGCCCTGATTCCGGCTCGCCGTCGGACCCGAGGGCGTCCGTGGTCCCACTGCTGCTGGAAGCGTTCATCCCGTACCCCCTGCAGGAGGTGTTCGCCATTGCCGCACGTCCCACCATTCAACTCGAACGTGACCCAGGGCACATCCCCTTCCCGGAAATTCGGAAATCGAGAGGGCCTGTTAATTCGGTTGTGCGGAGCCGGCGGCCTTCCTACGGTGGGGGTACACGTTGAAAGGAGGTGATCCGAAAAGTGCAGTCTTATCGGATTCGTGAGGTGGCTGCGGGCTGACAGCCCGTCGTCGCACACTGTGCACCTCGGCAGGCTGTCTGCCGAAAACCAAGCAGTCACCGACCCGCAGGCTCGCCGGTAAGTCCGGCCGGCTCCTCCGCAAGGAGGGACCAGAGCCTGCGGGTTTCTGCATGTCCGGGCCGGGAACGCGGGCCCTACGGGCAGAGGCGTTCGACGTGCCAGGCGGCCGGGTCCTCGGTGGAGCGCACGTAGCGCAGGCGGTCGTGGAGGCGGTTCGCGTGGCCCTGCCAGAACTCGATCGTGTCCGGTACGACGCGGAAGCCGCCCCAGTGCGGGGGCGCCGGGACCTTCTCGCCCTCCGGGTAGCGGGCGGCCAGTTCCTCGTAGCGGTCGATGAGCTCCTTGCGGGAGCCGACCACCGTCGACTGCTCGCTCGCCCAGGCACCCAGCTGGGAGCCGTGGGGGCGGGTGCGGAAGTAGGCGACCGTCTCCTCGCGGCTGACGCGGGCCGCGCTGCCGGTGACGATGACCTGGCGGGCCATCGGGTGCCAGGGGAAGAGCAGCGAGACGTACGGGTTGGCCGCCAGTTCACGGCCCTTGCGGGAGTCGTAGTTGGTGAAGAAGACGAAGCCCCGCCCGTCGTACTGCTTGAGCAGCACGGTGCGGGAGGACGGTCGGCCCTCGGGTGTGGCCGTGGAGACCACCATCGCGTTCGGCTCGTGGAGCACGCCGCCCGCTGCGACCTGGCTGAACCAGTGGGCGAACTGGTCCATCGGGTCGGCGGCGAGGTCCTTCTCGGTGAAGTCCTCGGAGCGGTAGTGCTCGCGCATCACGGCCGGATCGGTGGTGCAATCGTGACGAGGGGTGCGAGCGGAGGAGGGTGAGGAGTCTGGGGTGGGCACGGGGCCATCCTGCCGCAGGGGCCGAGTGTGCCCGGCGGGGAGGTGTCGTAACCGTCCACCGGCGAAATGGGGCCCTGTGCCGGATGTCACGCTTCCCCGCATCGTGGGAACCCGCCAATATCTTGGGGCAGGCCCCTGTGGCCTTCGTACAGCCGACGTTCCGAAATCCAGTCGCCGCACAGCCGCCGAACCAGCCGCCGAACTGAGGGAGCCGCCCCATGTCCGCCTTCGTACCCGGACTCGAGGGAGTCGTCGCGTTCGAAACGGAGATCGCCGAACCGGACAAGGAAGGCGGCTCGCTCCGCTACCGCGGCGTCGACATCGAGGACCTCGTCGGCCATGTGTCCTTCGGCAATGTCTGGGGCCTGCTGGTGGACGGGGCGTTCAACCCCGGCCTGCCGCCCGCCGAGCCCTTCCCGATCCCCGTCCACTCCGGTGACATCCGGGTGGACGTGCAGTCCGCCCTGGCCATGCTGGCGCCCGTGTGGGGCCTCAAGCCGCTGCTGGACATCGACGAGCGCACGGCGCGCGACGATCTGGCGCGGGCCGCGGTGATGGCCCTGTCGTACGTCGCCCAGTCGGCGCGCGGCCAGGGGCTCGCGATGGTGCCGCAGAGCGAGATCGACAAGGCGGAGTCCGTCGTCGAGCGCTTCATGATCCGCTGGCGCGGCGAGCCGGACCCGAAGCACGTGAAGGCCGTCGACGCCTACTGGACCTCGGCCGCCGAGCACGGCATGAACGCCTCCACCTTCACCGCCCGCGTCATCGCCTCGACCGGCGCCGACGTGGCGGCGGCGCTGTCCGGCGCGGTGGGCGCGATGTCGGGTCCGCTGCACGGCGGCGCCCCGTCCCGGGTCCTCGGCATGATCGAGGAGATCGAGCGGACCGGCGACGCGTCGGCGTACGTGAAGCAGGCCCTGGACAAGGGTGAGCGTCTGATGGGCTTCGGGCACCGGGTGTACCGGGCGGAGGACCCGCGGGCGCGCGTGCTGCGGCGTACGGCGAAGGAACTGGCCGCGCCCCGCTTCGAGGTCGCCGAGGCACTGGAGAAGGCCGCCCTGGAGGAGCTGCACGCGCGGCGCCCGGACCGGGTGCTCGCGACGAACGTGGAGTTCTGGGCGGCGATCGTGCTGGACTTCGCGGAGGTTCCGGCGCACATGTTCACGTCGATGTTCACCTGTGCCCGTACGGCGGGCTGGTCGGCGCACATCCTGGAACAGAAGCGGACGGGCCGGCTGGTGCGTCCGTCGGCCACGTACATCGGCCCGGGGACGCGTGACCCGCGTGAGATCGGTGGCTACGACCAGATCGCGGATCTGGGGAACTGACGCCGCGGGCCGGGGAACCTGCTCCGGTCAGTCGAGCACGCCGTCCAGCAGGGCCGCCCACTGGGTGACGACCCTGCGGCGGCGTGCCGTGTCGTCGGTCAGGAGGTTGGCGAGGCCGAGGCCGCGGGCCATGTCCAGGAGTCCCTGGACGGTCTCGCGCACGCCCGGCCTCTCCTCGTCGGCGCCGAGGAGTCCGACGGCGATGCGGTGGGTCTCGCGGCCGACGCGGGCTTCGAGTTCGGTGACGCGGGGGCGGAGCTGTTCCTCGTTGGACGCGGCGACCCAGAGCTGGAGCGCGGCGCGGAAGAGCGGTCCGGTGTAGAGGTCGACGAGGGCGGCGACGACCTCCGTGCGGCCCTGCACGGGCAGGGCGCGCAGGGCCGCGGAGCGTTCCTCGGCGACGTATTCGACGGCCGCGGTGAAGAGGTCCTCGCGGGTCGGGAAGTGGTGCTGGGCAGCCCCGCGCGACACCCCGGCGCGTTCGGCGACGACGGAGACCGTGGAGCCCGCCCAGCCGTGTTCGGCGAGGCAGGCGACGGCCGCTTCGAGGAGTCGCAGGCGGGTGGCGCGGCTCCGGTCCTGCTTCGGTGTCTTCGGGGGTGTCACAACACCCATGCGGGGTCCCGTCGTTCGAGGAAGGCCGTCATCCCTTCCCGTGCCTCGGCTGAGGCGAAGAGGGCTGCCGAGCGGGCGATGAGGTCTTCGGCGTACTGGTCGAAATCCTTCAGCACAGTAGCCGTGACCAGCTCCTTGGATGCCCGCAGCCCTTGCGGCGAGGCCCTGCGCAGTCCGTCCAGTACCGGTTCGAGCGCCTTGTCCACGTCCTCCGCGGCCAGCGTGACGAATCCGGTGCGGGCGGCTTCCGTGGCGTCGAACCGTTCGCCGGTGAGGAAGTAGCGGGCGGCGGCGCGCTGGTCCGTGCGGGCCAGCAGGGGCAGTGAGATGACCGCGGGGGCTAGGCCGAGGCGGGACTCGGTGAGGGCGAACGAGGCGTCCGGCCCGGCCACCGAGATGTCGCAGGCGCTCAGCAGCCCGAGGCCGCCGGCCCGGACGTGTCCGGTGACCCGGGCGACCACCGGTTTGGACAGGGCGACGATCCGGCGCATGAGCGCGACGAACGCCGCCGGGTCGGGCGGTCCCGTCAGGTCCGCACCGGCGCAGAAGGTGGTGCCGGTGTGGGTGAGGACGACCGCCCGTACGGTGTCGTCGGCCGCGCACGCGTCCAGGGCTTCGCCGAGTTCACCGACGAGCCGCGCGGAGAGCGCGTTGCGGTTCGCCGGTGAGTCGAGGGTGAGGGTGGTGATGCCCTGGGTGTGCGTCGGGGCGGCGAGGGTCATGCGGTGCTCTCCTCATCAGGGGTGGGGGGCTTCTCGCGGTCGCGCAGTTCGCGCCGCAGGATCTTCCCGGACGCCGCGCGGGGTACGGCGTCGACGAACTCGGCCTGCCGCACCTTCTTGTACGGGGAGACGCGCTCGGCGACGTAGGCCATGATGTCCTCCGCCGTCGGATCGTCGTGGTCCCCGTCGGACGGCCGGCGCACCAGGTACGCCTTGGGGACCTCGTTGCCCTCGGCGTCGTACACCCCGATGACCGCGGCGTCGGCGATCCGTTCGTGGCCCAGGAGCAGCGCCTCCAGCTCGGCGGGGGCGACCTGGTAGCCCTTGTACTTGATCAGTTCCTTCACCCGGTCGACGACGAAGAGCCAGCCCTCCTCGTCGACGCGCCCGATGTCCCCGGTGTGCAGCCAGCCCTCGCTGTCGATCATGTCGGCGGTGGCTTCGGGGCGGCCGAGGTAGCCCTTCATCACCTGCGGGCCGCGGATGAGGACTTCGCCGTCGGTTCCGGTGCCGACGTCCTTGCCGGGGTCGTCGATGGCCACGATCCGCATCTCGGTGTTGGGGAGCAGCTTCCCGACGGCTCCGGCCGGCGGGTTGTCGGCGGCCAGCGGGACGACGTGGGTGCCGGGCGAGAGCTCGGTCATGCCGTACGCCTGGCGGACGGGCGGCAGGCCGAGGCGGGCGGAGCAGGCGGTGGCGAGGCCGGCGTCCAGGGGTGCGGCGGCGCTGACGATGTACTCCAGCGAGGACAGGTCGTACTCCCCGACGGAGGGGTGCTTGGCGAGGGCGAGAACGATCGGCGGGGCCACGTACAGCCCGCTGATGCGGTGCTTCTCGATCGCGCCGAGGAACTGGGCGAGGTCGAAGCGGGGCAGCACCACGACGGTGGCGCCGCAGCGCAGCGGGGCGTTCATCAGAGCCGTCAACCCATAAATGTGAAAGAACGGCAGCACGGCAAGGATGCTGTCGCCGGGGCCCATCGGAATGAAGGGGCGCAGCTGTTCCAGGTTGGTGGCGATGGAGCGGTGGGTGAGCATGACGCCCTTGGGGGCGCCGGTGGTGCCCGAGGAGTACGGGAGGGCGGCGATGTCCTCGACGGGGTCGATCGCCACCTGGGGTTCGGGGGCGGTGGAGCCGAGCATGTCGAGGACGGAGGTGTGCCCTTCCGCCTGGTCGCAGACGAAGATCTCCCGGACGGAGCCGGCGAGCGCGGCGGCCTTGCGCGCGGTGTCCAGGAGCAGGGAGATGGTGACGATCCAGCGCGCCCCGGAGTCGTCGAGCTGTTTGGCGAACTCCTCGGCGGTGGCGAGCGGGTGGACGGTGGTGACGGCGGCCCCGGCCCTGGTCGCCCCGTAGAAGACGGCCGGGTAGGCGATGGTGTTCGGGCTGTGCAGGGCGAGGACGTCGCCCTTGCGCAGTCCCGCTTCGGCGAGGGCCGCCGCGATGCGCCGGTGGAAGGTGTCGAGCTGGGCGTACGTGACCGTGAGGCCGTTCGTCCCGTCGACCAGGGCGACGGTGTCGCCGAACTCGGCGGCCTGGCCGAGTACGGCTTCGTGGATGGGCACTTCGAGGGCCGTAACGTCTGCGTACTCGCTGCTGAACACCATGACAGTCCCCTTCGACCGGTGTTTCGACGGGTGTTTCCACAGGTGCGGAGTGCCAGAATCGCGCCTGCCGTACCGCTTGGGGAGCCCCTGGACGCGACCGTCCGCCGTCAGTACGACTTGGGCAGTCCCAGCGACTGGTGGGAGACGTAGTTGAGGATCATCTCCCGGCTGACGGGGGCGATCCGGGCGACGCGCGCCGCCGTGACGAGCGACGCGAGGCCGTACTCGCGGGTGAGCCCGTTGCCGCCGAGGGTGTGGACGGCCTGGTCGACGGCCCTCACGCAGGCTTCGGCGGCGGCGTACTTCGCCATGTTCGCGGCCTCGCCCGCGCCCATGTCGTCGCCCTCGTCGTAGAGCCGCGCGGCCTTCTGCATCATGAGCCGGGCCAGTTCCAGTTCGATGTGGGACTGGGCGAGCGGGTGGGCGATGGCCTGGTGGGCGCCGATGGGTTCCTTCCACACCTGGCGGGTGCGGGCGTAGTCCACGGCGCGGGCGATCGCGTAGCGGCCCATGCCGAGGGCGAACGCGGCGGTCATGATGCGCTCGGGGTTCAGCCCGGCGAACAGCTGGAGCAGCCCCGCGTCCTCTCCCCCACTCTCGGCTTCGCTCGAGCGGGAGGTACCCCCTCCCACGAGGGCGTCGGCGGGCAGCCGTACGTCGTCGAGGACCAGCTCGAACTGCTTCTCCGGCGCCTGGAGTTCCATGTCGATCGGCGAGCGCCCGAAGCCGGGTGCGTCGCGCGGCACGATGAAGAGGCAGGGCTTGAGCTTGCCGGAGCGGGCGTCCTCGGTGCGGCCGACGATCAGGGTCGCCTCGGCTATGTCGACTCCGGAGACGAAGACCTTGCGCCCGGTGAGCACCCACTCGTCGCCGTCCCTGCGGGCGGTGGTGGTGATGCGGTGGGAGTTGGACCCGGCGTCGGGCTCGGTGATGCCGAAGGCCATGGTGATGCTGCCGTCGGCGAGGCCGGGGAGCCAGCGCTGCTTCTGGGCCTCCGTGCCGAAGCGGGCGATGACGGTGCCGCAGATGGCCGGCGAGACGATCATCATCAGCAGGGGCGAGCCGGCCGCGCCCAGCTCTTCGAGCACGAGGGACAGTTCGGCCATGCCGCCGCCCCCGCCGCCGTACTCCTCGGGGAGGTTCACCCCGAGGTAGCCGAGCTTGGCGGCCTCGGCCCACAGTTCGCGGGGGTGCTCCCCGTCGCGGACGAGGGCGGTCATGTAGTCGCGGCCGTAGCGCTTGCCGAGGGCGGCGACGGCGGCGCGCAGGTCCTTGTGCTCTTCGGTGCCGAGGGCGGTGCTCATACGTTCTCCTCCGGTGCTGCGGGATCGGTGACGACGGCGAGCAGGGCGCCGACCTCGACCTGACGGCCGGGTTCGGCGTGGAGTGCGGTGAGGGTGCCGGAGGCGGGAGCGAGGATGCGGTGCTCCATCTTCATCGCCTCCAGCCAGATCAGGGGCTGCCCGGCCTCGACGGCCACGCCGGGTGCGAGGCCGTCCGCGAGGCGGACGACGGTGCCGGGCATGGGGGCGAGCAGTGAGCCGGGTTCGGTGCGTTCGGCGGGGTCGGTGAAGCGGGGCAGCGCGGTGAAGGTGTGCGCGCCGGTGGCCGTGTCGACGTACACCCGGTCCTGGTGGGCGGTGACGGTGAAGTGCCGTGTGACGCCGTCGGTTTCGAGAGTGACGCGGTCCGGGCGGGCGGCGACGACCCGGACGTCGGCGAGCGGGACGGGGCCGTTGCGGGTGGTCCGGTAGGAGGCTTCCGTCTCGGTGCCGTCGGGTTCGGCGCGGTAGCGCTTGGTCTGGGGCTGCGAGGCGACGTTGCGCCAGGCGCCGAAGCGGGCGGGGCCGGGGCCCGTGTCCCCGGAGCGGCGGTCCGCGGCGTCCGCGAGGGCGGCGGCGAGGGCGGCGAGTTCGCGGCCGTCCGGCCGCTGGGTGAGCTCGTCCAGGTGGCGGTCGTAGAAGCCGGTATCGAGGCGGGCGGCGGCGAAGTCCGGGTGGCGCAGGGAGCGTACGAGGAGGTCGCGGTTGGTGGCGGGTCCGTGGATGCGGGCGCGTTCCAGGGCACGGGCCAGGTGGCGTACGGCTTCGGCGCGGGTCGGGGCGTGGGCGACGACCTTGGCGATCATGGGGTCGTAGTGGACGCCGATGGTGTCGCCGCCGGTGTACCCGGTGTCGAGGCGCAGCCCGGGTTCCCGGGGTACGTCCAGGGTGAGCAGTGCTCCGGTCTGCGGCTGCCAGTCGCGGGCCGGGTCCTCGGCGTAGAGGCGGGCCTCGACGGCGTGGCCGCGCGGCTGCGGCGGCCCGTCCGCCGGCAGGGGCCCGCCTTCGGCGATCCGCAGTTGCAGGGCGACGAGGTCGAGCCCGAACACGGCCTCCGTCACCGGGTGTTCGACCTGGAGGCGAGTGTTCATCTCCAGGAAGTAGGGGCGCCCGTCGGCCGATACGAGGAACTCGACGGTGCCCGCCCCGCGGTACCCGACGGCCCGCGCGGCGGCGACCGCGGCGTCGTGCAGCCGGTCCCTCAGCGCGTCGTCGAGTCCGGGCGCGGGGGCCTCCTCGATCACTTTCTGGTGGCGGCGCTGGAGCGAGCAGTCCCTGGTGCCGAGCGCCCAGACCGTCCCGTGTCCGTCGGCCATCACCTGGACCTCGACGTGCCGGCCGCGCTCGACGTACGGCTCGGCGAAGACCTCGCCGTCGCCGAACGCGGCGGTCGCCTCGGCCGATGCGGCGGTCAGCTCGGCGGCCAGCGCGCCCAGGTCCCGCACGATCCGCATGCCGCGCCCGCCGCCGCCCGCCGCCGCCTTGAGCAGCAGCGGCAGATCGCCGTCGGTCGCGTGGGCCGTGTCCACGGGGGCGAGGAGCGGTACGTCGGCGGCTGCCATCAGCTCCTTGGCGCGGGTCTTGGACGCCATCATCTCGATGGCCTTGACCGGCGGTCCCACCCAGAGGAGCCCGGCGTCCTGCACGGCGGCGGCGAATCCGGCGTTCTCGGAGAGGAAGCCGTACCCGGGGTGGACGGCGTCGGCGCCCGCGGCGAGCGCGGCGGCGACGACGAGGTCGCCGCGGAGATAGGTGTCGGACGGGGCGGCCCCCGGCAGGCGTACGGCGGTGTCGGCCTCCCGTACGTGCAGGGCGTCGGCGTCCGCGTCCGAGTACACGGCGACGGTGGAGATGCCCAGCTCACGGCAGGTGCGGAAGATCCGGCAGGCGATCTCGCCCCGGTTGGCGACAAGGAGGGTGGTGATCACGTTCGTCCTCACATCCGGAAGATGCCGAAGCCGCCGCGGGCGCCCTCGACCGGTGCGGTGTGGATCGCGGACAGGCACATCCCGAGGACGGTCCTGGTGTCGCGCGGGTCGATGACCCCGTCGTCGTACAGCCGCCCGGAGAGGAACATCGGCAGGGACTCCGACTCGATCTGCTGCTCCACCATGGCGCGCAGCCCGGCGTCGGCCTCGTCGTCGTACGGCAGGCCCTTGGCGGCGGAGGAGGCGCGCGCGACGATCGACAGCACGCCCGCGAGCTGCTGCGGCCCCATGACGGCGGACTTGCTGCTCGGCCAGGCGAACAGGAAGCGGGGGTCGTAGGCGCGCCCGCACATGCCGTAGTGCCCCGCGCCGTACGAGGAGCCCATGAGCACGGACAGGTGCGGTACCCGGGAGTTCGCCACCGCGTTGATCATCATCGCGCCGTGCTTGATGATGCCGCCCTGCTCGTACTCCTTGCCGACCATGTAGCCGGTGGTGTTGTGCAGGAAGAGCAGCGGGATGTCGCGCTGGTTGGCGAGCTGGATGAACTGGGCGGCCTTCTGCGACTCCTCGCTGAACAGCACGCCCTGGGCGTTGGCGAGGATGCCGACCGGATAGCCGTGCAGGCGCGCCCATCCGGTGACCAGGCTGCTTCCGTACAGCGGCTTGAAGGCGTCGAAGTCGGAGCCGTCGACCAGCCGGGCGATGACCTCGCGCGGGTCGAAGGGGACCTTCAGATCCCCCGGCACGATCCCGATCAGCTCGTCCTCGTCGTACGCGGGCGGCTCGGCCGGTCCCGGATCGGCGTGCGCCTTGCGCCAGTTGAGGCGGGCTACGATGCGCCGGGCCTGGCGGACCGCGTCCTGCTCGTCGACGGCGAAGTGGTCGGCGAGACCGGAGGTCCGGGCGTGCATCTCCGCGCCGCCGAGCGACTCGTCGTCGCTCTCCTCGCCGGTCGCCATCTTCACCAGTGGCGGACCGCCGAGGAAGACCTTCGACTGCTCCTTGATCATCACGGTGTGGTCGGACATGCCGGGGACGTACGCCCCGCCGGCGGTCGAGTTCCCGAAGACGACGGCGACGGTCGGGATACCGGCGGCCGAGAGGCGCGTGAGGTCGCGGAAGAGCGCCCCGCCGGGGATGAAGATCTCCTTCTGCGAGGGGAGATCGGCGCCGCCGGACTCGACGAGGCTGATGCAGGGCAGCCGGTTGGCGAAGGCGATCTCGTTCGCCCGCAGGGCCTTCTTCAGCGTCCAGGGGTTGGAGGCCCCGCCGCGCACGGTCGGGTCGTTGGCGGTGATCAGGCATTCCACCCCCTCCACCACTCCGATCCCGGTGACGAGGGAGGCACCGACCGCGTACGCGGGGTCACTGCCCCAGGCGGCGAGCGGCGACAGCTCCAGGAACGGGGTGTCCGGGTCGATGAGCAGCTCGATCCGCTCCCGGGCGAGGAGCTTCCCGCGCTTCCTGTGCCGGGCCACGTACTTCTCGCCGCCGCCCGCGAGCGCCCTGGCGTGCTCGGTGTCGAGCTCGGTGAGCTTCGCGAGCATGGCTTCGCGGTTCGCGGCGTACTCGGGGCCGGTGGTGTCGAGTGCGGTGGGCAGGACGGTCATGCGTTCACCTCCGTGGTGTCCAGCAGCGATACGGGGACGGGCAGGTACCGGGACCGCAGCCACTCCCCCAGCGCCTTGGCCTGGGGGTCGAACCGGGCCTGCGCGGCGACGCCTTCGCCGAGGAGCCCGTGGACGACGAAGTTCAGGGCGCGGAGCCGGGGCAGGACATGGCGTACGACGGTGAGCGGCGCGGTCTCCGGAAGGAGTTCCTTGAAGCGCTCGACGGTCAGCTCGTGGGCCAGCCAGCACCAGGCGTCGTCGTCGCGCACCCACACCCCCACATTGGCGTCGCCGCCCTTGTCCCCGCTGCGGGCACCGGCGATCCGGCCGAGCGGGACGCGCCGTGTCTCCTCCTCGGGCGGTGCGGGCGGCAGCGCGGGCTCCGCCACCGCGGCGAGCACCTGCGTGGCGACGGGTTCGGCGACCCGCACGCGTCCGCCGTCCGGCAGGACGGCCACGTGGTCCACCTCGGCCGCGGGCACGGACGCGGCCTCGAACACCCCGTACGGTGCGCCCTTTCCGGGCGGGGCGGTGACATGGAAGCCGGGGTAGCTGCCGAGGGCCAGCTCGACGGCGGCGCCCGAGACGGCCCGGCCGACGGTCTCCGCGTCCTGGTCGCGGACGACGAGGCGGAGGAGGGCGCTGGCCGTCTCCTCGCTTCCGGCGTCGGTGTGGTCGGTACGGGCCAGCTCCCACCGCACCTCGGCGGGCCGGCTGCCGGACCGGGCGAACGCGTCGTCGAACTGGTCCCGTACGAGCCGCGCCTTGGCCTCGATGTCGAGACCGGTGAGGACGAAGACGACCTCGTTGCGCCATCCGCCGAGCCGGACGAGCCCGGCCTTCAGGGTGGGCGGCGGGGCCTCGCCGCGCACCCCGGAGATCCTGACCCGGTCGGGCCCGTCCTGCGTCAGCCGTACGGTGTCGAGCCGGGCGGTCGCATCGGGCCCGGCGTACCGTGCGCCGTTGGTCTCGTACAACAGCTGCGCGGTCACCGTGCCGACGTCGACGACGCCGCCCGTACCGTCGTGCTTGGTGATGACGCAGGACCCGTCGGCGTGGATCTCGGCGAGCGGGAAGCCGGGCCTGCGGATGTCGTGGTCGCCGAAGAACGCGTAGTTCCCGCCGGTTGCCTGGGTCCCGCACTCCAGCACGTGCCCGGCGACGACGGCACCGGCGAGCGCGTCGTGGTCCTCGGGGCGCCAGCCGAAGTGGGCGGCGGCGGGCCCGGTGACGAGGGCGGCGTCGGTGACCCGCCCGGTGACGACGATGTCGGCCCCGGCGCGCAGACACGCGGCGATGCCGGCGCCGCCGAGGTAGGCGTTGGCGGTGAGGAACCCGTCCGGTACGGGGAGGCTGTCGCCCTCGACATGGGCGACGCGCACGGGCACGCCCACCTTCTCGGCCAACTCCCTGACGGCGTCGGCCAGTCCGGCCGGGTTGAGCCCTCCGGCGTTGGTGACGATCTTCACCCCGCGGTCGTGCGCCAGTCCGAGCCCTTCCTCCAGCTGCCGCAGGAAGGTGGTGGCGTATCCGCGCCCCGGGTCCTTGAGCCGGCTCCGTCCGAGGATCAGCATGGTGAGTTCGGCGAGATAGTCGCCGGTCAGGACGTCGAGGGGGCCTTCGGTGAGCATGTCGCGCACGGCGTCGAAGCGGTCGCCGTAGAACCCGGAGGCGTTCCCGATCCGCAGGGCTCGCATCAGCGGTCCTTCCGTGCGGGGCGGCCGGTCCCGGCCGGTCCGGCGAACGCCTGGGCGATGTCCAGCCACTGGTCCGCATCGGTGCCGACGGCCCGGACGGCGAGGTCGTCGCGGTGCGCGCGCTGGGTGACGAGGAGACAGAAGTCGTACAGCGGCCCGGTGACCCGCTGCTCCGCGTTCTCGGGCCCGTACGTGATCAACTCACCTTCGGGCGACAAGAGTTCCACCCGGAACTCCTCCTCCGGCGCCTTGGTCCCCCGTACGAAGTAGGCGTAGTCGCGGGCCCGCACCCCGATCCGCGCGACATGCCGAAGCCGGCCGGTCGGGGCCCTGGTCACACCGAGGGCGTCGGCGACGTCCTGTCCGTGCGCCCAGGTCTCCATGAGCCGGGCGGTCGCCATGGAGGCCACCCCCATGGGCGGCCCGTACCAGGGGAACCTGGTGCCGGGCGCAGCCGCCCGCAGCGCTTCCTGGAGCCGGTTCCGCCCGTCCCGCCACCGCGCCAGCAGCGCGTCGGGCTCCAGTACGGCCACCAGGTCCGCGGCGGCGCGGTCGACGAAGGAGTCGGGGTCGGCCATCGCCGTGCCGACCTCGTCCGCGAAGGCGCCGGGATCGGTGACGGCGAGCAGCGCGACCTCGTCGGTCCAGGCCAGGTGCGCGATCTGATGGGCGACGGTCCACCGCTCGGCGGGCGTGGGTCCCGCCCATGCCTCTGCGCTCAACCCGGCGACCAGCGCGTCGAGTTCGTCGCTCTCCTCGCGCAGATCGTCGAGCACGGAAACGGCTGCGGCATCGGACACGGTGCACTCCCTCGGGGCGTGGCGGCGTGCACAGGAGCATGTCAGCGAGCGGATAAACAAGCAAGCATGCTTGCATGATTTTTCGGCCGGACCCCGCCGGGGAACATACGGAACAATTCAGGGATGGACGACCAACCGCACACCGTGGACGTGCACTTCGACGGCGACAAACTGATCCTCGAACAACACCGGGACGAGGCAGGCACCTTCTACACCTTCCCCCTCACGGACACCGCGGAGCCGCCCGGACCGCGCGCCGCACTCCCCTGGGCCGAGGCCCTGCACGCCCGCATCCACCCGATCGGTACGGCCGAGAAGGTCCTGCGCGCCTGGTCCACGGGCCGGCCGCCCCGGGGCACGGCGCCCCACTACGACCCGACGACCGTCCCGCCCGTCCGCGTCCGCGCGGGCTGCGTCGTGATCCGGGACGACCGGATGCTCCTGATCCGGTGCGAGGACGAGGGCACGCACTACGAGATCCCGGGCGGCGGGGTCGAGGCCGGCGAGACCCCGGAGACGGCGGCGGTCCGCGAGCTGCGGGAGGAGACCGCACTGCACGGCACGCCGGTGCGCGAGGTGGCCAGGACCTGGCGGGAGAACCGCCGGGGTCACTACTACCTCATGGCCGCCGAAGGGGAGGTCGGCGCCGCCGAGACCCTGGACAACTACGGGGGCCGCCCCGAGTGGGTCCCCGTGCGGGACCTCCCCACGACCCCCCTGTGGCCCCGGCGGCTCTCCTGGCGGATCGCCCACTGGCACAGCACGGGCTGGCCCGTCCACCCCGCCGAGCTGGCGGACTCGATCAACGACCTGGACCGCCCGTGCAGTTGGTGACGGCTCCCGGGGTCAGCCGGCCCCGTCGCGCCTGACGCGGCGCGCCTCGGCGCGGCGGGCGGGTGCGCCCGGATCCTCCGCCGCGCCGGCCGTCCGCAGCCGGGACGCGGTGTGGTGAGCGGTGTCGAGCCTGGCGGCGACGGCGGCCAGCACGGGGCTGCCGGGCCGGGCCCGGAGGTGGAAGTGCGAGAGCTTGACGGGGTCGAGGTCGCCGCCCCAGGTCACGGTCCCTTCGCAGTCCGCGAGGATGTCGCGGACGATCAACTCGTGGTGCGGCCACATCCCTTCGCCGCCACCGAGCGGGTAGGCGGTGGGATGGAGGGCGACGGCGGTGCCGGACAGGTGGTTCGACTCGAAGTCGGCGCCGATGGCGCGGCGTTCGGTGTGGGCGGTGATGCCGCCGCCCTCGCCGGTGTCCAGGGGGGCGATCTCGTAGTGCCAGCGGCGCGCGACGTGCAGCAGCACCGTGGCGGCGGCGCCCTCGCACAGGGCGGCGGAGGCGCCGGACCCCTCGATGCGCAGGGTACGGATGGCGTCCGGGTCGATGGGCCAGCCATTGGCCGACACGTCGCCGCGCCACCGGCCGGGGCCCGTACGGGTCTCGGCCGCGGCGGCCGGGGCGGGGATCAGGGTGCCGTGCGCGAGGGCGAGCACTCCGGTGCCGGCGGCGGCACCGAGGAAGCCACGTCTGGTGATCACTGAGGTCCTTTCGGCGGAGGCGGAGGGGTCGATCGCACGCGTTAGGAGACGGCGGAGACGCCGGGGTCGCCGCCCGAGCGCCAGACGTTGTGGTCCAGTCCCCAGCCCGGCTGGAACTCGTACTCCCTGATCTGGTTGAACGACCAGTTCGCCGGCAGCGGGTACCCCAGGTTCCCGGAGAAGCCCCACGACATGCCCGAGACGAAGGACCAGCGGGCGCCGCCCTCGTGCGAGACGCGGATGCAGACGTTGCGGGAGCCGTAGACACCGAAGTCGTAGCGGTTGCCCAGCTCGGCGAGACCGGCCGCGACACCGTTGAAGTACGGCAGGATGTTGCTCTCGATCTCGGAGTCCATCGCGTCGTAGTCGACGGCGAAGTAGATGCAGGCACCGGCACCGATGCCGTGCTCGACGGACTTCGCGTGGGCCTTCTTGCCCTGGTCGTAGCCCTTGTCGTACGTGAAGTTCGCCAGCTGCGTCCCGTTGTACTGGAAGATCGGATACAGCCGCAGGCCCGCGTCGTAGATCCGCTGCGGCTCCCCCGGCTTGAGGGCCTTGCCGAGGTAGTAGGGGTCCGAGGGCGGGAGGTGCTCGTCGAGATAGCGGCCGACGATCCGGTAACCGCTCGCCCGCAGGGCCTCGCCGCGGGCGGCCGTGATCTCGGTGATGCAGTCGCAGCCGGTCGCGGGGCGGTCCGTGTCGCCCGAGGACACCAGGAGCTGGGCCCACGTCGTGTAGTCGTTGGTACCGGTGACGGGAATCTGCGAGAACTCCTGGAACGAGCGCACCCATTCCAGGTGCGTACTGGTCTCGGTGTCCGTCCCGATGTCTTCCGGCCGGTACATCAGCGGTGCGCCGTTCGGCAGGATCGTGGGCGAGTTGAAGTAGCACGCCGCACGGAACTGGTGGCGCAGATGGCCGGTCAGCGAGCCGGAGCCCTTCTCCCTCAGTCCCGCCTGGGTGCCCGGTCCGAAGTACCCGGTGATGGCGGACGGGGCGATGCCCAGCTCGTACTGGATGGACATCATGAAGCCCTGCTGGACGTCACGGGAGTAGATGCCGTCACAGGGCACGAGGCTCATCGCGGGGATGCCGACACCGGCGACGTAGCGGGAGTTCAGCCACATCTGGACGTTCTTGATGTTGATGTCCCCGGTGGGCACGAGCCGGAACTGGTCCATGCGCATGAGGGCCTTGGAGACGTGGGGCCACATGGCGTTGCGCTGCGACAGATTTCCGTACGACAGGCCGATGTCGCCGTAGAGATCGCTCAGCGCGCTCTCGGATTCGTCGGTCCACACCCCGAGGTTCCTTGAGGTCCAGTAGCCCTTGCACCATAAGGCGCTGTTGTAGAGACGGACGAGGTTCGCGTTGAACTCGCTGCCGGGCAGCGTGTTGCGGTTCTTGACCGCCGCGAAGGTGCCGGGCCCGTAGTTCTGCGTCGTGGGAGATATCCCGAGTTCGTGCTGGAGCCCCTGGGTCAGCGAGAGTACGGTGGACCAGCCCGTGTATCCGAAGTCCGGGCATCGCACATATCCGGGGGCCACTCCGTCGTAGGCGGCGTTCACCCATTTCTGCACGGCCCACACATAGATGTCCGCCACGCCGCGCCACGAGGCGGCGGGGTCGATCGTCGTACCCGGCCGCGCGTAGAGGTGCAGGTTCCCGGGGCACTCGGTGTCGTACTCGAACGAATGCGGACGGATCTGGGTACCGGCCGGCCGGGGAGCCTCCTCGCGCAGGTGCTCGATGAGGTTCCTCATCGACCGCAGCGTGTCCTCGTCGGCCAGGTCGTCGGAGCGCATGAGGCTGCAGATCGAGTAGAACCCGGCGTTGCGGCCCAGGCCGTCCACGTAACCTTCGTGGTTGGCTTCGCCGCGTTCGTATCCACGGCCCTCATAGATGTTGCCGTGCATACAGATCAGGAAGTTGTAGCAGATGTCGGGCGGGACGCCGTCCTCGTCCGCCTCGCCGTCGCCTCTCCAGTCCGCGTAGACCTCGGCGATGTCCCTTCTGCAGTCCTCCTCCGTCGTGAGGTCGGCGGCACTGCCGCCCCCGCGGTGGTGGATGAACACCCCACCGGCCTGGGGAGTCCACGCGCGCTGCTCGGTGGGATCCGGAGGCGCGGCAGCATGCGCCCGGTGCTCCTCGTCCACGTACGGGGCCCAGGTACTACGCGGGTTGATGTACACAGACATGGTCCCTCGCCTCTTCTCGCTCATGCCGTCACTCCGCCGTGCATGCCTATTGGAGGGGCAGCGCGGAGCGCACGCCAGAGGTTTGCACCCAGTCGCAAACGGAGCCTTTGCTTCCGAAGCGCTCGACCGGACGTCCGGGCGATCACCCCCTGGCGCCCGGCCTCACCGCCGTCCGCGTCCTCCCCGTCGACGACTGAGCCCGAGGGCGGGGGTCACGCCTTGCGCCGACCGCCCACCTGGCTGCGTACCGCGCCCATGCTCGCGCCGATGACCAGCGCTATGGCCAGGGCGTCCGTAGAGGACAGGGCCTGGTCGAGGATCAGGAAGCCGGCGGCGGCGGCGATGGCCGGTTCCAGGCTCATCAGGACCGCGAAGGTGGGAGCGGGCAGGCGGCGCAGGGCGATGAGTTCGAGGGTGTACGGGAGGACCGAGCTCAGCAGGGCCACCGCGGCACCCAGCGCGATCGTGGACGGGACCAGCAGTTTCGAGCCCGCGTCCAGGATGCCCAGGGGCAGGGAGAGCACCGCGGCGACGACCATCGCCATGGCCAGGCCGTCGGCCTGGGGGAAGCGCCGCCCGGTGCGGGCGCTGAAGACGATGTAGGCGGCCCACATGGCGCCCGCGCCGAGTGCGTACGCCGCGCCGACCGGGTCCAGGCTGCCGAAGCCACCGCCGCCGCCCAGCAGGAAGACCCCGGCGACGGCGAGGGCCGCCCAGACGAGGTTGACCAGGCGGCGGGAGACGATCACCGAGAGGGCGAGCGGACCCAGCACCTCCAGGGTGACCGCGACGCCCAGCGGAATCCGTTCGAGTGCCTGGTAGAAGAGGATGTTCATGGCGCCCATCGCGCCACCGAACGCCAGCACCGTGCCCCAGTCGGCCCGCGAGTGGCCGCGCAGCTTGGGGCGGCACACGATCAGGAGCACCACCGCGGCGGCGACGAGCCGGAGGGTGACGACGCCGAGGGCGCCCGCCCTCGGCATCAGCAGGGCCGCGACCGCCGCTCCGAACTGGACCGAGAGACCGCCCGCGACCACCAGTGCCACCGGGCCGAGCGCCGCTCCCCGGCCACCGGGCCGGCCCCGCCGGGCGGTATCGGACCCGGGAAGCGCGGCGACCGCCTCGGGTACGGCGACTGCTGCCGGTTCTGCGGCACTGCGCGGGACGTCCACCTGGGTCCGGCCTTCCGAAAGAGAGATTCGGTGCACTTCACTGCACTCTTCGATCCAAGATACTGCACTTAACGCGCAGGATTCATCCCTCCACCGTAGGGAGCCGGGCGGTTCGCGTGAAATGCCGTTTGCGCTCCGGTTATGCTCCGCACGCATGAACACGGGACCCGCCGCCGGCCGCTCCATCGAACTCCGGCATCTGCGCGCCTTCCTCGCCGTCGCGGACGAGGGCAACGTCACCCGCGCCGCCGCCCGCCTCCACCTCACCCAGCCGGCCGTCTCCCGCACCCTCGCCGCCCTGGAGAGACACCTGGGCGTCCGGCTCGTCGACCGCTCCACCCACCACCTCGACCTCACCCCCGAGGGCGCCGCCTTCCGCGACAAGGCCACCGCCGCGGTCGCCGCCTTCGACGAAGCGATCGACCCGGACCGGCTGCGCCACTGGCCGCTGCGGATCGGGCACGCCTGGTCCGCCTTCGGCCCGTACACCACACCGCTGCTCAGGGCCTGGGAGGAGCGCCACCCGAGGACCCCGCTCGAACTGCTGCGGATCGACGACCGCACCGCGGGCCTGACCCGCGGCGAGGTCGACGCGGCGCTGCTGCGGGGACCGGTCGGGACACCGGGGCTGATCACCGAGGTGCTGTTCACCGAGGACCGGGTCGCGGCCGTGACCGCGGACGGACCGCTCGCCGCCCGCACCTCGCTCAGCCTCTCCGACCTCACGGACGGCCCCGTGGTCCTCAACACGGTCTCCGGGATCACCACCCTCGAACTCTGGCCCCCGCACGACAGGCCCGCGATCACCCTCACCGTCGCGAACACCGACGACTGGCTGACCGCCATCGCGGCGGGCCGCGGTTCCGGGGTCTCCGCCGCGTCCACCGCCGCCATGCACCCGCACGCCGGGGTCGCCTACCGGCCGCTCGACGACGCCCCCGCCGTCCCGGTCCTCCTCGCCAGGCGGGACGGCCCCGGGCACCCGGCACTGCCGGAACTCGCCTCCCTGGCACGGGAGATCGTCGGCGGAGCCCGGCAACAGCCCCACGGGACGGAGGGTTGAAGGACCCGCTCAGCCGCCGGCCGGGCCCGACTCCTCCAGCCCCTCCGCCAGCACCTCCGCCAGGTGCCGGGCCCGGCGTCCCGCCAGCTGGTCGAGCTGGGTGCGGCACGAGAAGCCGTCGGCCAGGAGTTCCGTGCCGGGCGCCGCCGCCCGCACGGAGGGCAGGAGCTGCTCCTCGGCGCAGGCCACCGACACCTCCCAGTGGCCCCGCTCGAAGCCGAAGTTCCCGGCGAGCCCGCAGCAGCCGCCGCTCAGCTCGCCGGTGAGACCCGCCCGTGCGCGCAGCCGGCGTTCGGCCGCGTCGCCGAGGACCGCGTGCTGGTGGCAGTGCGTCTGGCCCGCGACGGGACGGTCCAGCCGAGGCGGGGTCCACTCGGGCGCGTACTCCTCCAGGTACTGCGCGAACGTACGCACCGACGCGGCCAGTTCGGCGGCGCGCGGATCGTCGGGAAGCAGCTCCGGCAGGTCGGTACGGAGCGTGGCGGCGCAGCTCGGTTCGAGCACGACGAGCGGCTCGCCGAGGGAGGGGCCCATCCGGTCCAGGGTGCGGCGCATGACCCGGCGGGCCGTGTCCAGCTGCCCCGTCGACACGTACGTGAGTCCGCAGCACACCCCGCGTTCCGGGTACCGGACGGAACTGCCCGCCGCTTCCAGGACGCGGACCGCCGCCCGGCCCACCTCGGGCGAGAGGTGCTCGGTGAACGTGTCGGGCCACACCGTCACGACCTGCTCGTCCGAGGGGATCACCGCGCCACGCTGTCCGCGCCTCCGCGCCCACCGCCCGAACCGTTCCCGCGCCAGCACCGGGAGGGCGCGCTCCGGGGCGATCCCGGCCAGGCGCTTCGCCAGCGCGGCGAGCGGGCCGATCCGGGCCAGCGCGTTGAGGACGCCCGCGAAGGGGGCCGTCAGGCGCAGCCACCGGGGCAGCCGGCCCAGTGCGTAGTGGGCCGCGGGCCGCAGCCGTCCCTTGTAGTGCTGGTGCAGGAACTCCGCCTTGTACGTGGCCATGTCGACGCCCACCGGGCAGTCGCTGCGGCAGCCCTTGCAGGACAGGCACAGGTCGAGCGCGTCCTTCACCTCCTCCGACCGCCAGCCGTCCGTGATCACGTCCCCGGCCAGCATTTCGTGCAGGAGACGGGCCCGGCCCCGGGTCGAGTGGGCCTCCTCCCCCGTGACGCGGAACGAGGGACACATGACGGCCGGTCCCGTCGCCTCCGCCGTACGGCATTTCGCGACGCCCACACACCGTCTGACCGCCGCCGAGAAGTCACCGCCGTCCTGCGGGTAGCCGAAGGCCACGTCGACCGGGCGGCTCGGCAGCACGGCGAAGCGGAGGTTCTCGTCGAGGCGGGCGGGGCGGACGAGGATGCCGGGGTTCATCCCGCCGTCCGGGTCCCAGAGGTCCTTGAACCGGGCGAAGACGGCGACGAGTTCGTCTCCGTACATCCGGGGAAGCAGTTCGGCGCGGGCCTGCCCGTCCCCGTGCTCCCCGCTGAGCGAGCCGCCGTGCGCGACGACGAGGGAGGCCAGGTCCTCGGAGAAGCGCCGGAAGCCGGCCACGCCCCGCGGGCTGAGCAGGTCGAAGTCGATGCGGACATGGATGCAGCCGTCGCCGAAGTGGCCGTACGGGGTGCCGCGCAGACCGTGCGCGGTGAGCAGGGCGCGGAACTCGCGCAGATACGGGCCGAGTCGGGCGGGCGGGACGGCGCAGTCCTCCCAGCCCGGCCACGCCTCGCTGCCGTCGGGCATCCGGGTGGCGGTGCCGGACGCGTCCTCGCGGATGCGCCAGAGGGCACGCCGTTCCGCGGCGCCCATGACGACGGCGGCGTCGACGGCGTCGGCGGCCCGCACGATCCGCTCGGCGTGGGCGCGTGCCTCGGCGGGGGTGTCACCGCCCGTCTCGACGAAGAGCCAGGCCGCGCCGCGCGGCAGCCCCGCCGGTTCGCGGACGAGGTCGGCGGCCATGCCTTCGACGGTGAGCGGGTGGTACGGGAGGAGTCCGGAGGCGGCTTCCGCGGCGGCGGACTCGTCGGCGTACCCGAGCACGGCGAGCGCACGCGCTCTCGGGGCCTCGACGAGTCGTACGGTCGCCTCCGTCAGCACGGCCAGCGTGCCTTCGCTGCCGCAGAAGGCACGGACGAGGCCGGCACCGCGCTCGCGCTCCGGGAGCAGGGCGTCGAGGGCGTACCCGGAGATGCGGCGGGGGAGGTCGGGGAAGCGGGTGCGCAGGGGGCCGAGGTTGGTGTCGATCAGCTCGCGGAGCCCGGGGATTTCCTGGGAGGCCCCTGGCGCACCGAGCCGTAGCCGCTCGCCGCCGTAGCGGACGACGGACAGGTCGTGGACGTTGTCGGCGGTGGTGCCCCAGGCCACGGAGTGCGCGCCGCAGGAGTTGTTGCCGATCATGCCGCCGAGCGTGCAGCGGCTGTGGGTGGACGGATCGGGTCCGAAGGTCAGCCCGTGCCGGGCCGCGGCGTCCCGGAGGTCGTCCAGGACCACGCCGGGCTGGACGACGGCGGTACGTGCCTCCGGGTCCAGGTCCACGATCGACCGCATGTGGCGGGTGAAGTCGAGCACGACGCCGGTGCCGGTGGCCTGCCCCGCGATGGAGGTCCCGCCGCCGCGCGGCACGACCGGCACGGCGTGCTCGCGGCAGACGGCGAGCGCGGCGGCGACGTCGTCGGCGTCGCGCGGGGCGACGGTGCCGAGGGGGACGCGGCGGTAGTTGGAGGCGTCCATGGTCGTGAGCGCGCGGGCGGAGGTACCGAAGTCCACCTCTCCGCGGAGGGCTTCGGCGAGGGCGTGGGCGAGGTCGGAGCGGGCCATGGGGTCAGCATGGCGTGTCCGGGGGCGCCGTCCCTGAACGCCGGACGGCCTGTTCGGGGTCCGGCCCCCTTGGGTGCCGTTTTGTCCTCAAGCGCCGGACGGGCTTGGTTGTGGTGCCCCGGTCCGTGGTGGCCGGTTCGGGGGTGGTCCGGGGCCCCTCCGGAGTGTCTCCTCGGGCAACGAACGTTCGGCGGGTACGGAGCGAACGAACCCGGGTATCCGTTCGTCACCCTGCGGGGACCCTCCTGCACGGCCCCGGACCGGCCGGAACGCAGCTGCGGCCCGTGCCACCGGGCGAGCGGAGACGGGATCGGTGCCGGAGGGTCGCTGCGGGCCGTGCCACCGGGGTGCAGATGACCGCGATACGCGGGTGGGGCCGTGCAGGAGGGTCCCCGCAGGGGCGGGCGTAGGAGCCGGGTTCGTTCGCTCCGTACCCGGGTGCCGCGCCCGTCCCGAGGAGACACTCCGGAGGGGCCCCGCCCGACCCACCACCGGGCAGGTGACGACCCGGGTGCCCCGGGACGACGCGGCGCTACTTCGCGCAGACCGACTTGTCCGCCTCCACCCGCTGGATGCCCTCCGGAGCCTTGTTCGGCGGGGTCAGCGGGGTGCCCGCCTCCGTGAAGTCCGGGCCGAGGGTCAGCCGCATCGGCTCCATCTCGCCCGCGTCCGTCTTCGTCGGCTTCAGGGCCGAGGCCGACAGGCCCATCAGGTCCGCGAGCTGCCGGGCCTGGTCCGCCTGGTTGGGTGCGTAGACGAGCTGGGTCTTCGCGACCTTCTCCGGCGCGTTGGCCTTGTTGCTCGACTTCAGGACGCCCTCGCTGTTCTGCAGCCAGTCGATGGCCTCCTGCGCGGAACCGGACGGGGCGCCGCCGTTGTAGACGTCCACCCGGACGTCCGCCGACGCCGCGCGGGCGCCCTTGAGCTTGGCCGCGGCCTGGGCCTTCTTCTGCTTCTTGACCTCGGTGAGGGAGATGTCCTCGCGGATCATCGAGAAGAGCTGCGGAGCCCGCGTCTTGTCCAGGACGACGGTGGCCTTGACCGTCTCCGCCGGATTGTCGATGACCGGCACCGTCGTGAAAGTGATGTTGTTCATCTCGACGGAGCTCAATTCCATCCCCAGCTTGCGGAGTTGGTTGATGTCGTTGATCTTGTCGTCGACGGTGAGCGCCTCGGTCGCGGCCTCGGCGAGTTTCCACATCTTGGTGGGGCTGGTGAGCGTCTCGTTGGACTTCAGCTTCCGCATCAGCGAGCCGAGGAACTGCTGCTGGATCTCGATACGGCTCAGGTCGCCGCCGAATCCGACGGACTTGCGGGTGCGCAGGAAGGCCAGCGCCTGTTCGCCGTCGAGCGTGTGCTTGCCCTCGGAGAGCTTGAGATGGGACTTCTCGTCGTCGATGTCCTTGGCCAGGCAGACCTCGACACCGTCGACCGCGGTGGTCAGCGTCTTGACCGCGTTGAAGTCCGCGACCATGAAGTGGTCGACCTTGACGCCCGTCAGGTCGGTGATGGTGCGCATGGTGCAGCTGGGCGTGCGTTCGTACTGCCCCAGGCTCTCGTTGAACCGCTTGCCCGGCGTTCCCGCGATGTCCTTCGTCGTGCCGTCGCTCTGGGTGGTCGGGCAGTCCGGGATGTCGGTGATCAGGTCGCGCGGAATGCTCAGCGCGGTGGCGTTCGTACGGTCCTTGGAGACGTGCAGCAGGATCGTGGTGTCGGCGTGGCCGACGCTCCCCTTGTCGCCGTATCCCTCGTTGCCCGCGCCCGTGCGCTTGTCCGTGCCGATCACGAGGACGTTGATCGCCCGGTCCTTGCTGAAGCCCCCGGTCCCCGCACCGTCGTCGGGTACGGCGGTGATGTTGCCGTTGAAGTGCTGGTAGACGAGGTAGCCGCCGGTTCCGACGGCGACCAGCAGGAAGGCCATGACCCCGCCCGTCCAGATCAGCGCCTTCTTCCCGCCGTTCTTCTTCTGCTTGGGCCGGCGCCGGCCGGTCTGCTGCTCGGCCTGCTGCCGGGAGGAGCGCCCGCGGGACGGACGGGACGCCTGCGGGTCCGAACGTCCGCGCTGGCCGGGCACGATGGTCCGTTCACCGCTTCCGGTCCGGCGGCGCGCGGCGCGGCCCGGCGCCGAGGAGGCGGACGACTGCCCTGCGGAGGGAGTCAGTCGCAGTTCGTAATCGCCGGTGTCCGGGTTGAGTACCCACTGGTCAGCGGGGTCGACAGCCTCGCCCCGACCACGGCCTTGCGCGTCCACGGTTCCCCTGCTTCCTCCATCGGGCCCATCAGCCTATCCGCCCGGCTTGACCGCCGTTCCGGCGTCGGGCGGAGATCGTCACATCTCGGCGCCCGTGCGCCGGGCGCACAGGGGCGGCGAAACCCCGCCCCTTGGAGCCTTCGCCGTTAAATCAAACAGAAATGACCACAGGGAATCCCCAAACAAGTCGTCAATTCTCCTATAGTTGCCGAGACTTGATCAGGAATAGTCAGCTCCAGTTATGACATTGCGCCCCTTCATGAACTGAAGCGCCCCTATTGCCCGCCCCGTACCGTCCGCCCCAAGGACTCCGATTGCGCCCTATATTCCGGCCGACCGCACTCGCCCTGCTGGTCTCGGCAGCCGTCACCGGTTCCCTGTGTCTGTGGGCCGTAGCCGCCGCTCCCGCATCGGTACGGACCCCGCTGGCCTGGGGAGCGGGGTCAGCCGCCGTCCTGCTGACCGCCGCGGTGACCGTCGCCGTCCACTCCCTGCTCACGGCGCGCGGTCTGCGCGCGCTGCGGGCCGCCGACGCCCAGCGCTTCACCGCCGAGACCTCCCGGCTCGTCTCGTCGTCCGCCGCCGAGGCGCAGCGCTTCACCGCCGAGACCGCCCGGATCAGGGCCGCCGCCGCCACCGAGACCGCCCGGGTCAACGCCCAGGCGACGGCCGAGACGGCACGGATCACCTCCGAGGCCACGGCGGAGTGCGAGCGCCTCGCCTCCGAGGTGAAGCAGCTGACCACCCGCGCCACCCGCAGCGAGACCGAGCGCTCCGCCGCCGTGGCGGCCTGTGCCAACGCCGCGGGCCGGATGCAGGCCCTCGCCACGAGCATGCTGGCCGACCTCCGCGAGATGGAGCACCGGCACACCGCCGAGGACGTCCTCGGTGATCTCCTGCACCTGGACCACCGCACCGCCCAGGCGGGCCGGCTGGCCGACTCCATCGCCGTACTGACCGGCGCGCGCTCCGGCCGCCGCTGGGCGAAGCCGATCGTCATGGAGTCGATCCTGCGCGGCGCGATGGGCCGTATCGGCAGCTACCAGCGCATCCGGCTGCACTCCACCAGTGACGTCGCGATCGCCGGGCACGCCGCCGAGGGCATCATGCACGCGCTCGCCGAACTCCTCGACAACGCGGCGAACTTCTCGCCGCCCACCGCCGAGGTGCACGTGTACGTCGAGGAGGTGCCCGCGGGCATCGTCATCACCGTCGAGGACAGCGGCCTGGTGATGAGCGACGTGCAGCTGCGCCGCGCCGAACGTGCCGTGTCGTCCGAGAACCAGGACCTCACCGGCATCTCCGGCACCCGGCTCGGCCTCGCCGTCGTCGGCCGGCTGGCCCGTAAGCACGGCCTCACCGTCTCGTTCCGGCCGTCCGCGCGCGGCGGCACGGGCGCGCTGATGATGCTTCCGCAGGAACTCATCTCCCGCGCCTCGGCGCTCGCGCCGGCCCCGGAGCTCCCCGCGACGCCCGATCCGGAGCCGGAATCCGACCGGACCCCGGACGCGGAGTCCACGCCGGCCCCGGACACCGGGGCGGCGCCGGAACCCGCCGAGGGGTCCGAGCCGCGCGAAGAGCACGACTCCGCGTCGGAAACCACGGGCTCACTCCCCCAGTTCGGCGAGAGCGGCCTGCCCAAGCGCCGCCGCGGACGCACCCTCGCCGCCGCCGAATCCCGTACCGGCGGCGTCGGTTCCGACGCCGACACCTCCCGGCCCCGTACCACCGACCCGAAGGTCCAGGCAGCCCGCTTCAGCACCTTCAGCAAGGCGGTACGAGCCAACTCCCCGCACCCGGAAGGCAACACCCGATGACCGCGACCACCGACGAGAAGCTCAACTGGCTGCTGGAGGGGCTGCTCGAACGCACGCCCGGCACCCGGCACGCCCTCGTCCTGTCCCGGGACGGCCTCAAGCTGTGCCGCACCCCGGAGCTCTCCGTCGACCAGGCCGACCAGCTGGCCGCGATCTCCGCCGGTATCCAGAGCCTGTCGCACGGCGCGTCCATCGAGTTCGGTGACGGCACCGGCGGCGTACGGTCCGCGATGGCCGAGTTCTACGGCGGGGTGCTGTTCATCGTGGAGGCGGGAGCGGGTGCGCATCTCGCGGTCGTCGCCTCGGAGGACTCCGACGTCGGCCTCGTCGGCCACAACATGAGCGAACTCGTCGAGCAGCTCGGCGAGCACCTCGTCGCCCCGCCCCGCACCCCCGCAGAAGCGGCTGCCGACGCCTCGGCCGCGGAAACCGCGGACGTATGACGGCGGCGCCCCGTCGCCGCCCCGGCCGCGACGACGACCCGGACCGGCTCTACACCCTCACCGGTGGGCGCAGCCGGTCCGACTCGGCCGCCTTCGACCTGGTGACGCTCGTCGTCTCCGAGTGCGAGCCGTCCCCCGGCATGCAGTCGGAGCACGTCGCGATCCTGCGGATGTGCGAGCGTCCCTCCGCGGTCGTCGAGATAGCCGCGAGCCTGGACCTGCCCGTCAGCATCGTGCGCATCATGCTGTGCGATCTGCTCGACACCGGCCGGATCAGCGCCCGGCACCCCCGTACTGCCCGTGTCGCGGACCGGCTCCCCGACCCCGACATCCTGGAACAGGTGCTCGTTGGACTCCGCAACCTCTGACCGTGCCGCCCTGCAGGCGACGGCCGACAACGGACTGAAGATCGTCGTCGTCGGCGGCTTCGGGGTCGGCAAGACCACCATGGTCCGTTCCGTGAGCGAGATCCGTCCGCTCAACACGGAAGAGACCATGACCCGCGCGGGCGAGGCCGTCGACCACCTCGACGGCGTCCAGTCGAAGACGTCCACCACGGTCGCCTTCGACTTCGGCCGGATCACTCTCGACGCACGCTCGGTGCTGTACCTCTTCGGCGCGCCCGGACAGGAGCGCTTCTGGTTCCTGTGGGACCGGCTGTTCTCCGGCACCCTCGGCGCCGTCGTCCTCGTCGACACCCGGCGGCTCGCCGACTCCTGGTACGCCATCGACCGGCTGGAGCACCACGGGACGCCCTTCATCGTCGCGTGCAACGACTTCGGCGGCCCACTCCACAGCGAGCAGCAGATCCGGGACGCCCTGGACCTCTCGCCGGACGTACCGCTCGTCGAGTGCGACGCCCGGGACCGTTCGTCCAGCAAGTACGTGCTGATCACCCTGGTCGAGCACCTCCAGCAGCTGGCTGCCGCCCGTACCCGGGAAGCCGCCCTGGCGGCAGCCCCGGCATCCATGACTCCGGAGCCCACCCCGTGAACGAGTGCCCCGTGTCCCACGGCTCCGTGCCGCTGTCCGGTCCGCGGTTCCAGACCGACCCCGTACAGCTCTACCGGGACATGCGCCGCGACCACGGCGCCGTCGCCCCGGTCGTGCTCGACGGCGACGTGCCCGCCTGGCTGATCCTCGGCTACCGCGAACTGCACCAGGTCACCAGCGACCCGGTGCTGTTCAGCCGGGACTCCGACCTGTGGAACCAGTGGGACCGCATCCCGGACGACTGGCCCCTGCTGCCGATGATCGGCCGCAAGCAGCCCTCGATCCTCTACACCGTCGGCGAACGGCACAGCCGGCGTGCGGCGATGATCAGCGAGGCGCTGGAGGGCGTGGACCCGTTCGCGCTCAAGCGGTACGCGGAGGAGTTCGCCGACGATCTCATCGACCGGTTCTGCTCCACCGGCCGTACGGACATCATCGCCGACTACGCGATGCTGCTCCCGGCCCGCGTGCTGGCGAAGATCTACGGCTTCTCCGACGAGACCGGGTCCGCGCTCGTCGGCTCGATCAACGACATGATCGACGGCCGGGAGCGGGCGCTCGCCGGGCAGATGCATCTCGCCTCGTCCATGATCCAGCTGCTGGCCGACAAGCACGCCGAGCCCGGCGACGACGTGGTCACGCGGATGCTCGCCAACACCGACGGTTTCTCGGACGAGGAGATCGCCCAGGACCTGATGGTCATGATGGCGGCGGGCCACCAGCCGACCGCCGACTGGATGGGCAACTCGCTGCGGCTGATGCTGACCGACGACCGGTTCGCGGCCTCGCTCTCCGGCGGCCGGCACAGCATCGGCGAGGCGATGAACGAAGTGCTCTGGGAGGACACCCCCACCCAGAACGTGGCCGGCCGCTGGGCCGCCCGCGAGACCCGCCTCGGCGGCCGGCACATCAAGGCGGGCGACCTGCTGCTCCTGGGGATCGCCGCGGCCAACGGCGACCCGCAGGTGCGGACCGACGGATCGGCGCTGACCGGCGGCAACAACGCGTTCCTCTCCTTCGGTCACGGCGAGCACCGCTGCCCGTTCCCCGCACAGGAGACGGCCGAGGTCGTCGCCCGTACCGGCATCGAGGTGCTGCTCGACCGGCTGCCGGACGTCGACCTCGCGGTCCCGGAGGAGCAGCTGACGCGGCGCCCGTCCCCGTGGCTGCGCGGTCTCACCGACCTGCCGGTCCGCTTCACTCCCACGCCTGCCCTCGGAGGCCAGAAATGACCCGGATCGTCCTCGACCCCTTCGTCACCGACCTCGACGCGGAGAGCGCCGCGCTGCGTGCCGCCGGCCCGCTCGCCGAGGTCGAACTGCCGGGCGGGGTGCACTGCTACGCCGTCACCCGCCACGCGGAGGCGCGCCAGCTGCTGACCGACAGCCGCGTGGTGAAGGACATCAACGTGTGGGGCGCCTGGCAGCGCGGCGAGATACCCATGGACTGGCCGCTGATCGGTCTGGCCAACCCGGGCCGCTCCATGCTGACGGTGGACGGCACCGAGCACCGCAGGCTGCGCACGCTGGTCGCGCAGGCGCTGACGGTGAAGCGGGTGGAGCGGCTGCGGGCGGGGATCGAGGCGCTGACGAACGCGAGCCTGGACCGGCTGGCTGCGCTCCCCAAGGGCGAGACGGTCGACCTGAAGGCGGAGTTCGCCTACCCGCTGCCCATGAACGTCATCAGCGAGCTGATGGGCGTGGACGCCGCGGACCACCCCCGCCTCAAGGAGCTGTTCGAGAAGTTCTTCTCGACGCAGACCCCGCCGGAGGAGGTCCCGCAGATGATGGCGGACCTCGGCGCCCTGTTCACGAAGATCGTGGACGAGAAGCGCGCGAACCCGGGCGACGACCTGACGAGCGCCCTGATCGCGGCCTCCGAGGACGGCGACCACCTCAGCGACGAGGAGATCGTCAACACCCTCCAGCTGATCATCGCGGCCGGTCACGAGACGACGATCAGCCTGATCGTCAACGTCGTGGAGGCCCTCCAGACCCACCCGGAGCAGCGCAAGCGCGTGCTGAACGGCGAGGTCGCGTGGGAGAGCGTGATCGAGGAGACGCTGCGCTGGAACACGCCCACCTCGCACGTCCTGATCCGCTTCGCGACCGAGGACGTCCAGGTCGGCGACCGGGTCCTGCCGAAGGGTGAGGCGCTGATCGTCTCCTTCGGCGCGCTCGGCCGCGACGAGGAGCAGTACGGACCGACGGCCGGCGAGTTCGACGTCACCCGTTCCCCGAACCGCCACATCGCCTTCGGCCACGGCCCGCACGTCTGCCCGGGCGCGGCGCTGTCCCGCCTCGAAGCGGGGGTGGCCCTGCCGGCGCTGTACGAGCGTTTCCCGGAGCTGGACCTCGCGGTGCCGGCCTCCGAACTGCGCAACAAGCCGATCGTCACCCAGAACGACCTGTTCGAACTCCCGGTCGACCTGGGCTGACCTGGACCTCGTCCACGAGCTGGAGCATGCGTCTCATCCGACGGACACGGTCCTCGACCGTCCACCGGACCGACTACGCTCCGGCTCGTGGCCGATATCCAGATCCCCGCTGACATCAAGCCCGCCGACGGACGCTTCGGCGCCGGGCCCTCCAAGGTGCGGACGGAGGCGCTCGACGCGCTGGCCGCCACCGGCACCTCCCTCCTCGGTACGTCCCACCGCCAGGCTCCGGTCAAGAACCTGGTCGGCGAGGTACGTGACGGTGTGCGCAGCCTCTTCTCCCTCCCCGAGGGATACGAGGTCGTCCTCGGCAACGGCGGCTCCACCGCCTTCTGGGACGTCGCGACGCACGGCCTGATCGACTCGAAGTCCCAGCACCTGAACTTCGGCGAGTTCTCGTCGAAGTTCGCCAAGGCCGCCAAGCTCGCCCCGTGGCTGGCCGACCCGACCGTCATCGCCTCCAACCCGGGCACCCACCCGGAGCCGCAGGCCGAGGCGGGCGTCGACGTCTACGCCTTCACCCACAACGAGACCTCGACGGGTGTCGCGGCACCCATCAAGCGTGTCGCGGGCGCCGACGAGGGCTCCCTGGTCCTGGTGGACGCCACCTCGGGCGCGGGCGGCCTGCCGGTCGACATCACCGAGACGGACGTCTACTACTTCGCCCCGCAGAAGTCCTTCGCCTCCGACGGCGGCCTGTGGATCGCGGTGTTCTCCCCGGCAGCCCTGGACCGCGCCGCGCGCGTCCACGCGTCGGGCCGCCACGTCCCGGAGTTCTTCTCGCTCCCGACGGCGATCGACAACTCGCTCAAGAACCAGACGTACAACACCCCGGCCCTGGCGACGCTGTTCCTCCTGAACGAGCAGCTGAAGTGGATGAACACCCAGGGCGGCCTGGACTTCACCACCGGCCGCACCGCGCAGTCGGCGCGGAACCTGTACGGCTGGGCGGAGGAGTCCAAGCACGCGACCCCGTTCGTCACCGACCCGGCGAAGCGCTCGCAGGTCATCGGCACGATCGACTTCGCGGACGAGATCGACGCCTCGGCGATCGCGAAGGTGCTGCGCGCCAACGGGATCGTCGACACCGAGCCGTACCGCAAGCTGGGCCGCAACCAGCTGCGCGTGGCGATGTTCCCGGCGATCGACCCGGCGGACGTCCAGGCGCTGACGGCCTGCATCGACTACGTGATCGAGAAGCTGTAGCGGTTACGCCTACGGGAACGGCCCTGCACGCTTCGGCGGGCAGGGCCGTTTCCGCATCACTCGACCGGGTGGCGCATCGCGCGCAGGACATGGGCGCGCGCCCCGTCCTACGATGATGGTCTCGACACCCGCCCTTCCAGGAGGCCCGCAATGTCTGCAGCAGCAGTCGAGCACCCCTGTGACGGTGAGCCGGAAGCGTTGCTCGAAACAGCCAACAGACTCATGGAGCAGCTTCCGGGCTACCGCGTCGAGATCATCGGAGGCGTCATCACCGTGGCCCCACCCCCGGACGGCCCGCACGCCCGTGCCCTGACCAAGCTGATGCGCCCCTTCATCGCTGCTGGGCTTGACGACGGAGAATCGGAGGTCCTCCAGGGAATCGGCCTGTGGCTGCCCGGCGGACCCGAGGACTACGCCATCCCCGACCTGGCCATCGTCGACGCCGACCTCGACGAGCACCTGATCGAGAACAACTGCTACGACCCCGCCGTCTTCCGCCTGGTGCTCGAGGTCACGTCCGGCAATTACCAGAACGACCTGCGCAACAAGGTGGTCGCCTACGCCGATGCCAAGGTTCCGGTCTATGTGATCGTCGACCGGAAGCACGACCGGATTCACGTCCTGACCGAGCCCCTGGCCGGCGGATACGACCGTCACGAGGTGTACGCCCCCGGGCAGGAAGCCCCTCTCCCGGCTTCCATCGGCGCCGAAGTCGCCCTTGACGTGGCCGAGTTGGTCCGGGCGGGCCACCCCCGTCCGTAAGCCCTGTCAGTGGCGGTTGCTACCTTCCCGCCCATGACGAAGACCGTGCCGTACACCGCAGGCGGCGAGAAGGAATCCCTGCACACCAGTCTCGACGCGCACCGTGACGTGGTGCTGTGGAAGCTGGAGGGTCTGGACGACGAGCAGTTGCGCCGCCCGATGACCCCCACCGGAACCAATCTGCTGGGCCTGGTCAAGCATCTCGCGACCGTCGAGTACGGCTGGTTCTGCGCGACGTTCGGCCGCGAGACGGAGAAGCTCTGGTTCGACCCGTCCACGGAGGACATGGCGCTCGCCCCGGACGAGACGACCGAGCAGATCCTCGCCTTCTACGGCCGCGCCCGCGCCGCCGCCGACCGGGCGATCGAGGAGATCGGCCTGGACGACACGGGCACCTCCTGGAACGGGAGGACGGTGTCGATGCGCTGGGTCCTCATCCACATGCTGGAGGACGTCGTACGCCACGTCGGCCACATGGACATCGTCCGCGAACTGATCGACGGGGCGACCGGCACCCACCGCCCCGCCTGAGTCCGCCTTCACCCCCCTGCCGCCCCCGCCAGCACCGCCCTGAGCTCGGCGATGCCCGCCGTCCACTGCGCGCCGTCCCCGGATTCGCCCCACAGCTCCGGGAGTTCGGACTCCTCGCCCACCACCCGGTCCAGGGCGCGCACCGCCAGGCCGCGCAGCTCGGGGTCGAGCGGCGGCAGGGGGTCGTCCGGTCCGTACGCCGTGGTCACCGGGGCTCCGCCCGGGCACTGCGCGGCGACCAGCGCGGCGGCGGCCACCGCCACCACGGCCTCGTCGGAGTCGAGGTAGTCCTCGCGGCCCGTCCCCGCCGCGGCCGTCAGCGCGTCCCTGAGCAGGGCCTCGCGCTTGCCGGGCGGCGCGTCGTCCAGCTCGCCGCCGAAATCGGCGGCGGTGTCGTTGTCGAAGTGGCCGGTGTCCCAGGTCCCCATGGCTCCCCCTCAGTCGGTGGAACCATCCTCGCAAGCACCACTGACAATCGGCCTGCGCGCCAGCAGGAACGCCTGCGGGGTCAGCTCGGGGAAGTCGCTCTCCTCGTCGATCTCGCGCACCGTGCGGGCCGTCATCGTCAGCCCTGCCTCGACCAGCAGCCCGGCCACCCAATCCGGTTGGCGACGCCGGAACGCGAGGTCGATGTCGTGCCCGAACGCCTCCGTCCGGTGCTTCACCCCGTCTCCCGCCTGGAACCCCAGCAGGAGGTGGCCTCCCGGGGCGAGCACGCGGAAGAACTCGGCGAACACACGGGGCAGTTCCTCGTCCGGTACGTGGATCGTGGAGTACCAGGCCAACAGCCCGCCCAGTCCGCCGTCCGGCAGGTCGAGGCCGAGCATCGACCCCTCCTCGAACCGCAGGTCCGGGCAGTGGCGCCGGGCCACGGCCAGCATCCCCGGGGACAGGTCGATGCCGAACACGTCCGCGCCCAGCTCGTGCAGATACTTCGTCACCCGGCCCGTCCCGCAGCCCACGTCGGCCAGGGGTCCGCGGTCGCCGTCCCGTACGAGTTCGGCGAAGCTCGTCAGTACCGCCCGGTCAATGGGCTTGGCCGCCAGTTCGTCCTGGAAGGTGGCCGCGTAGGCGTCGGCGAAGGTGTCGTACGAGGCGCGGGTCGCGCTCAGGAAGTCGGCTTCGGTCATGGTGGCGCACCCTAGATGCCGGACGCGCCCGCGCGCCACCGCAGTTCGCCGTCCTCCCACTCGTCCGTCGGTGCGAGCCCGGCCGCCGCGGCGACGGCGGCGGACGCGGCGTGGTCCGGGTGGATGTGCGCGACGACCGTACGGACCTCTCCCCCGCCCAGCAGGTGCGCGACCAGGCCCTCCGCCGCCTCCTTGGCGTACCCCCGGCCCTGCCACCCGGCGCCCACCACCCAGGCCACCTCCGCCCGCGTGCCGCGCACGGTCGCCTGGACGTAGCCGGCCAGGCGGCCGTCGGCGCGTACCCGGATCACCCAGTTCCACCACCGTTCGGCGGGGTCGGGGGAGCCCGCGAGCTGCCGTGCGTAGCGGGCGCGCAGGGCACCCGCGTCCTCCGGAGCACCTCCCGTGTAGGTGTGCAGGGCGGGGTCCGCGAGGACGGTGGCCATCTCGTCGGCGTACGCGGTGTCGAGCGGCAGCGCGTCGAGGCGGGGGGTGGAGAAGGGCTCGGGCCCTGTGGTCGTCGTCATAGGGAGCCGACCCTATGCCGGGCCCGTCCCCGGCCGGTCAGCGGCTGAGCCGCTGGAACCTGCGCACCGCCAGCGGCAGGAACACCAGCGTGATCACCAGCGGCCACACCAGGGCCATCAGCAGCGCGTGCTCCTCGACCCAGGTGCCCCCGCTCGCCACGGGGTTGCCGAACAGTTCCCGGGCCGCGGTCACCGTCGAGGAGACCGGGTTCCACGCGGCGGCGGTGCCGAGCCAGCCCGGCATCAGCGAGGGGGCGACCAGGGCGCTGGAGATCATCGTGACCGGGAACGCGATGGCGTACAGCCCGCCCGCAGACTCGGCGTTCGGGACCAGGAGCCCCAGCCAGACACCCACCCAGATCAGACTGAACCGGAGCAGCAGGAGCAGTCCGAACGCCCCCACCGCCTCCATCGGGCCGCCGCCCGCCCGCCAGCCGATCGCCAGTGCCGTGATCGCGAGGATCGTCAGCTCGGCGGTGGCCACCACGAGGTCCGCGACCCCGCGTCCCGCGGCGACGGCGGACGGGGCCATCGGCATGGAGCGGAAGCGGTCGATGACGCCCTTGCCGACGTCGGTGACCACCGCCATGGCCGTGCTCATGAAGCCCATGGTCATGGTCGTCGCGAACATCCCGGGCATCAGGAACTCCCGGTAGTCGCCGCCCCCGGGAACCTTCATCGCGCTGCCGAAGACGTATCCGTAGAGCAGTACGGAGATGATCGGGAAGCCGAGCTGCCAGATGATGGCGAGGGGCTGGCGCTGGTAGTGGGTGAGGCTGCGCCGGGTGATGTTCCAGGAGTCGGCGAGGGCCCAGTGGAGCCGGCTCCGCTCGCGGACGGCGGGGGCGAGCGGTTCGAGCGCGGTCATGCCGCGACCTCCAGATCCGTGCTGTGTCCGGTCAGGCGCAGGAACACGTCGTCCAGGCTGGGCCTGCGCAGCCCGATGTCGTCGACCGCGATCCCCTCGTCCTGGAGGGCTCTCGCCACCTCGGTCAGTGCGGCCACCCGGTCGGCGACCTGGGCGTGCACCCGGCGGCCCGGCGCGTCCGTGACGACGAGCCCGCCGCCGGCCACCCGGTCCACGGCCTCCGCCACCGCCGGGAGGTCCGCCGGCTCGGCGGCGACGACCTCGATCCGGTCCCCGCCGACCCTGTCCTTCAGTCCGTCCGGGCTGTCGTCGGCGATGGCCCGGCCCCGGTCGATGACGGTGATGTGCGAGGCGAGGCGGTCGGCCTCGTCCAGATACTGCGTCGTCAGCAGCACCGTCGTGCCGCCTGCCACCAGGGCGCGCACGGCGTCCCAGACCTCGCCCCGGCTGCGCGGGTCGAGCCCGGTCGTCGGCTCGTCCAGGAACAGCACCGCCGGCGCGAGAATCATCGAGGCGGCCAGGTCGAGCCGCCGCCGCATGCCCCCGCTGTACTCCTTGACGCCCTTCCCCGCGGCGTCCACCAGGTCGAACCTCTCCAGCAGTTCGCCCGCCCGCCGGCGCGCCCCGGCATGGCCGAGGTGGAAGAGGCGGCCGAACATCTCCAGGTTCTGGCGGCCCGTGAGCACCTCGTCGACGGCGGCGTACTGCCCGGTGAGCCCGATCCTGCTCCGTACGAGCCGGGGCTCGCGCGCCACGTCGACGCCCGCGACCTCGGCTCTGCCCCCGTCGAACCGCAGCAGGGTGGCGAGGACCCGGACGGCGGTGGTCTTGCCGGCCCCGTTCGGCCCGAGCAGACCGTGGACGGTGCCGGGGCGGACGGCCAGGTCGAAGCCGTCGAGCGCCCGCTTCTCCGCGTCACCCCGCTTCCCCCCGTACCGCTTCACGACCCCTTCGGCCAGTACGGCGTATCCGGACGCGGTCATGGCTCTCCCCTCATGAACGATGCATGACGAACGGTGAACTGAGTACACCGTACCCAACTGAGAGTACACCGTACTCAATTCTTTCTCGGAGCATTACGCTGAGCCCATGACGAAGAGCGGACCAGCGGCGGCGGCAGACGGCACGACCACCGGAAGCGGGGACATCGCGCGGAGTCTGGAACTCCTGTGGGGTACCGGCGACCGTCCCAGCCGCGGCCCCAAGCCCGGCCTCACCCTCGACCGGATCGTCTCCGCCGCCGTCGCCGTCGCGGACACCGAAGGTCTGGCCGCCGTCTCGATGCGCAGGCTCTCCACCGAGCTCGGCACCGGCACGATGTCGCTCTACCGGTACGTCCCCGGCAAGGCCGAGCTGCTGGATCTGATGCTCGACCGCGTCCTGGGCGAACCGCTCGCCGCGGAAGCCTCCGAGGTGCCGGCGGACTGGCGGACGGCCGTCGATCTCATGGCCCGCACCTACCTGGCCAACCTCCGCGCCCACCCCTGGCTGCTCAAGATCAACCAAGCCCGTTCGGTGCTCGGCCCCAGCGCCCTGCGCGGCCTCGATTCGGCCCTGGCCGGCCTCGGGGGCATGGGGCTGAGCGACCCCGAGCTGATCGGCGTGATCATCACCGTCAACAGCTTCGTCGAGGGCCTCGCCCGCACGCAGAACGACGCCACGGAGGCCGCCCGGCAGACCGGCCTCAGCGACGCCGCCTTCTGGGAGAGCCAGCGCCCCTACCTGGAACGGGCCATGCTCAGCGGGGAGTACCCGCGGATGGCCGAGCTCTCCGACGACGCGTTCGGTTCGGAGTTCGACCACTTCGAGTTCGGGCTCGCGCGCCTGATCGACGGCTTCGACGTCCTCGTCGAGCGGCGTGCCGCAGGGTGACCCCCGCAGGCCCGGCGTGATCCGAGCGGGAGGCCCTGGTGAGCCGGCCGGCTCAGCCCGCCCGGCGGCGCCTCCTCAGCGCCAGCGCGCCGACCGCCGCCGCGGCGACGATCACCGCCCCGAGCGCGGCACTCCCCTTCTCGCCGCCCTCGCCCCCGTCCGCGTTCGCGCCCCCGTCCGACCCGCCGTTCGTGGCGGCGCCGCCCCCGGGAGCGTCCGACGGCGCCTCGGTGTCGTCACCGCCGCTCCCGCCGTCCACGTCCACCCGCACCACGTCGCTGCCCGACCCCTCCGAGCCGAACATCAGCGCCGAACCGTCCGCCGTGTACGTCACCGACTCGGCCTGCCCCTGGAACGGTGCGCTCACCCCGTGGTCGGCACCGAGCCTGCCGTTCTCGAACGCGTACCCGCGCGCGCTGAAGTAGGACCGCAGGACCAGCTGCGTGCCGTCCGGCGAGAACGCCCCGTCCGTCACCCACGGCACCTCGCCCACCCGTCGGAACACGTTGTTCCCGCCGGTGGAGAGCCGGGCGGGCCCCTCGTACAGCCCGCCGCCGTCCTCGTTCTTCGAGGCGATGTAGACCCGTCCGGTCTTCGGGTGCACCATCAGCGCCTCGGCGTTGCGCGCCCCGTCCGCGTACGTCACGTCGAACTGTGTCGCGCGCACCGTGGCGTCCCGCAGCTGTTTCGGCTCGGGGAAGCGGTAGATCCAGACGTGGTCCCAGGACCCGTCGAGGTTGTCGCCGATGTCACCGACGTACAGATCTCCGTCCGGCCCGATCGAGATCCCTTCCACGTCGCGCGGCTCTCCCACCCCCTGCATGGTGATCGTCGCGACGGTCTTCCCGGTCCGGGAGTCGACGGCGTAGACGTAGGGACCGTCCTCGCTGTCGTTGTGCGTCCAGTAGACGCCGGGGTGGAGACGGCTGGCGGCGAGGCCGCTGGACTCCGTGATCCGGGGGTCCTCGATCGTGAAGCTCCGGTCGGCCCCGTCGTCGGCCACGGCCGGGACCGCCCCCGTCAGGACCAGCAGGAGGGCGGCACCGGAAGCAGTCAGATAGGCACGCATGGCACAAGTGTCCATCGTCACGTCGCAGGCCGGAGCGTTGATCGGCAATGATTGCGCCATGCGTTTTCTCTTCGTCGGCGACTCCATGACCATCGGGAGCTCCGGCGACTTCACCTGGCGCTACCGGATGTGGCAGCACCTCGAAGCGACGCTGCCCGGCGGATACGCGATCGTCGGCCCGCGCACCGAGCTGTACGACGCCGGGGCGAACGCCCCCGTCTCGTACGCGTACGGCGACCCCGCCTTCCCCGAAGCCGCCCGCCGCCATCTGGCCGGCTGGGGCGAGGGCTGGCTCCACATGGCCCCGGCGATCGCGGACGTGGTCACCACGACCCGCGCCGACGTCCTGCTCGTCTCCCTGGGCCTGATAGACCTCGGCTTCTACACGGACAGCGAGCAGACCGCGGCGAACGCGCGGGCGTTCATCGCGGCGGCCCGCGCCGCCAATCCGCACGTCCGGATGGTCCTCCTGCCCGTCATACCGAACATCCGGGCCGAGTCCGACGCCCCCTTCGCCGCCGAGTGCGACCGCTTCAACGTGCTCCTCGCCAAGGCCGTGGCCGACCTCGATCAGCCGATGTCGCCCGTACTGCTGGCCTCGCGCCCGACCGCGTACGACATCCATGAGGACACGTACGACGGCACCCATCCCGGCCCGAGCGGCGAACACCGGCTGGCCGGCGCCTTCGCCGACGCGATGCATCAGGCATGGGGCGTCGGCGGACCCTACGCGGCCGGGTAACAGGCCCTCCAGGCTGCGCAATTCGCCTGCGGCCCCTCGGCGGCCGATCGTACGGTGGTACCTCACCGGTTGTGGTCGATCTGTTGCGGGGGTGGGTTCGATGGACCCGATTTCACTGGGTGTGCTGGCCGCGCTGGCCGGCGGTGCGGGCGGCGAGATCGGCCGTCAGGCATGGGTGGGCCTGACCGGCCTGGTCCGCCGCCGCCGCGACCCCGGCCCGGACGCCGTGGACGGTGGGCCCGCGGAGCCCGACACCACCGAGACCGCGCTGACGGCGCTGGAGGGCCGGCCAGAGGACCGGAACCGCGCCGGCGAGCTCGAACAGGCACTGCGCGCCCAGGTCCAGGCGGACGAGGCGTTCGCCCGGGCGGTACGGGTGTGGGAGGCGATGTTCCATGCCTCGCTCACCGCGGACCCGGAGGCGGCGGCGGAGCTGGAGGAGGCGGTCCGGGCCATCGACCCGGAGGCGGTCACTCCCGGAGCGGTCCACAACGACTTCCGGGGAGCGAAGTTCGAGGGCCCGGTGCAGGGCAGCGGCACCCAGCACAACACGTTCAACCGGTAGGGCGGCCGGGGCAGATGGGCGCCAAGAAGTCCGGCCGGCGCAGGGCCGCCGGAGGGCAGGGGTACGGCGGGCGTGGTCCCGGCCGCCCCAACGACTTCCGGCAGGGCGCGTTCAACGGCCCGGTCCAGGGCGACGGGACGCAGAACAACACGTACGTGCAGCAGTACGCACCGGTGCCGACGGCCCTGGCCTCCCTGCCCCCGCTGCCGGAGGAGTTCACGGGCCGCGACCACGAGATCGACGACCTGATGACCCTCCTCGACCCGGCCCGCGGTACGGGGCCGGTGGCCGGTGCGGTCGCCGGACTCCCCGGCGTCGGCAAGACCACACTTGCCCACGCGGTCGCCCACGCGGCCGTGGGCCGCGACTGGTTCACCGGGGTCCAGCGCATCAACCTGCGCGGCTACGACCCCGCACCCGTACGGCCCGAAGAGGCCCTCGACGCCCTGCTGCGTTCCCTCGGGGTCACCGCCGAACACATCCCGCCGACGCTCAGCGAACGGGAAGCGCTCTACCGCTCCCAGCTCGACGCACTGGCGCGCAGGAACGAGCGCATCCTGCTGATCGCGGACAACGCCTCCACGGCCGAGCAGGTACGGACGCTGCTGCCCGCCCGCCCGCACGCCGCGCTCATCACCTCCCGCCACACCCTCCCGGGCATCGGCGCCCGGCTGAAGAACCTCAACACCCTCCAGCCCGAGGCGGCGGTCGACGTCCTGCGCAAGGTCCTCCAGGTGGCCGACCCCGACGACGACCGGGTCGACCGGTCTCCGACGGACGCCGAGGAACTGGCGCTGGCCTGCGGCTACTTGCCGCTCGCCCTGCAGATCACGGCCGCCCTGATGGCCGGCGACCCCGGCCAGCCCCTCGCCGAACGCGTCCAGGCGCTCACCACCGCGGGCGACCGGCTGTCCGGCCTGGACGACGGCGAACGCAACCTCCGCGCCGCCTTCGACCAGTCGGCCGACCGCCTGACCCCACAGGAGGCCGACCTCTTCCGCCTCATCAGCCTCAACCCCGGCCCCGACCTCTCCACCACGGCGGCCACCGCCCTGGCCGACCGTCCCGCGACGGAGGTGGACCGCCTCCTCACCCGGCTCACGCAGGCCCACCTCCTGGACCGCGGCGCGCTGCGCGGCCGGTGGCAGATGCACGACCTGGTACGCGAGTACGCGACGGAGCAGGCGCGCCTGCACGCGGCCCGGGGACGCCCCACGAAGCGCCGCTACGAACAGGCCCGCGCCCGGCTGCTGACGTACTACCTGCGCATGACGGACGCCGCCAGCACGCATTTCCGGCCGCCCGGATCGGTCGCCCTGTCCGGCCTGTTCGAGAACCGGTTCCAGGCCCTGGACTGGATGGACGCGGAACGCTCCAACCTGATCAACGCGACCCACATGGCGCACGCCCTCGGTGACACCTCGACGGTCATGCTGCTCCCCAACCGGCTGACCCACTACCTGACCTGGCGCCGCCACTTCGGCGAGCTCATCACCCTCACCGGGCTGGCGCTGGCGGCCCACCGACGCGTCGGCGACTACTACGGCGAAGGCCAGGCGTGGGCCAACCTCGGCGCCGCCATGCAGCAGACGCGCCGTCACGAGGAGGCGATCGCCGCACTGGAGACCGCCCGCACGATCTTCGAGAAGTCCGGCGACCAGGAGGGCATCAGCGGCGTCTGGAGCAACCTCGGGGTGGCGCTCCAGGAAGTGCGCCGCTTCGAGGAGGCCATCACCGCCCACGAAACGGCCCGCACCATCTGCCGGAAGGCCGGCAACCAGCACGGTGAGGCCAGCGCCTGGGGCAACCTCGGCGTCACGCTGCACGAAGTGGGCCGCTACGACGAAGCCATCACCGCCCACGAGACCGCCCGCACCATCTGGCGGACCATCGGCGACCAGCACGGCGAAGGCAGCGCGTGGAGCAACCTCGGATCGACGTTCCACCAGGTGCACCGGTACGAGGAGGCCATCACCGCCCACGAGACCGCCCGCACCATCCACCGCACCACCGGCAACCAGCACGCCGAAGGCCAGGCCCTGAACAACCTCGGCCTCTCCCTCCAGGAGGTCGAGCGCTACGAGGAGGCCATCACCGCCCACGAGACCTCGCGGACCATCTACCTGGACACCAGCGATCGCCACGGCGAAGCGAAGGCGTGGAACAACCTCGGCACCGTCCTGCGGGCCCTGGGCCGTCTCGACGAGGCACTCGCCGCGGGCAATCGGGCGGCGGAGCTCCTGATCGACACGCACGACCACTTCCTCACCGGACAGGCCCTGCGCGAGGTGGCCACCACCCTCACGGCGGCCGACGGCGACCCCGGACAGATCCGTGAGACGTGGCTCCGTTCGGCTGCCGCCTACGAGGAGGCGGGCACGCCCGAGAAGGCCGCGAAGTCCCGCGCGAAGGCCGCCGGACCGTCCCCGGGCGAGGACACCGCGTAACTCCGGCCGTCCTACTCCGCCGTCAGCAACGTCAGCGCCAGGTACGTCAGTTCGCCGGACACGTCCTCCGGCCTCGCGCGGCGGGGGCGGCGGGCGTGGTGGGCCATGAGTTCGTGGATCGTGTTGACCATCACGATGACGTCGGCCCGGTGGTCCGTGTTCACCGCCTCGCCCCGCCCCACCGCCCGCTCCGTCGCGGCGGCGTAGAACTCGACCCACGTGTCCCGCCAGCGCCGGCAGTGTTCGTCCACGGCCGGGCTCACGCCCAGCACCTCGACGAACGTCACGCGCGCCTCGCGGGGATCGCGCGTCACGGCGTCCACGTAGGCGTCGAAGAGCCGCCGCACCCGCTCCTGCGGCCCGCACTCGTCGATGTCCTCGGCCAGTTGGACGTTCTCCGCCGCCCGCATCCCGTTCGTCGTCACCCGGCTGTGCAGGGCGATCAGCAGGCCCTCCAGGGAGTCGTACTCCTCCCGGAACACCTCCTCCGGCACACCGGCCTCCTCGCACAAGGCGCCCACCGTCGTGTGGGCGTACCCCTGCACACCGAACAACTCAAGGCCCGCATCGAGCAGTTGCTGGCGAACACGGGACCGGACCCGGCCCCCCGCCGCTCCGGTCCGCTGCTTCACCCTGGTGTCCATCACCGGTCCTCCTCGGGATCACGGGCACAGGAGAGGGCCGTATCGCCCCCACCGTGGGAGCCCCACATTCTCCTCGCCCCACCGCCCCGGCGGTGGCTCCGCCACACCCTCGACGGCCCGTACCTGGACTGCCGGCGCCCTCCGGGTGCGACTCAGGAGGTCCGGGTGTGGTGCTCCAGAAGACGGGTGAGCAGATGGACGAACTGCGCGCGTTCGTCCGGGTTCAGCGGCGCGAGCAGTTCGTCGTGGAGGTCGTCCAGGACCGTGTCGAGGCGGCGTAGCCGCCGGCGCCCTTCCGAGGAGATGGTGATGACGTTGCGGCGCCGGTCGCCGGGATCCGGCGCCCTCTCGACGAGGTCGCGTTCGGCCAGTTCGTTGAGCACGCCGACCATGTCGCTGCGGTAGATGCCGGAGCGTCTGCTCAGCTCCGCCTGGCTGCCCGGCCCGTGCTCCTCCAGCGAGGCGAGCACGGCGTAGTGCCACTTGCGGGCGTCGGCCCGGGCCAGCCCCTCGGTCATCAGCCGGTCCGACCGCATGGTCAGCTGCGACAACAGCCGACTCGCCCAACGGCGCAGCCTGTCGGGCGTCTTGAGCGCGCCGTCGTCGGGCACGTCCGCGGCTTCGGCTCTGCTCATGGGACCCATCCTCCGCGTTGCGTTAGTCCCACTAACGATATACCTTCACTCGCGCCGAACTGTTAGTGCCACTAACGCTATTGGAGCGAAACTCCAGGAGAGGAAGATCTTGCCCACCACGACAGTGCAGATTCCCACCGCGGACGGCCGGGCCGACGCCTTCGCCGCCTTCCCCGACGACGGCGAGCGACACCCCGGAGTGCTGCTGTACACGGACGTCTTCGGCGTGCGGCCCGTGCTGGAGGAAAGGGCCCGCGAACTGGCCGGGCACGGCTACTACGTGCTCGTGCCCAACCTCTATTACCGGCACGGCCCCACGCCGGTGATCGACCTTCCCGGGCACATCGGCACAGACATCCGGCCCGCGGTCGTCGACCAGCTGATGCCCTTCGTCGAGAAGCACACCACCGAGCGTGTCCTGCGCGATGCCGACGCCTATCTCGGGTTCCTCACCACCCGGCCCGAGGTCGGCGCAGGACCGGTCGCCGTGATCGGCTACTGCATCGGCGCCGTCCTGGCGATGCGCACCGCGGCCGCCCATCCCGGCCAGGTGGCCGCCCTCGCCGGATTCCACCCCGGGTTCCTCGTCACCGACGCGCCCGACAGCCCGCACCGCCTCGCCTCCGGGCTCGCCGCCGAAGTCCACTTCGGCATCTCCGAGAACGACATGTCGCCGGAGAGCCTCGGCGAGCTCACCCGGGCCCTGGATGCCGCAGGTGTCGACTACACCGCGGAGATCTACCCCGGCACCGTCCACGGCTTCACCATGGCCGACACCGACGCCTTCAACCCCGCCGCGCTGCAGCGCCACTGGGACCGCCTGCTCGCCCTCCTCGGCCGCACCCTGACCAACAGCTGAGGCGCGGGGCGGGAGTTCGAGCCGCTAGAGGTTCTCCCGTACGGAGCGGGAGTCGCCCGGTGGGGACGAGGGCAGCCCGACCGTGACGAGGAGACCGCCGTCGGGGCGGGGGACGAGGCCGAGGGACCCGTCGTGGGCCCGGACGATGCTCTCGACGATGGCCAGACCGAGGCCGGCCCCGGCGTACGCGTCGGTGCGTACGCGCTCCGTGCCGCGCTGGAAGGGTTCGGTGAGGGTCGGTACGAGGTCGGGTGGGAGCCGAGGGCCCGTGTTCTCGACCCGCAGCACGCTCGTGTCGCCCTGCACCTCGGTGTGAACCGTCACGGTGCCACCTGCGGGGAGGTTGTGGACGATGGCGTTCTGGACGAGGTTCGTCACCATCCGCAGCAGGAGTTCCGCGGAGCCGCTGGTCCGGGCCGCCCCGCCGGTGACGTCGAGCGTGATCCGGCGCTGTTCGGCGAGGGGCAGCAGGGTTTCCGCGGCTTCCTCGGCGACGAGGGAGAGGTCGACGCTCTCGCGGGTGACGTTCCCGCGGTCGCCGCGGCTGAGCAGCAGGAGTGCCTCGGTGAGGTCGATCGCCCGCGTATTGACCGCTTGCAGGCGTTCGACGAGTTCGCCCCGGTCCCGCGTGGGGTCCTTGCGGGCGACGTCGAGGAGCGTCCGCGAGATCGCCAGCGGGGTGCGCAGTTCGTGGGAGGCGTTCGCGGCGAACCTCTGCTGCTCGGCGACGTGGGACTCCAGTTGGTCGAGCATCGAGTCGAACGCGTCGGAGAGTTCACGGAACTCGTCCTGGCGGCCCTTCAAGCGGATCCGGTGGGACAGCGACCCGTCCCCGGCAACCCGTGCCGCATCCGTGATCTGCGTGAGGGGCGCGAGCATCCGGCCGGCGAGGAGCCATCCCCCCAGGAGGCCGAGTACCAGCAGGAACGCCAGGACGGCGGCTGCCCTCGGAGCGAATACGTGCAGGAGGTTGGAACGGACGGGAAAGACACCATCGGTGGGGTTGCCGGTGGAACCGGGGACGATGAGCGCCTGCTCGGGGACGTACCGCAGGAGGAACACCCACACCGCGGCGAGCAGCAGGGCGCCGGCAATCATGAGGAAGGCGGCGTAGCTGAGGGTGAGCTTGAGGCGAACACTCGGACCAGGAGCTCTATCCACGGTCTCCTCCCGCGTGTCCGGCCCCCGGCTCGATGTCGATCCGGTAGCCGACGCCGGGCACCGTGGCGATGATCCATGGTTCGCCGAGCCGTTTGCGCAGTGCGGAGACGGTGATGCGCACGGCGTTGGTGAGGGGGTCGGCGTTCTCGTCCCAGGCCCGCTCCAGCAGCTCTTCGGCGCTGACGACCCCGCCCTCGGCGGCGACGAGGACTTCCAGCACGGCGAACTGTTTACGGGTGAGGGCGACGTAGCGTCCGTCGCGGAAGACCTCCCGGCGGAAGGGGTCGAGCCGCAGGCCCGCGATCTCGCGGACCGGGGGCCGGGCGTACGCGCGTCTGCGGTCGAGCGCCCGCAGCCGCATGACGAGCTCCCGCAGCTCGAACGGTTTGGTGAGGTAGTCGTCGGCGCCGAGCTCGAACCCGGAAGCCTTGTCGTCGATCCGGTCGGCGGCCGTGAGCATGAGAATCGGGATGCCGCTGCCGGAAGCGACGATGCGCCGGGCGACCTCGTCGCCCGAGGGGCCGGGGATGTCCCGGTCGAGGACCGCGAGGTCGTAGGAGTTGACCCTGAGCATTTCCAGAGCGGAGTCGCCGTCGCCTGCGATGTCGGCGGCGATCGCCTCCAGCCGCAGGCCGTCACGGACGGCTTCGGCCAGGTAGGGCTCGTCCTCCACGATCAGTACGCGCATGTCCGAACCCTAGGAGATCGTCTCAACTGGCTTGATCACTGAGCCCGGCCCGGCGGATCATGTGGCCGCGGTGGCACCACGTTAGTTCTCGCGGGCCGGCCTGCGCCCGGTTGCGGAGGCGTTTCTGCCCCTCGGGCATGGGCAGGACCGCCAACCGCACTCATCGGCGAACGGGATTACCGTTGCGCATCGGCTTGTGCGCGGGCGCGTTCGATGTCGGGGACGTGGCTCTCGGCCCATTCCCGGACGGCACGTAGGGGTGTCAGCAGCGACCGCCCGAGGTCGGTGAGGGCGTACTCGACATGCGGGGGATTCGCGGGAATCTCCGTGCGAGAGATCAGACCGTCGTACTCCATCGCGCGAAGCGTCTCGGTGAGCGCCTTCGGTGTGATCCCCCGGATGTGCGCCTTGAGCTCGGTGAATCGCTTCGGCCTGTCGTCCAGCGCGTTGACGACGAACACCGTCCAGCGCGCCCCGATCCGGTGCAGAACGGTGCGACTGGGGCAGGTCGCGGCCATGACGTTGTAGGCGTTACCCATGCACGACTCCCGGTAGCGTTGTAGATACCGGTATAGAATCTATACCGTCCGGCTGGTGACTACTCCCCATGGCGCGGTCCGTCCCTCGATAGCCCGGCACGGCCGTTTCGTCGCAGCGATCGTCATCGACTCGATCGGCACCGGCGTCTTCGTCCCCGTTTCGATGCTGTATTTCCTGGCCACGACGCCGCTGACGCTGGTGCAGGTGGGCGCGGCACTGACGACGGCCGGGCTGCTGGCGCTCCCGGCTGGCCCTCTGATCGGAGGACTGGCCGACCGGTACGGCGCCAAGCCGGTACTGCAGGCGGCAAACCTGGCCCAGGCGCTCGGCTTCGCCGGATACCTCCTCGTGGACCAGACATGGCAGATCGTCATCTGCGCCTGGTTGAACAGTGCCGGGCGGGCGGTGTCGTTCAGCTGCTACGGCGTGACCGTCACGGCGCTGGCCGCGCCCGGCCAACGCGAGCGCTGGTTCGGTCTCCTGGGGTCGGTACGCAACCTCGGCTACGCACTCGGCGGCCTCCTCTGCGCCGTCGCCATCAGTTTCGGTACTCACGGCGCCTATACCGCGATCGTGGTCGTCAACGCCCTGTCCTATGTCACTGCCTTCCTTCTGATGCGGGCCGTGCCGAATATCCGTCCCGAGGCGGGCCAGGACGCTGCCGGAGGCTGGGGGCACGTGCTCCGGGACCGGCGGTACCTGGCACTGGTCGCGCATCAACTGTGCTTCGCCATCTCCTTGTTCGTGCTCAACATCGCGATACCGGTCTACGCCGTGGATGTGCTGGGACTGCCTGGCTGGACTGCCGGCGCGGTCTTCACGCTCAACGCCCTGATGGTCGGCTTCGGCCAAGGCATCGTCGTCGGGTGGCTCAGCGGGCGGATCCGCAGCCGCGTCCTCGTCGCCGGACACGCCTGCTTCGCGGCCGGCTACCTCCTGTTCCTCGCCGCCGACCGCGTGGCTGCGCTCGCCCTCGCGGTCGGCGTCGTGCTGCTCGGCGCAGGCAGCTACACCTTCGGTGAAATCCTCGGCGGCCCCATCACGTCGACGGTCGCCGCGGAGAGCGCCCCGGACGCTCTCCGCGGCCGGTACCTGGCCCTCAACCAGCTCGCCGTGACTGTCGCCGGAGCGGTCGCTCCGGCCGCACTCTCCGGGTTGCTGTCCATCGGGGCAGCCGCGATCTGGCTGACCCTGGTCGGCGTCAGCGCCCTCGGAGCCACGCTCGCCACTACGATCGGCAAGGTGGTGCCGGCGGCTCAGAGCCGCATCGGAGGCGTCTAGGGCGCGTATCGAGTCGTGATCAATCGGCGGTCTCGGTGAGGTGTGGAACCACACCGAACCCCGCGTTCCGGATCAGGAACCGTCGATCAGTTTCCGCACCTCGGGCGGGAGCCCTGAGCCGGAGTCGACGGCGAAGAACCTGGCTGTCTCCGGCGTGCCCCCAACGGCGATGGCGACCTCGGGAGAGATGCCGTCCACTTCGTAGGCAGTCTCCGTCGAACCGGCCGGCTCCTCGCTCTTGCCCCGGCCGCCGGTGTCTTCGCAGGGCGGTTCGGTGGCGACTCCGAGCTTCTTCCCGAGCGTGAACTTCACGTTCCCCACGTCTTGATACGTTATGTCCTGGTAGGTGTACTGAGCGACGCAGGAGGCTCCATCGCCACCGCCGTCGGCCGTGCACGCGGCTACTGACATCACCATGGCCGCCGCTACCAGCAAGCCGGCGGATCGCCTGGTCCAGCTCATGTGTTTCCCCCTCAGTAGACGCCGCAAAGAAGAGGAGTGCCTTCCTCTTTGCCGAGTGGCCTCGCCCTCGCTCAGCACGGGAATTGAGACCGTGCCCGTGGCGAAGCTCTCGTGTTCCACCCTTCGATGTCGGCACCTCGGATCAGGTTCCCCTGCCTGCCAGTGCCGGCGCCGGGCGAAGCCGGTCGGACGGCCCGTCCGCCGCGGTGCGCCACCAGCGGCGCGACGCCAGCCCGGCCAGCACCGCGCCTGCGGCGTTGACCAGGACGTCGTCCACGGAGGACACCCGGTCCAGGTCCAGGACGTACTGCGCGGCTTCGACCAGGACCGAGCAGCCCGCCCCGAGAGCCAGGATTCGCGGCACGGACGCAAGCGCCGCGAACCGCATCGGGGCGAAGAACCCCAGCGCCGCGAAGACCAGCAGGTTGCCCACGATCCCGAGGGGCCCCATCGCGACCAGGTCCCGCAGCGGCACCAGGCTCACCCGCGGGGGGACGACACCGGCCCCGGCGCCCGGCATCATGGTCATCCAGACGAACGGCACCGTCCCGTGGACCATGCCCACCTCGGCCAGCGACATCCGCCACGCCGACGTGACGCCGGCGGCCCGCCGACGGTGCGCCAGAGCCCACACCGCCAGCACGGCCAACGGCAGCGCGACCAGGGTCATGAGCACCACACCGTTGAACGTGTCGAAGCAGCCGTGCCACCGCCCGGCCATGCACCTCGGAGCGGCCATCATGAGCGGCCCCCGCACGACGAACACAGCGCCCGCCATTCCGAGGATCGCCAGGCCGAGCAGCACGATCCTGCGCGTGCGGCGGGGCGGGGCCGACAGGGATGCGTTGTGGTCCATGCCCCCATTGGAGACGGAGGGCCGTTGCAGGGGCGTATGCGCTTTTCGATATGCCCGCGATATACGGAATCCCCGGCATCACCTCTGCTGCGCCACGACTCCCAGCGTCAGCTCGTACAGCAACTCCGCGTCGACGTACGGCACATCCGCCGTCGGCCGGGAACGCCAGTCGAGCGGCCAGGTCGCCCCGTCCAGCGCCGGCACCCCGACGAACGCCGCACCCCGCCCGTCCCGGCCCAGGGCCTCCGTTCCGGGGGGCCAGCGATAGGCGGCCACGGTCTGCGGCGGCACGAGGAAGAACATGCTCCGCTCGCCGATCCCCGAGCGGACGATCGGC